>JAQUZL010000043.1 GCA_028691385.1 Oscillospiraceae bacterium
CGGATTTTTGCGCCGAACTGGACGTTCCATTTACCAAAATTGACACCCAAATCGGGCCGATCATCTTTGACTACAGAAAAGAAAAAAATCCCTGTTCCATGTGTGCCAAAATGCGCCGCGGCGCACTGAACGAGGCACTGCTGGAACGGGGAATTCATAAAATTGCACTGGGGCATCATTATGATGATGCGGTAGAAACCTTTCTCATGTCGCTGCTGTATGAGGGGCGCATCAGCTGCTTCCAGCCGGTTACCACCCTCGACCGCACGGGCATCACGCAGATTCGCCCTATGCTCTATTTGAGCGAAAAGGCGATCATCCACTTTGCTGCGCGCATGAATCTGCCGGTGGTGCACAACACCTGTCCGGCCGACAAGCACACCAAGCGGGAGGAAATCAAGCAGCTTGTGTATCAGCTGAGCGCGACTTATCCCGATCTTAAGGCCAGAGTTTTTGGCGCCATGCAGCGCTATCCGCTGCCGGAGTGGGGAATTAACGGAGAAGCGTTCAAAATGCCGCGTTAAAGCAGCAAAAAACGCACGATGAGCAGCAGTGCAAGCCCCGGCAGACCCAAAAGGCCGATGATTGCGGCGGAAACCAGATTGAGATCCAGTGAAAAGCCGGTCAAGCAGGAAAACAGGTTGAACAGAAACAGCATCATATAACCGGCTGCCAGGTTGATGAGCAGCTTGAACAGCGGGCGAATCGGCAGGGTGATCAGCCAAAACAGCAGCGCGATTGCCGCAAGCGCGGCGCCGAACAATATTACATAGGCAAACATGTCCATCCCTCCTGCTGCTATCTATAAGCGTAAAACTGGAATAAAATTACAGGACTATTGCTTTTTGTGCGACATATAATAGTTGCGGACAGATTGCATCTTCAGAACGCACTGCTTTTGATTGGCGCAAATCGAAAAGCGAAGATGTGTTCCGAAATCGCAGCTGTCAAGGGTGTCGCGCAGTCATGAATGCGGAATTGATGCGAACGCTGCGTCCATGACGATGGAATGCAGCAGGGCGGACGTTTGTCCGCCCTTACATAGCAAGGTGGGGCGGCTGAAGGCCGCCCCTTTTTCTTGACTTTGCAGCCAAATTCTTCTATAGTACAAGTAGAATATATTGGGGTATCATACCAAAAGATAAACGAAATGTAGTGAGGAAGCTTATGCCAAAGAAGAAAACATATGACAACGAGAGCATTTCATCGCTGAAAGGCGCGGATCGCGTTCGAAAGCGCCCGGCGGTCATCTTCGGCTCGGACGGCCTGGAGGGCTGCGAGCACGCGGTGTTTGAAATTTTGTCCAACGCCATCGACGAGGCACGCGAGGGTCACGGCAATCGAATCGTCGTGACACGGTTTGCCGACTGCTCGGTGCAGGTGGAGGATTTTGGCCGTGGCTGCCCGGTGGACTGGAACGAAAAAGAGGGCAGATTCAACTGGGAGCTGGTGTTCTGCGAGCTGTATGCAGGCGGAAAATATGACAACGGTTCCGGCGGCGACTATGAATTTTCATTGGGGCTCAACGGCCTCGGCGCCTGCGCAACGCAGTATTCCTCTTCTTATTTTGATGCAACGATTCGTCGGGACGGCAAAAAATATAGTCTGCATTTTGAAAAGGGCGAGATCTGCGGCAAACTGGAAAGTGCGCCGGCAGACCGCAAGCAGACCGGTTCGACCTTCCGCTGGATGCCGGATTTGGACGTTTTCACGGACATTGCCGTGCCGAGTGCGTGGTATCACGACACCATCAAGCGGCAGGCTGTGGTAAATGCCGGCATAACGTTCCTGTTCCGAGATCAGACGCAGGCCGGTTTTACGGAAACCGAATACCGCTACGACCACGGCATTTTGGACTATGTGACCGAGCTGACCCAGGAAAACGCCATCACCATGCCGCAGTTCTGGGAAACGGAGCGCAAGGGGCGCGACCGTGAGGACAAGCAGGAATACAAGGTCAAAATTTCCGCTGCGCTGTGCTTTTCAGCCAACGTGAACGTCATTGAGTATTATCACAACTCGTCGTGGCTGGAATATGGCGGCGCGCCGGAAAAGGCGACAAAAAACGCCTTTATCTATGCCATCGACAACTATATCAAGCAGGTTGGCAAGTACACGAAAAGTGAAAGCAAAATCACCTTTCAGGACGTGCAGGACTGTCTGGTGCTGGTGACCAACTGCTTTTCCACCCAGACCTCCTATGAAAACCAGACCAAAAAGGCCATCACCAATAAATTTGTGCAGGACGCCATGACGGAGTTCTTCCGGGAGCAGCTGCAGGTCTATTTCATTGAAAATAAGCAGGAGGCCGACCGCATCGCCGATCAGGTGCTGGTGAACAAACGCTCGCGCGAAACGGCGGAAAAGGCGCGAATCAACATTAAAAAGAAGCTTTCCGGCAATTTGGACATCTCCAACCGCGTGCAGAAATTCGTGGACTGCCGGAGCAAGGATCCCAGCCGACGGGAACTGTTTATCGTGGAGGGCGACTCCGCACTTGGCTCGGTCAAGCAGGGCAGAGATTCGGAGTTTCAGGGCATCATGCCGGTGCGCGGTAAAATCCTCAACTGCCTGAAAGCAGACTATGAGCGAATCTTCAAAAGCGATGTCATCACAGACCTCATCCGGGTGCTGGGCTGTGGCGTGGAGATCAACGGCAAAAAGGCGTCCAAGGATCTGTCCTCGTTCAGCATCGAGTCGCTGCGCTGGAGCAAGGTGGTCATCTGCACCGATGCCGACGTGGACGGCTATCAGATTCGCACGCTGATTCTCACCATGCTTTACCGGCTGGTGCCGACGCTGATCCGCAACGGCAATGTGTATATTGCCGAATCGCCGCTCTACGAGATCACGGTCAAGGATAAAACCTGGTTTGCCTATAACGAGCCGGAAAAGACGCAGATTCTCGCGCAGCTGGAGGGGAAGAAGTATACCATTGCCCGCTCCAAGGGGCTTGGCGAGAACGAACCGGAAATGATGTGGATGACCACCATGAATCCGGCAACCAGACGGCTCATCAAAGTCATGCCGGAGGACGCTGCGCGCACATCGCAGGTGTTTGACCTGCTGCTGGGCGAAAATCTGGCCGGACGCAAGGATCATATTGCGGAAAATGGGTACAAATATCTAGAGATGGTCGATCTTTCCTGAGGAGGTGACGTGAAGTGGCAAAGAAAAAGAAAACGGAATTTATCAAGCGCGATGTGCCCAATGTGGAGGGTCTGCACGCGGAAATTGTAGAGCAGCCGATTTGCAGCACGCTGGAGATCAACTATATGCCCTATGCCATGTCCGTCATCGTGTCGCGCGCGATCCCGGAGATCGACGGCTTCAAGCCGTCCCACCGCAAGCTGCTGTATACCATGTATAAAATGGGACTGCTGAACGGCGCAAGAACAAAATCGGCCAACATTGTGGGTCAGACCATGCGCCTGAATCCCCACGGGGATCAGGCCATCTATGAAACCATGGTGCGCCTGACCCGCGCCAACGAAACGCTGCTGGTGCCGTTTGTGGATTCCAAGGGCAACTTCGGTAAGGTCTATTCCCGGGACATGGCCTATGCCGCGTCCCGGTATACCGAGGCGAAGCTCGCGCCCATCTGTCAGGAGATTTTCCGGGATATTGACAACGATACGGTGGATTTTGCCGACAACTATGACGCGACGGTCAAAGAGCCGACGCTGCTGCCCACCACTTTCCCCAATGTGCTGGTTGCGGCCAATACCGGAATCGCCGTCGGCATGGCGTCCAATATCTGCAGCTTTAATCTGGCGGAGGTCTGCAAAACGACCATTGCGCTGCTCAAGCACCCGGAGCATGAGATTCTGGACACACTGCCTGCGCCTGATTTTCCAACCGGCGGCGAGATCCTTTATGATCCGCTTAAAATGGCCGAGGTCTATCGGACAGGCCGCGGCGCGATTCCGATTCGCGCAAAATATCGCTACCTCAAGGAAGAAAACCTGATTGAGGTATATGAGATTCCCTATACGACGACCTGCGAGGCCATCATCGACAAGGTGTCAGAGCTGATTAAAGCGGGTAAAATCCGGGAAATTTCGGATATGCGCGACGAAACGGATCTCAGCGGCCTGAAAATCGCCATCGACCTCAAGCGCGGCGTGGATCCGGACAGGCTGATGCAAAAACTGTTCAAGAGTACGCCGCTGCTGGACAGCTTCCCGTGTAATTTCAACATCCTGATTGCCGGCATGCCGCGCGTGATGGGCGTGCGCGAAGTGCTGGAGGAATGGACGGCATGGAGAAGCGACTGCATTCGCCGCCGCGTCTATTTCACCCTTGGCAAGAAAAAGGACAAGCTGCACCTGCTCAAAGGCCTTGGGAAGATTCTGCTGGACATCGACAAGGCCATTGCCATCATCCGGGAAACGGAAACGGACGCCGAGGTGGTGCCCAACCTTATGATCGGCTTCGGCATCGACCAGATTCAGGCGGAGTATGTCGCGGAAATCAAGCTGCGCAACATCAATAAGGAGTACATCCTCAAGCGCGTCGATGAAACCGAGGGATTGGAAAAAGAGATCGAGGATCTGGAAACCACGCTGCAAAATCCGGCGCGCATCCACGCCATCATCATCAAGGAGTTGGAGGAGGTCGCCGCAAAATACGGCGCGCCGCGCAAGACCGCGCTGGTCTATGAGCACGAGATGCAGCAGGAGCCGGAAGAAGAACTGACGCCGGATTACCCGGTCACGCTGTTCCTGTCGGCAGGCGGCTATTTTAAGAAGATCACGGCGCAGTCCCTGCGCATGTCCAGCGACCAGAAGTTTAAGGAAGGCGACCGCCTTTCGGCGCGCTACGAGGCGAACAACCGCGATGAGATGATCGTGTTCACCGATCATTTTCAGGTATATAAGACGAAATTGGCTGATTTTGACGATTCCAAAGCGTCGGTGCTGGGGGATTACCTGCCCTCGAAGCTGGCCATGGAGGAGGGGGAAACGGTGCTTGGCATTTGCCTGCCGGGCGATTACACCGGCAACCTGCTCTTTGCCTACGAAAACGGAAAGGTTGCCAAGGTGGAGCTTGCCGCCTACAATACCAAGTCCAACCGCAAAAAGCTGACGGGCGCATTCTGCGACAAAAGTCCGCTGCGGGGGATATTGCCGCTGCGGGAGGACGCCGAGGTGGCGCTGTATTCCACAGAGGGTCGTGCGCTGGTGTTTTCGTCGGCAATGTTGCTGCCGAAAACAACGCGGAATACCCAGGGCGTATCTGTTTTGACGCTGAAGAAAAAATATACACTGGACAAAATGCTGCTTTTGACGCAATCGCAGATCACAAATGCTGCGCGTTATCGCGCGCGCGCCCTGCCGGCGGCCGGTATGCTGCTGCGGGAGGAAGACGTCGACGAGAAGCAAATTACCCTGGAGCTGGACTGATTGAAACGGGAAAGGAAGCGTTTGCGTGAGCAAAAAAGTGCGCGCCTATGTGGTGGATATTGCGCTGATTGTGTTTGCCTGCGCGCTGTATTCGCTGGTCTTTGATTTATTTTTGGAGCCGAACCAGATGAATGGCGGCGGTGTGTCGGGTCTTGCAATGGTTATCAGTTCCATGACCGGCGCGCTGCCGACCGGCACGATCACCCTGCTCATCAACCTGCCACTGTTTTTGGCTGGGTTTCGCCGTATCGGAAAAAAATTCTTTTTTGAATCGCTGCTTGGCACTGCGGCATTGTCGTTTTTTTTGGATTTGTTTCAGGGGCTGCCCACGCCGGTGACAGATCCGCTGCTGGCCGCGCTGTATGGCGGGGCGGGGATCGGCGTTGCATGCGGGCTGATTCTTGCGCGCGGCGCGTCCACCGGCGGCACCGATATTTTGATGCGACTGATGAAACGCCGCTTTCGCAATGTGTCTGCCGGCAAGCTGATGATGGCAATTGATTTGGCGGTTATCATCATCACCGGCATTGCCTTTCGGGACGTCAACAAGACCCTCTATAGTACGGTCACCCTGGTCATTTCATCCAAGCTGCTGGACAGCGTGGTCTATGGATTCGACTATTCCAAGGTTGCGCTCATTATCTCTGACCGGTATGAGAAGATTCTGCCGATTATCAATGAGAAACTCGATCGGGGCACCACGCTGCTCCGCGGCGAGGGCGGCTTTACCAGAGAGGAAAAAAGGGTCATTCTGTGCGCAATTAAGCGCCAGCAGCTGGCGGAGCTGAAAGAGCTGGTGGCAGAAGCAGACCCCAACGCATTCATTATTTTGCAGGAGGCACACCAGATCCTTGGAGAGGGCTTCGGATATTACTCGAAAGATTCGCTGTAGGGGAGAATGAACGATGCGCAACGGGAAACGACTGGCGGCGCTGGCAGCGCTTGCAGCGGCAATCGGCATCGCACTGACCGGCTGCGGCGCGCTCGAAACAAAATATGTTTCGGTGAAGCCGCACGACGAGCAGTATTATAATATGAACGACAGCACCGACGAGCTGGTGGCGGACAGCTACCTCGGCCTGAAAAACGCGATGCTGAGCCTGATTGAAAACCGCGAGGAGTTTGGCATTATCCGCGTCTATACCTATAGCGGCGACGACGTGGAGGCGGGGCTGGAATCGGCGACCTATGAGGTCTGCAAGTCAGACCCCCTGGGCGCATACGCCGTGGAGTATCTGAGCCATGACTGCACACTGATCGTATCCTACTATGAGATACACGTTTACATAAAGTATCGAAAAACCAGCGAGCAGATCAAGTCTATCGTCAGAATCGGCGGCATGAGCGGCATTCGAAATGCCATGACAAATGCCTTTTTGAAATCTAAAAACAGCCTGGTGTTGCGCATTTCAAGCTATTCCGAGGAAGATGACGCAGCGGACTATGACTGGATTGCCAAGAACTGCTATCGGAATTTGCCGGCAAGCATTGTCCGTATTCCAAAAATTACGGAAAAGGTCTACCCGAATTCCGGCATTCAGCGCATTATCGAGTATTCCTTCAGCTATGGTGAAACGGAAGAGAATATGACGCAGCATCGCAATGCGCTGGCGGAAAAACTGCAGATGATGGCGGAGAATGCGCCACAGCTCACGCAGATTACGCAGTTGACCCGCATTACCGACAAGGTGACCGGACAGCTGGAGGGGAAGCGGTATGATAAAGAAGCGCTTTTGTATGATTTGCTGTGCGGCGAATCCTATAACGACGAGAGCATTGTGATGGCGGTCAGCCAGATTTGCGCGTTGATGGATATTGAATGCCAGAATGTGTGGGGTAAAAAGAATAACGCGGATTATTGCTGGAACATCATTTGCCTGGATAAGCTGTGGTATCATTTTGATGCGGCAGCGGCAGTGCGCGGGGACAATTTTGCCCTTTGCTTTGATGATACCATGCTGAGCTATCAGTGGGATCGCACCCAGTATCCGGCTTGTACGGGAATAAAAATCGAATAAAAATTACAAAAATCTATTGACAAAATGGCGCGCCCAGACTATAATAACACTCGTCCGTTGCGGGTGTAGCTCATCTGGTAGAGCGCCACCTTGCCAAGGTGGAGGTAGCGAGTCCGAGCCTCGTCACCCGCTCCAAGAAAAGCCTGTCGTTTGACAGGCTTTTCTTTTTCAAGAATATTTGAAATGGGAATCCCAACGGGCCGGTTGACAAATCTGGATGCGTATGGTATTATATTTTGCGTATCTCTGAAACAATCATGTGGAGAGATGTCCGAGTGGTTTAAGGAGCCGGTCTTGAAAACCGGTGACTCCGCAAGGAGCCGTGGGTTCGAATCCCACTCTCTCCGCCACTTTCATAATAGATTCATTCGACCTGGAGAAGTACCCAAGAGGCCGAAGGGGCTCCCCTGCTAAGGGAGTAGGCGTCTAAACAGCGCGCGAGGGTTCAAATCCCTCCTTCTCCGCCAAAACCCGGAACCGTTATGGTTCCGGGTTTTCTTTGCTATTGCAATGGTTTCCGGCGCTTTGCGTTGCAATCACCGATAAAAATCCTGTTATTCGCAAACTGCTTTTAAAAAAGCCAACGGTTTTTCGTCATATCGTCTTTCCGGCAAGCGGGAACGCGGAAAATTCCGTGGCTTTCGCAATGAAAAAGCCTTGAATCGGGTTCAAGGCTTTTTTGCACCCTTGGAGCGCGGTGCGGCCGGGACATACTCAAAGGAAGCATGATCGCTGCGCAGGGCAGCGACCTGCTTTCCGTTATCCCAAAGCTGTAGAAAAATGCTGGCGTTGCTGCTTTCCCGGATGACGCCGGACATACTGCCGCGTACCGGCGCGCGCAGCGGGTGTCCGTCCTGCGACGGCGTAATATCAATTTTCAGCAGAAGCCTGCCCTGGGACAGGCAAATATGGGATGCGCTTGCGGCGTGGATGCGCACGCCCGTATAGGTGGCAAGGCGGTATTCATGCCCGGCGTAGATCATCGCACAAATGCAGCCGGTGAAGTGCATGCCGCAAAATGGGATGCACGCAATGGAAACCATAACCGAGCATGGCGCGG
Source organism: Oscillospiraceae bacterium (assembly GCA_028691385.1). GTDB lineage: Bacteria > Bacillota > Clostridia > Oscillospirales > Oscillospiraceae > JAQUZL01. The sequence goes on from JAQUZL010000043.1 coordinate 8,484, forward strand.
CGAAATCGTTGCACTGCAGCCACAGATAGGAGCGGGGAAAGGACGTGCCGCTGTCTTTTTCAATATAGCCGTTGCCGCCGGAAAAACGGTGCGGCGTGCCGTCAATGGTCAAGCTGCCGCGGAGGGTATGCCCCATGCTGATGACACCGTGACGGCACTCCATCGGGAAAAAGCGAAACGGCCCCATAATATCGGCGCGCAGCGGCGTCGGCGGCCCATATGCAAGTTCACCGCTGACGCCGGGCAGATCGACGGTGCAGCCGTGCGCGGAAAAGACGCACTTGCCGGCTTTGATGACGCCCGCGTCTACCGATAGCGCCGGCACATCGAATTGCCGGGAACCCGCTGCGGAAATCAGCTGAACGAAAGCGCCGCTTGCCGCACGACCCGGAATCAATGCGATGGTATCGTCTTCGAGCTGGTGCTTGAAGTACCAGCCCTCAAAACCTTTATTCCACATGGCTGTCCCGCATGGCGGGGTTGTCGATGAGCCGCCCGTGCGCGTCGAAGCGCGAGCCGTGGCAGGGGCAATCCCAGGTGCGCTCGGCTTTGTTCCACTTGAGCGCGCAGCCCAAATGGGAGCAGCGCTTGGCCGTGGGCGTGACGAAGTCCAGCAGGGTTGTCCCCATGTTGGAAAAAAGCTGTCCGGTGAACATCGTTCTGTTCGGCGCAAAAGCAGGCGCAAATTCGGCCTCGCGCCCCAGTACCATGCCGGTCAAAATTTCAGATGCGGCCATGGACGTGGTCATGCCCCACAGGTTAAAACCGGATGCAAGATAGACGTTCGGCAGTCCGGCGCTGTATGATCCAATATAGGGCACGCCGTCGAGACTGACGCAGTCCTGATTGGCCCAGGCATACTGCTCGACTGCGCTGGGAAAATACTGTTTTGCAAAGGCTCTTGGTACGGAAAATCCGCCGCTTTTCTTGCCGGTACGGTGATCGCCGCCGCCGACAAGCAGCAAAGAACCATAGTTGCGCAGGTAGACGCCGTTTTCCGCTGCATCTTCGATGGTGCAGCCAAGCTCCGGCGCATTGCGCAGCGCAATCACATAAGAACGCTTCTGATACAGTCGCATGATATACAGTCCATGGCTGTTGAGGAAGGGATAGTGGGTTGCCATGATGACCTTTTTGGCGCGGATTTTTCCGTATGCCGTGATGGCGGTGGTCCCGTCAAGCTTTTGCACAAAGGTGTTTTCGAAGATGTTGAGTTCGCGTGCAATGCCATACAGAAATTTCAGCGGATGAAACTGCGCCATGCCGGGATAGCGCACTGCGCCGGCAACCGAAAACGGCAGCGGCGTGTCGGTGACAAACTCTGCCGCAAAGCCCAGCGCCTGCACAGTCACCGCTTCCCGCTCCATTGCTGCCCGGTCGCAGCGCGAATACATGACGGAGGGCTTGTCCGCAAAATCGCAGGGAATGTGCGATGCAAGCGCGCGAAACTGCTCCACGGCTTTGAGGTTCGCGCGCAGGTAAAGCCCGGCTTTGTTGGTTCCGAATTGCTTGACCATGTCCTGATACAGCGTGTCGTGCTGCGCGGTCAGTACCGCGGTGGTGCCTTTTGTGATGCCGCCGCCGATGGCACGACCCTCAACCAGAACATAATCCGCGCCCGCTTGCTGCAGCTGCCATGCGCACAGGACGCCGGCCATGCCGCCGCCAATCACCAGAATATCGGTCTGCTTGTCGCCGCGCAATGCCGGAAACGTGGGCGGCGTCACGTCGCTTGTCCATAAATACTCCATAGAATATGCCTCCATTTTTAAGTAGTATTGTCCATTTCAGGCAAAATCATAATCGGAGAATTGGACGAAGTGAGATTTCCTGCGGATTCCCGGGTTGAAAACGGCTGCGTTGTAAAGTAGAATAAAAAAACCGGAACTTGCGCCGCCGAATCAATGATCTGCGGGAGTTGGCTGCAAGATCGAAATGTGGAAAGGATGGATGCATATGCGTCGGAAAGTGCACATTGCGGCGCTGGTGTGCGCGCTGCTGCTCATTTTGAATGCAGGCTTGCCGATGCATGCATCTGCGGCGGATGCGGCGGCAGGCAGGAAAACCGTGCGGATCGGCTATGCGCCAACAACCGGCTACCATCAGCTGGACGGCAGCGGCCGGCTCTCGGGCTACGGTTACGAATATGAAAAGCTGCTCGCACACTATGCAAATTGGGATATTTCCTATGTGGAGGGCAGCTGGACCTCGCTGCAGCAGATGCTTGCGGCGGGCGAAATTGATCTATTGGGTTTCCTGATTGAAACGCCGGAGCGGGAAACACAATATGCGTTCGCCAACACGCCCTCGGGCGCTTCCATGTCCTGCTTGATTACAAGCGCGGACAATGGCGTCTATGCCTATGAGGACTTTGACGCATTTGACGGGATGACGGTGGCCTGCCAGGAAAGCAACGCGAATCTCGCTGCGTTCGAGCAGTGGTGCGCGCAAAACGGCTTTCACGTCAACGTGGTGACCTGCGGTCGCGTACAGGATATTTTCAACGCGGTGCGCAGCGGACAGGCTGACGCAGGCCTGGTCACAAATTATGCAAAGCTGGATGGTTACCATATCATTGCAAGATTTTTGCCAAGAAATTTTTATTTTGCGGTGACAAAAGGGAACACGGAGCTGCAAAACGAACTGAATCAAGCCTTGACGGATTTGAACATCTATTATCCCGGATATGAGACGGAGCTTTACAATCAATTCTATGGCAGTCAAAACGGACACGCCATTATGTTTACGCAGGAGGAGCTGGATTATCTGGCAACCGCGCCGACAGTTTCGGTGGTTCCCGGCGAGCGTGCGCGCCCCTTTGAATACAAGGACGAGAAAACGGGGCAATACTGCGGCGTGATACCGGAGGTGCTCGCGCGCGTGGCGGCGCTGACGGGAATTGTGTTTACTTACGATGACACCCTACCGCGATGGGAACGTATGAAAGCAGTGCCTGCGCAAAATGCGATCACGCCCATAACCTGTGATCTGGATTGGGCGGCGCAGCACGGCCTGCGCATGACGCAGCCGTTTTTATCGTGCGGCGTCAGTATCGTTACAAAAAACGGCAGCGAGGACATCCAATCGGTGGCAACGCTGCGCGGCGATTATCTGTCGTCGCATATTCTGCGCGTGCATCCGCAATGGTCTGTGGCGGCCTTTGACAGCACGCAAGCCCGGCTGGATGCCGTGTTTCACGGCACGTGCGACGCTGCCATTATGAACAGCTATGAAGCGGACTACTATACGTCCTATGGAAAATATTCGCTGCTGCATGAGCAAATTTCGACGGACCTCAATCAGGACATCGGCTTTGGCGTTTCCGCCGGCAGCGCGCCGCTGCTAAGCTCCATTCTGTCCAAGGCGCTGCTCATGATTCCGTCGGATACCTATATGACGATTGTGCACGAAAATCTCAGCAACGTCGGACGGCAGAGCCTGACGGATTTGGTTTACGAAAATCCGGTGCAGGCCATCAGCGTGATCGTCATCATCGTGCTGCTGCTGCTGCTCACGCTGGCGGTCATCCTTTGGTATTTTCTGACCACACGGGCACGTCAGCTGCGGCAAAAACAGCACCAGGATTCCATGTTTCGCGCGGTGATGAATCTGATTCCGGGCGGCGTGTTCCGCTATGCCGCAGATCAAAAGGGAACATTTGATTTTATCAGCCAAAATACGCTGCACATGCTGGGTTACACGGAAGCGGAGTTCCGGGAGAAATATCACAACCGTTTTTCCGAGATGATCTATTGGGAGGATCGGCAAACGGCGCTGCAGTCCATTGATGAGCAGATCAAACACGCGGTCTATGACTATTGCGAGTATCGTGTCGAAACAAAATCCGGGGAGCTGCGCTGGCTTTCAGACATTGGCCACAAAAGTATGGACGAAAATGGAATGCCCTGGTTTTATGTGGTGGTCACAGACATCACGGACAAAAAGCGTGCGGAACAGAAAATTCGCGACTTGCAAATTGCGCAGGATCACGCACAAGCCAGAAGTGAATTTTTTTCGCAAATGAGCCATGATTTGCGCACGCCGCTCAATGGGATTCTTGGAATGTCGGTGCTGGCGTTGGACGAAGCAGACCTGTCGGCGCGCACAAGAGGGTATCTGGAGAAAATCAATACCTCCGGCACGTTTATGCTGGGACTGGTCAATGACATTCTCGACATGGCGCAGATCGAAGCGGGGAAAATTTCCCTCAATCCGGAGCCGTACACGCAAGCGGAATTCGTGTCGAGCCTGCGCGCCATGTTTGAACCGCTGTGCCGGGAAAAACGCCAAACGCTGATTGTGGACGGCGGCGAGATGCCGCGCATCATTTTGGCCGATAAGCTGCGCCTGCAGCAGATCTTCTTTAATCTGCTTTCCAATGCGGTGAAATATACCCCGGAGGGTGGCACAGTGGCGTATCACGTGTGCAGCCGCCGCCAAAAAGACGGATTTGAGGACGTGGTATTTACCGTTAGCGACAATGGCAGGGGGATGAGCGAAGAATTTCAAAAGGTGATGTTCCAAAGCTTTACCCGGGACAGCGGCAATGGCAGCGAGGCGGTTGCGGGGACGGGGCTTGGTCTGCCGATCGCCAAAAGTCTGGTGTGCTTAATGGGCGGCACCATCACATGCCGCAGCGTTCTGCATTGCGGCACAACATTTACCGTTTGCCTGCGATTTCCGTGCGTGGATGCGTCGCAGTATCCGGCCGACGTGGTAGCCGTTGCCAAAAGCGGGCTTGACGGAAAACGCATTTTGGTGGTGGAGGATCACGAAGTGAATGCAACAATCTCCCGCACCTTGCTGGAAAAGCGCGGCGCTGTGACAGAACTTGCGCGCAATGGGCAAGAAGCGGTGGAACGCGTGCAGGCAGCACCGGATGGCTATTTTGACGCTATTTTGATGGATGTTCGAATGCCCGTCATGGACGGCATCGCTGCGACCAAAGCCATTCGCGCGCTGCGAAGGCCGGATGCTGCCAAAATCCCAATCGTTGCGATGTCGGCCAACGCCTATGCAGAGGATGCCGAAAAATCGAAAAACGCCGGAATGAACGCGCATCTGGCAAAACCGGTGAATCCGCAGGCGCTGTATCAAACGCTGGAAACGCAGATTGCCCGCAGCGAAGGATCGGCTGCGCATGGGGCAAAACAAGACGGATAACAAATTGCGGCTGCCCGGTAAATCAACCGGGCAGCCGCGTGGCGGATATTCAAAAGTGCAGAAAAAGCGCGCCCGAAGAATGAAAATGGGCTTGTGCGCTTGGCCATCACAAAAAAGAAAGAATCAGTCCAAAGTCTGATACTTTCTTTTTGAGTGGGCTGGAATTGTGGATGTGAGCCCATTTTTATATAGGGACTCGAACTAACACGCACCCAAAACCGAGTGCCATCCGAAAGAGGTCATTATATGGATAACCCATCAATTTTTGGCCGTTCACGATTTCCTATTTGGATAGTAAAATCGGTATTTTGTTCCGCCCATCTATGACCGGCGGAGATAGAGAATCTTGCATGTTTTCCTGAAGCATTTCTGTTGATGATTTAATTCCTAAACTTGCTTTTTTCAGTATATTACTTTAAGATGGATCAAGTCAATTTTAAGCCTGCGTATAGATCGGAAAGCTTTTTTGAGATTTGGATACACCGATCCCTTGGCGGAGTAGATCGGAAGAGCGTC
>JAQUZL010000044.1 GCA_028691385.1 Oscillospiraceae bacterium
TTTTTTGACGTCAATATGGAAACCGCCGTTAAAAATTTTCAGCGCATTTTTAACCTGACGCCTGACGGCATCGTGGGAAAGGCCACATGGTACAAAATCAAATCCATTTTCAACGGCATCAAGGGGTTGGCGGAGCTGCAGTCGGAGGGACTGACGCAGGGGGAAACGGCGCGGGTCTACGCCAAAGCGCTGCAACCCGGCGACGAAGGCGTGCAGGTAAAGCTGATCCAGTATTATTTATCGGTGCTTGCATTTTTCGATGAAAATCTCCCCATGCCATCCGGAACAGGGGTGTATGACGCGAAAACGGAGAATGCCGTGCGGGAATTTCAGGCGCAGCAGGGCTTGGCTGTGGATGGTATTGTGGGCAGGCAGACCTGGAACGCGCTGCTTGCGGCCTATGATCGCACCATTGCCTCCATCCCGGCGGAATATCTGACGTCCGCAGACGAAATTTATCCGGGAAAATTCTTGGCGCTGGGACAATCCGGAACCGACGTGGAATCGCTGCAGAAATTTCTGCTGCAGGCTGCGCAAGCGGAGCCCGCGCTTCCGAAGGTGGAAGTCACCGGAACCTATGATGCGCAGACCGCAGCCGCGATTCGGGCGGTGCAGGAAATGGAAGGCTTGCCGCAAAACGGCGTAACCGGGCCGTTAACCTGGGACGCGGTGGTCAGTCTGGCCAAGCGCGGACGGGCAGCGTCGGCTGCGTCTTGACGCGCGGCTGCCCGCCGCGCTGCGTGAAAGCAAAACGCAATGGCGCGTTGCCGCCGGCCTTGGTTTGGCCGGCAGCAACGCGCCATCTGTATCTTTATTTGGCAGCGCCATGCTCGCTTCGGATGACGCCGAGCGCTTTGGCCGCTTCCAAAACGGCCACCGGAACCAGTGCCAGACCGATTCCGCAGAGGTAAAGCCACCCGGGGAGCATGACAAGCTCAAAGACGGCCGCAACCGGCGGCACAAACAGGACCAGGCACATCAGCAGCAGCGACAGCCCCGCCGCGCCGTTTAAGAACCGATTGGTAAACACGCCGATGTGGAAAATGGAACGCGCCGCGCGCATGTTGAAGGTGTGAAAAATTTGACTGAAGCCCAGCACCAGAAACGCCATTGTACGTCCGGCGGCAAGTGTGCCCATGTGATTGCCGCCCAGCCAAAACGCGAACAAAGTCAGTCCGGCAAACATTGCGCCCTGCGCAATGACCTGCGCGCCCAGACCGTGGGCGAACAAGCTTTCCTCTCTTGGCTTTGGCTTGCGATTCATAATATCAGAATCAATTTTTTCCACTCCCAGCGCAATGGCCGGAAGGCTGTCTGTGACGAGATTGATCCACAGCAGCTGCATGGACAGCAGCGGCGCTTTTCTCCAGAAAATCATGGCAATCAGTGTGACAAGCACTTCTCCGATGTTTGTGCCCAGCAGGAACACCACAGTTCGCCGAATATTTTCATAGATGCCGCGCCCTTCCCGCACGGCCTCCACGATGGTGGCAAAGTTATCGTCCATCAGCACAAGATCTGATGCGCCCTTTGCCACGGCGGTGCCGGTGATGCCCATGGCGCAGCCGATGTCGGAAGCCTTGAGCGCCGGCGCGTCGTTGACGCCGTCGCCCGTCATGGAAACCACCGCTCCCCGGTTTTGCCATGCCTTTACAATGCGGATTTTATCCTGTGGAGACACTCTGGCGTAGACGGAGATTTGCGAAACCTGCTCGCGCAGCTGCGGCTCGGACAGCGCAGCAAGCTCCGCGCCGGTAATGGCGCGGTCGCCCTTCTGCAAAATCCCCAGCTGCTTTGCAATGGCGGACGCGGTGATGACGTGATCGCCGGTAATCATCACCGGACGAATGCCCGCCTGCCGGCAAACAGACACTGCCTGCTTTGCCTCCTCGCGGGGCGGGTCAATCATGCCCACAAGGCCAATCAGGGTCAAGCCGGTTTCCAGGCTGGCAGAATCCGCGGTTTCAGGCAACACACTGAGTGTTTTGCAGGCAACGGCCAATACCCGAAGCGCCTGCGCGCCCATTTCATCGACCAACCCGGACGCCTTTTCCAGATTGCCGCTGTCGCAGCGTGCCGCAAGCGTATCGAATCCGCCCTTGGCAATGACGATATATTTCCCGCCAATTTGGCACACAACGCTCATCAGCTTGCGCTCCGAGTCAAACGGTACTTCCGCCACGCGGGGATATGCCGCTGTCAGTGCCTGCTTCTGCGATCCGTTCTTCCGCGCGGCGGCCACAATACAGGTTTCGGTGGGATCGCCAAGATGCACCTCTTTCCCATTTTCCACGGTGACCGTTGCGTCGCAGCAGAGCGCCGCGAGGCGCAAAAGCTGGGCAATCGGCGCGCTGTTGTCGGTGCTGATCGGCTCGAGCGTGTCCTGCAGCACAGAATAGGCCTGCACCAATGTCATGCGGTTCTGTGTCAGCGTTCCGGTTTTATCCGAGCAGATGACGCTGGCGCTGCCGAGCGTTTCCACGGCCGGGAGCTTCCGAACCACGGCATTGCGCTTTGCAAGCCGTGTCACGCCCATGGACAGCACAATGGTAACAATTGCCGGCAGTCCCTCCGGGATTGCGGAAACAGCCAGAGAAACGGAAACCATAAAGATTTCCAGCGCCGGCATACCACTGGAAAAGCCGATGACAAAAATGACCGCGCAGATCGCCACGGCCGCGACGCCCAGAATCCGCCCCAGCTTTGCAAGCTTTTTTTGAAGCGGGGTCTGCGGCTGCTTTTGCGTATTCAGCATGCCTGCGATTTGCCCCATCTGCGTGGCCATGCCGGTTTCGGTCACGACCATTTCCCCGCGCCCATAGGTGACGCTGCAGCCGGCATAGGCCATATTGGTTCGGTCGCCGAGCGCGGCCGCCTCGGAAACCTGCGCTTTGGCGTCTTTTTCTGCAGGCAGCGATTCGCCGGTCAACGCCGACTCCTCGATTTTAAGATTCGCGGAAACGAGCAGTCGGCCGTCGGCGGGAACATAGTCGCCCGCTTCCATCAGGACAATATCCCCCGGAACCAGCTTTGCCGCGTCGAGCATGTGCTCCTGCCCGTCGCGCCGCACTCTGGCCTGGGGGGCAGCAAGGCGCTGCAGCGCCTCCAGCGCCTTTTCCGCCTTGCTCTCCTGCAGCGTTCCCATGACGGCATTGAGAATGACAATCAGCAAAATCAGCGCCGGCTCAAACAACTCCATGGGGTCATGCCCCTGCAGCGCCACATAAAAGGAAACTGCCGCGGCGATGAGTAAAATGAGGATCATAACATCCTTGAACTGAGAAAAAAACCGTGCCAGAATACTCTGCCGGCGTCCTTGGACAAGCTTGTTTTCGCCCACCTCTGTGAGCCGCCGGGACGCGGTAGCGGCAGTCAGGCCGTCATGCGGCGCGACATTTAGTTCGGCACAGATCTGCTGTGCCGATTTGAGATTGTTTTCCATATGCACCCTTTCCAGTCAACATGCGGTATTCCAAACGTAGTATCTTCCCAAACTAGCAGTAGCATGCAAAAAAACATTTTCTTGTGGGCGAGGTGTTTACAGGTGCTTGTGATTCTCATTATAAAAGCAGCTTGCTTGGGCGCGTTTTTATCCGATACATGCAGAAAACGTATTGAGCGCGCGGGTTGGGTCAATGCCGCTTTGCAGCACAGCCAGCAGCAGATTCGACCAGCTGATGCGCATCTGCGTGAAATGATCAATGGTATTGTAGTAAGGCGCATAATATTTTGTCCAGCTCGCAATGGTGCGCATGCGCGTATCTCCGTACAGATCGCCGTAGGAGCTGCGTACCGGGATGCAGCCGGTCTGGATGACATTCTGCGGCCCCCAAACGGCGTCATCACATAAAAAAGCGATAAATTTTTTGGATGCTTCGACCCGCGCTGCGTCCTGATGGTCGAACACGCAAAATCCGTTGACCAGATACTCCAGCGTGGGCGTGCCGTCGTCCGACGGGAATGGAACCTCAATCGGTTCAATCTGATTTTCCGTCAGCAGCGCAGCGTTGGAATTTTGCTGGCTTGACCCCCACAACAGGGTAAAAGCGCTTTCGCCATTTACAAAGTTCCGAATATCGGCGCTGCCGTTATAGAGCACGCCGTTGGTCAGCAGCCCCTCATTGACACAATTTTTGACATATTCCAGCGCTTTTACGCCGCTGGCGCTGTTGATGGTGTAGGCCGTGGCGCTTTCATCCGTAATCGAGCCGCTGTACAGGTTCGCCACAAAAGCGCGGGTCGCCTGATCGCCGCCGGTTCCGGCGTAAAAAAGAGAGCCGGGGACATAACCGCGCGCCTTCAGCGCCTGTAACACAGCAGTAAAGTCCTCGGTGGTCCACCCTTCCCGGATTAGATCGGCCACACCGGCATCCTCAGCCATCGTCCGATTGAACGCCATATAAAAAGGCGCGGAGCTGAGCGGGTACATGTAGGCTGCATCCTCGTCCATACAGGCGTTCAGCAGCGCGGCGTTGTCAACATCCGATACCAGCTCCGGTGTGAACATATCGCGGATGTCTACCAGTTCGCCCGCTTTGCCATAGGCAATGATGCGCCCGGGGGCGTCCAGCAGCACATCGCAAATCGTCCCGTTATGCAAGGCGGTATCAATGCGGTCCGGCCCGGTGGTGAAGTCGATGCTGCGGAAATTGACATGGATATTCGAATTTTCTTTTTCAAAGGCCGCGATAATGCTGCGTTCATAGGTGCCGGCTTCATCGCTGCTGCGCTTCTGGCTGAATGTGGGAAATGCCCACCAAGTAATTTCGGTCACGGCAGCGTCGCCGGTTACAGTGTCATCCCCGGTTTTCCCGGAATCGGCTTTTTCGGCGCAGGCAGACAGCTGCACCGTCAGCACCAAAGCCAGTAACCATACGGCAATCTTTTTTATGGCGATTCATCTCCCTTAGAAAAATGAGGGTCATTGTACTTCCGGATGATATTGCTCAATGTAAAATGCGCCTTTTCCGGTGCGTTTTATTTCGTACAGGCACTTGTCCGCCAGCTGAAACAGCGCCGCATAGTCGGCGATTGTTCCGGTCGGCAGCAGCGCCGCGCCGGCGCTGCATGATACCAGTCCCGTTTGTCCCTCGACAGAAATGGTGCAAATCGCTTTGCGGAACGTTTCCAGACGGTTCGCCAAAATACTGCTGTCCCGAATATTGTGCAGGAACACCATGAATTCGTCGCCTCCAATGCGACCCTTTACATCCTCCGGACGAAAGACGCGCTGAATGGTGCGTGCCACGCTCAAAATCACTTCATCGCCTACGGCGTGACCATAGGTATCATTAAAGTGCTTGAAGTTGTCAATATCCAGCATGATCAGCGCACAGGCGGCATTTCCCGCCTGCTGGAGCAAATCCTGGGAAATAATATTCTGCGTGCTGACCTTATCATACAGCTGCGTCATTTTTTCCAGACGCGCACTTTCCACAATTTTCTCCAGCTTTTGCTTTTGCCAGGTGGTGTCGGTCAAAATGGCCTGCACAACTGCGCCGTCCCGCTCTTTTTTGATCACAGTGCCGTCGGTTGATACCCATTTTACCGTATCGTTTTTGCACTGAATCTGATATTCCAGATGCAGCTCGCCGTTTTTTTCGATCTGCTTGCGAATTTCCACCAGCATCGCCTCATAGTCGCTATCGGTCAGCTGCTTCAGACAACGCCCGCCGATGGCGGAATCCATATATTCCTCTTTGCTGTAGCCCATCAGCCGGAAAAAGCCCTGATTGGCATATTGTACCACATAGTCGCTGCCGATTCGTATTTCGGCAACGCCGCCGGGCACATTGTCGGCCAGCGTTTTGAACCGGTTCAACTCTTCCTGCCGCGCCTTGCGGTACATTTGCAGGATGAAATTGACCAGCACGCCCATCAGCAGAAGAACCAAAGAGATTTCCAGTATCAGCGTAAGCACCATCGTTTCTACCTGACGGCTGTGCGCATTGATGGCGGCGCTGGTAACAAACTGCATCAGATACCAGTCGTTGATACCCACAGGCGTATAGTAAATCAGACGCGTCTGATCTGCGGCGGTGCAAGTGAGGACGCCCGAATGGCGCTTTTCCAGCTCCGCACGAAAATCCGCGGCAGAAGACCCCGTAAGGGTTGTTGTCCCGATAAAATCCAGAAAATTAACGCTCTGCGTGTTCAGCGATTTGGGGCTGGCCGATGACATCACGTAGGATCCGTCCGCCCGAACCAACACAGCATAGCCCTCACCGTTAAAGCTTTCGGTGTTGGTGATTTTGGAAAGCGCATACAAGTTATATTCTCCACACAGGACGCCAATGACCCGACCCTCGGCAATCATTGGTACGCTGATCATGATATTACTCGTTCCGTCGGAGGCGTCATCCTTTACGCAGATGCAGCATTCTCCCAGTGCGGAACGCTGAAAAAAGCGGTCGGAAGAAAGATCCCGCACACTGCCCGCGCCGTTGATGCTCCGGCCTTGCAAATTGGCAAGGCGCACTTCCTCAAAGGATGCGTTTTGCTGAACGCTGCGCAGTTCCTTTTGAAGGACGTTGACTCCGACTGCGTCCGCTCTGGAAAAACCGGAAGCTGCTGCGCGCAGCAAATTCACGGTGTTCAGCAGCTCGGTTTTCGTGCTGTAGGCGTTGCTTTCTCCATATTCTGTCAGCTGCTGAACGCCCTGTTCTGCGGCATGACGGTACATCTTGTCGGAGAAATTCCAAAAGGAAGCGATGCCCACAAGGACAAGGAACGCCATAGCGGCAGCCAAAAAGTAAAGATTGGACTTTTTCATAAAATCATCCTGACTGTACAGTAAAATTGTCGCTCCATCAAAATGAAATTGACAAACTTATCAATAATTTGACAAGGATATGTAAATAAAATTATACAGGATGTCCAGAGAAGTTGCAAGTGCCGACGGCAGTATGCTGTGAAAACGGCGAAACCTTTTTCCGGCAGCAGCGCCGCAGCAAAAATCTCCGCAAGCCGCAATGGCCGACCAAACCTTGCACTGCGCAACGGTATGCCCACCAAGCGCAGCGGCGCGGCCGCGCCATTTTGCCGCAGCATACAAAAATCCCCTGAAATCCGAAGATTTCAGGGGATTTTTAACCGTCATTAGATGACAGTGACGTTGATTGCTCTGAGCTTGCGGCTATCCTTCGGATCGGTTTCGGTGTCGTAAGAAACCTTCTGGCCTTCCATCAGGGTCTTGAAGCCCTTGCTCTGGATGGCAGAGAAATGCACGAACACGTCGTCGCCGCCGTTGTCGTTAGAGATGAAGCCGAAGCCTTTGCTTTCGTTGAACCACTTTACAGTACCGTTATTCATAAACTAGTACCTCCTAAAAATATTTTGTATTACAAAAATCACACAAAAAATAATCCACCGTCCGTAAATCAAAATGGGAATTGATCTACAACCGGTGGCAATCAATCGTTACATTTTAGAACACTTGACAATCATACAGGTTCTTTTCTGAAAAGTCAAGCGTTTTCTAAAATATATTTTCACCTGCCGCATAGTCGCCCAAATTCCGCAAAAAACAACAGCGGGAGGTGATTTTATGAATCCGTTGGACAACGGCGCGATGCCGCTGGGACTTGGCATGGCGCTGGCGCAGAACACACGCGCGCAAAATTGGTTTTTCGGTCTTTCCGAATCTGAAAAGCAGCAGGTAATCGCCGGAACGCAAGCCATTGCCTCATCCGATGAAATGCGCCAATATGTGGACAAACTGGCACAGCATCCGGAGCTGTCCTTATGATTGTAAACCATTTTATAATTTTAGGTTGACAATTAAGTGGGTATGTTGTATTGTTACCTCATTCAAATGATTCCATCGGAGGTAACATATGGCTCAAATGACACAAAAGAAAAAGCAATCCGTCTATGATATGACGGTCTGCGCGCTGATGGCCGCCGTCATGTGCGTGCTGGGTCCCCTTTCCATCCCCATCGGCCCTGTGCCGATTTCGCTGACCAATTTTGTGGTCTGTCTGGCCGTGCTGCTGCTGGGCACGCGCGGCGGCACGGTCAGTGTGCTGGTCTATCTGCTGATCGGTCTTGTCGGCATGCCGGTATTTTCCGGCTATTCCGGCGGCCTCGGCAAGCTGGCAGGCCCTACGGGCGGCTATCTGATCGGCTTTGTGCTGCAGGCGCTGATTGCCGGAATCATACTCAAAAAAGGGCAGGGCAAGCTTCCCGCCGCCATTTTGGGCATGGTGCTGGGCGTGCTGGCGGATTACGCGCTGGGTACGGTCTGGTTTGTGGTGCAGGCGCAGTGCTCGGTGGGATACGCGCTCACCGTCTGCGTACTTCCCTTTTTGGTGGGTGATCTGGCCAAAATTGCCCTTGCAAACCTCGTCGGCATTCCCATTCGTTCCAGGTTGCAGCAGGCGGGGCTGCTGCGATAAAAAAAGGAGGGCAGCACAGCTGCCCTCCTTTCTTATTGCGCCGCGTTTGCCTTCGGCAGGCTCCAGCGGAAATGCGCCGCGAGCATGCGGATGGTCACGATGATGGCAATGCCGATTCCCATAGAGATTGCCTTCCCGCAAAGCGGCCACAGCGCAATGCATGCCACCGCGCCGACAATCGCGGCGCACGCATAGATGTGTTTGACAAAAATATATGGCGTCAGTCCGGCCAGCGTATCGCGGAGCACGCCGCCGCCGACGCCTGTGCAGACGCCGACAAACAGTGCCAGAAACAGGTTGACCGAATGCGTCAGCGCGGTGCTCACACCATAGACCGTGAACACGCCAAGGCCGATGGAATCCGCCCAGAGCATCAGCAAATCATATTTCCGCTGATTTGCCATCAGTGTGCGGCGCACCGCAGGGATGAAAATGATGATTGACGTGACAATTGCGACAATTGCATAAGTCGGCTGCAAAAAAGTCACCGGGGGCAGCGCGCCCAACAAAATGTCCCGCAGCACTCCGCCGCCAACAGCGGTAATCAGCCCCAAAATGCACACGCCAAAGACGTCCATATTTTTTCGCAGGCCGACCATCGCGCCGGAAATTGCAAACGATATCGTTCCGATCAGCTCCAATGGAAGAAACAGCACTTCCATTTCCAACACCTCAACTTATAACAAAATTGCGACAATCGCGGGAACCGTGACAATGGAGGCGATGGTGGACACCGCCACAGCACCGGGCGCGGGCAGCGACTCGCTCTCCATATAATCCGCCAGCAAAATGGTCGCGTTTCCAATGGGCAGGGCGATCATAATCGTGGCAATGCCGCGCAGCGCCGCGTCGGAGATAACCCCCTTGAGCAGCAGCCCAAACAAAACCGGGATGGCCAGCTGCCGAATCACGCAGAACAGCAGCATACGCCAGTCGGTCATGGCCTGCTTCCAGTCCAGCTTGCACAGTGACACGCCCACCAGGAACATGGCCATAGGCGTGGACGCCGTGGCTAGATAGCTGCAAATTTTCGCAGGGACGGCCGGCAGATGTACGCCGGTAAAAAACGCAAGGATGACAAACACGCAGGAGAGAAACCCCGGATTCAGCAGGCGCTTCCAGTCCATTCGCATTTTATGTCCGCCGAAGGTGGATGAGAGTGCGATGCCCAGCGTATACGAGCACAGGTTGCAGGGCACGACGAAAAAATACAGATAGACGGCAACGTCCGCCGAGTAGGTGGCCGCAATCAGCGGCACGCCGAAAAAGCCCACATTGCCAAACGAGCACAGCATGGAATAAATCAGCCGCCGCTCGGCGTCCTTGGTCAGCAGCATCCCCAGCAGATAGCCCACCACCAGCAGCAGCACGTACACGCCGACGCCAAGTCCGCCCGCAATCAGGCAGTTGCGCATGGTGACATGGGTGAAGTCCTGCGCGGCGCAGGAAAGCAGCACACCCGGGCCAAGCACCATTAATACAATTTTGGAAAGGATACCGATCTCATGCTCGTTCATTGGGGCGCGCTTCTGGAAAATCGCACCCAGCAGCACAAAAACCAGCATGACAATGATCTGATTGAATACAATTTCGGCAAGTGCCATGCCCAATCTCCTCTTTTCCGGTGCGGCCGTCAGGTCAAAATGGCCATCAGCAGCGGGATGGTTGCAACAGAGGCCACGGTGCTCACCGCAACGCCCTCCGTTGCCGGAGCCGATTCCAGCTGCGCGCCATCGGTGAGCAGCACCGTGGCATTGCCAATCGGCAGCGCCAGCATGATGATGCTGGTGCCGAGCAAAACGGGATCCGTTACGAATAGGCGCAAAATCAGCCCTGCCCCCAGCGGAATCAGAAGCTGCCGAATCAGCAAAAACGCCATCAGGCGGACATTCGTCAGGGCTTTTTTCCAATCGACCCGGAAAAGCGCGATGCCCACCGAGAACATACCCATGGGGGTGGATGCAGTGGTGAGGAACGTCACGATTTTGGCGGGGAAATCCGGCAGCTGCACCCGAAACAGCATGCAGATGATCACAACTGCGCAGGAAATCGTGCCGGGGTTCAGCAGCCTGCGGGGATCCAGACGCATTTGACCGGTCTGCATCGCACTGGTAAACATGTAACCGAAGGAAAAAAGCATGCAGTTGTTGGGCACCACAAAGAAATACAAATACAGTGCCTGCTCGGGTCCAAAGGCGGCGTTGACCAGCGGGATGCCGAAAAATCCGACATTGCCCAGCGTGCACATCATGGAATAGATCATATGCTTGTTGCGATCATCCCTGTGAAACAGGCAGCCGAGAAGATACCCGATGCCCAGCAGCGCCAGATAGGAGCCAAAGCCGATGCAGGCCGCCATCACGAACGCACGGTTGGACAAGCTGGAATAGTCCTTGGTGGCGCCGG
Source organism: Oscillospiraceae bacterium (assembly GCA_028691385.1). Lineage (GTDB taxonomy): Bacteria > Bacillota > Clostridia > Oscillospirales > Oscillospiraceae > JAQUZL01. Next base: position 10,803 of record JAQUZL010000044.1, read on the forward strand.
AAAGAATCAGTCCCGGCGAGAGCACGGTGACCACGATTCCCGAAATTGCGCTGACCTGCTCCTTACTCAACGGGCGCAGAATCTGGTAGACAATGCCGATTCCGCAGAACACCAGCATCACCAGAATCTGATAGAACACAACATATGCATAAGACATGATAAAATACGACCTTTTCTCTCAGATTTCTCAAATACCACGCTAGTATACCACGGGGGGTGTATGCGCGCAAGAAGGCAATTTTCAAAAAGCTTGACAGCGCAGCTGCCGTTATGTTATTGCTATTACAGCATCGCCGCAATGCGGCTTGCCGTCGGCGCAGCCGACTGTTCTCCTTATTTATATGAACGGAGGTGCGCAGACATGGATCAGCGCAACGTCCCGATTTATGAAATGCTGCAGCACTATCTTGACGCCGTCCCCACGCAGTTCACCATCCCCGGCCATCACCGCGGCGCAGGAATCAGCGCGCGTTGGCAAGCACCCGTCTTTCGTCTGGATGTGACCGAAACGCCGGGAACCGACGACCTGCACGCGCCGACCGGCGGCATTTTACAGGCGGAGCGGCTGGCCGCCGAAGCGTTCGGCGCAGACGAAACCTATTTTTTGGTCAACGGCACAACCTGCGGCGTGGAAGCGATGATTTTGGCCGCAGCCACGCCCGGAAGGAAGATTCTCGTGGCACGGAACGCCCACAAATCCGCGCTCATGGGGCTGATTTTATCCGGCGCGGAGCCGGTCTGGGTGCAGCCGGAATACAGCGCGGCACTGGGGCTGACCGGCGGCATTTCCCCCGCCGCAGTGGAAGCGGCGTTTGCAAAAGCGCCGGACGCGGCCGCGTTTTTGCTGGTTTGCCCCGACTATTACGGCGTTTGCTCCGATCTTCCGGCCATCGCCGCCGTTTGCCATCGCCACGGGGCGATGCTGCTGGTGGATGAAGCCCACGGCGCGCATCTGCACTTTTGCGACTGTCTGCCGCCGGACGCCATGGCCTGCGGCGCGGACATGGCCGTGCAGAGCGTACACAAAACAGCCGGCGCGCTGACCCAGGCGTCCATGCTGCATCTGCGCCGCGGCCGCACCGATACCGGCCGCATGCGCGCGGCGCTGCATCTGGTGCAATCCACCAGCCCATCCTATTTAATAATGACGTCGCTGGATTTCGCCCGCTCGGAGCTGGCGCTGCATGGCAGTGCGTTTTTGCGCAGCGCCTGCCGTCTGGCGCAGTCCGCGCGCACGGAAATCCGGCGTATCCCCGGCTTCTTCTGCCCCGGCGCAGCGGAGCTGGTCGGGCAATGTGCCGTCGCCGCCTTTGATCCCACACGCGTTGCCATCAGCGCGGCCGGGCTTGGCCTCAGCGGCTTTGCGCTGCGCGCGCGCTGCTATGACGAATTTGGCGTTGACTTTGAGTTGGCGGACGAGCGCTATGCGCTGGCCATTTTTTCCTACGCCTCCACAGCGCAGGACGTGCGCGCGCTGCTTACCGCGCTGCGCGCCATTGCCCAATCCCGCGAATTTGCAGCTTCGCCGCATCCCGCTTGCGCGTTGCCATCGTTCCCGCCTGCGTGCCTGTCGCCGCGCGACGCCTTTTTTGCGGAAAAAAAGGCCATTTCCTGGTCGGACGCCGTCGGCGCGATCTCCGGAGAAACGGTTGCGCCGTATCCGCCGGGTATTCCAGTGCTGTGTCCGGGGGAGCGGATCACGCAGGCGCTGTGGGATTATCTTGAGAATTGCAGGAAGCTGGACGGGCACTTTCAAGGCCCGTCGGACGACAATTTGAATACCATCCAAGTCATAGCGGCAGATTGACGGATTTTCATTCAATTACGCACGAAAAATTATGCATCGTGACCAAACTGTAAAACTGTTCCAAATAGCTTTGTTAAATTTTCTACAAAAAAGGCTTGAAAACCGACGTCTTTTGCTCTATACTGACACCATAGAATTATGGTGGGGAGAATGGCTTCGAGGGAGTGGCCGGGATTTTTACCATATAAGGTCCTTACTCTGAATGAGACATTGTTAGGGAGGTATTTACAAATGGATTTCACACTGTCTAAGGAGCATCAGCTGCTTCAGAAGATGGTCCGGGACTTTACCGAAACCGAGGTAAAGCCGCTGGCACAGGAAGTTGACGAAGAAGAGCGCTTCCCGGAAGAAACCGCTGTCAAGCTGGCCAAACTTGGCATGCTGGGTATTCCGTTCCCCAAGCAGTACGGTGGCGCAGGGTTTGACACTCTGGCCTATGCGATGACCGTTGAGGAGCTGTCCAAGGCTTGTGCTACCACAGGCGTTCTGGTCAGTGCGCACACCTCGCTGTGCTGCACGCCGATCTTTATGTTCGGCAACGAAGAGCAGAAGCAGAGATTCCTGCCGGATTTGCTCTCCGGTAAAAAGCTCGGCGCGTTCGGCCTGACCGAGCCGGGCGCAGGCACAGACGCTGCCGGTCAGCAGACCACCGCTGTCAAGGATGGCGACAACTACATCATCAACGGCAGCAAGGTGTTCATCACCAACGGCGGCGTCGCCGGCACTTATGTCATCTTCGCCATGACCGATCGCAAGCTGGGCAACCACGGCATCACCGCATTCATCATGGATCGCGAGACCCCGGGCTTCTCCATCGGCAAGCACGAAAAGAAAATGGGTATTAAGGGTTCTTCCACCACCGAGCTGATTTTCGAGGACTGCGTTGTTCCCGAGGCCAACATGCTCGGCAGAATCGGCAAGGGCTTTAAGGTTGCCATGCAGACGCTCGACGGCGGCCGTATCGGCATCGCATCGCAGGCTCTGGGCATCGCCGAGGGCGCAATTGAGGAAACCGTCAAATATACCAAGGAGCGCATGCAGTTCGGCAAGCGCATCTCCCAGTTCCAGAACACCCAGTTCCAGCTGGCTGATATGCAGGCACGCACTGACGCGGCAAAGCTGCTCATCTATCGCGCAGCATGCGCCAAGGACGCGCACGATCCCAAGCTCAGCTATTATGCCGCAACGGCAAAGCTGGTTGCAGCCGAGACCGCAAGCGACGTAACCCGCCGTGCCGTCCAGCTGTTCGGTGGCTACGGCTTCACCCGTGACTACCCGGTCGAGCGTATGATGCGTGATGCAAAGATCACCGAAATCTACGAGGGCACCAGCGAAGTCCAGAGAATGGTCATCGCCGCGAGCCTTGGCCTGAAATAATCGGGGAGGTTGTTACTTATGAAAATTCTTGTTTGTGTTAAGCAGGTTCCGGATACTTCCGGTAAGGTTGCCGTCAATCCGGATGGCACTTTGGATCGTGCTTCCATGCAGACCATCATCAACCCGGATGATCTGAACGCAATGG
>JAQUZL010000045.1 GCA_028691385.1 Oscillospiraceae bacterium
TAGGCGGCTGCCCGTCGGCGATACACGCGCGCGTAACGGTGACGCTTTGGATGGTCGGATCTGACGGAATATCATACATGATGCTCTGCATAATCCGTTCCAAAACCGCGCGCAGACCTCTTGCACCGATCTGGCGGTCAAGCGCCTGCTGCGCAATGGCCTCCAAAGCGTCCGGTTCAAAGGACAGCCCAACACCATCATACTCCAGAAGCTTCACGTACTGCTTGCAGAGCGCATTATTCGGCTCGGTCAAAATCCGAACCAAATCCTCCTTGGTCAGGCTGTTCAGGGATGTGATGACCGGCAGGCGGCCCACAAGCTCCGGAATGATACCGAACTTCAGAAGATCGTGCGGCTCGACCTTTTGGAACAGTGAGCCGACGTCACGCTTGGATTTGCTTGCAACGGTAGAACCAAATCCAATGGAAGCGCAGTCCTGACGCGCTTCAATGATCTTATCCAGACCGTCGAACGCGCCGCCGCAAATAAAGAGGATATTGGTCGTATCAATTTTAATAAACTCCTGCTGGGGATGCTTGCGACCGCCCTGCGGCGGAACGTTGGCAACCGTTCCCTCGAGAATTTTCAGCAGTGCCTGCTGCACGCCCTCGCCAGAAACATCGCGTGTGATGGATACGTTTTCGCTCTTCCGGGCAATCTTGTCCATCTCGTCAATGTAAATGATGCCGTGTTCGGCACGCTCCACATCAAAATCTGCCGCCTGCAGCAGCCGCAGCAGAATATTTTCCACATCCTCGCCCACATAACCGGCTTCGGTCAAAGTGGTGGCATCCGCAATGGCAAATGGGACATTCAGAATCCGCGCCAGCGTCTGCGCAAAGAGCGTCTTGCCGCTGCCGGTCGGGCCGATCAGCAGAATGTTGCTCTTTTGCAGCTCCACATTGGAGTTATCGCCAAAGTAAATGCGCTTATAATGGTTGTATACCGCAACGGACAGCGCAATTTTTGCCGCATCCTGTCCCACGATATATTGATCCATATAGGTTTTGATTTCCTTTGGCGTCGGCAGGCTGTCTGGCTGGCCGAGCTGGTCGGGATGATTCTCGACACCCATTTCATCGTGAAGGATGCTGATGCACAATTCCACGCATTCATTGCAAATATAGGCATTTGGCCCGGCAATGATCCGCTTCACCTGCGAGTGATGCTTTCCGCAGAAAGAACAGCGGAGATTTTTTTCATCCTGTTTTGGCATTGTGCCTGTCACCTCCCGGTGCAATTTATCGCTTGTAAATCACCTGATCGATCAGGCCATAGGCCTTTGCTTCTTCCGCCGTGATCCAATGGTCGCGCTCGGTATCGAGCTTAATCTGTTCCACCGGTTTGCCGGTGTTTTCAGAAAGAATTCGATTCAAGCGTTCCTTGATTTTCAGATAGTGCTCCAGATCAATCTCCATATCGGTGACCTTGCCCTGCGTGCCTGCAGACGGCTGATGAATCATCACCTCTGCGTTGGGCAGCGCAATGCGCTTACCCTTTGCGCCGGAGGACAGCAGGAACGCGCCCATGCTGGCCGCCATACCGATGCAAATCGTGGACACATCGCACTTGATATACTGCATGGTGTCATAGATTGCAAGGCCTGCCGACACAGAGCCGCCTGGGGAATTGATATAAAACTGAATGTCCTTGTCCGGGTCCTGCGCCTCCAGATACAGCATCTGTGCGACAATCAGGCTGGCCGTGGTATCATTCACTTCTTCTGAGAGCATGATAATGCGGTCGTTGAGCAGGCGCGAAAAAATATCGTACGACCGCTCGCCGCGGCTCGTCTGCTCCACAACATAAGGTACTAAACTCATACTATGATCTCCTTTCCGGGCTGAAACATTCTACCCAGCGGTCAGGAAAATTATTCTTCCGTCGGTGCAGTTTCCGTTTCTGCCGTATCGTCAGTCTTTTCCGCCTTGGCCGGCTTGACCGCCTTGGCATTGGCTGCGACAAAATCGCCGGCCTTGACAATGACCAGATCCTTTTTCAAATCCTCTGCGTTTACAAACTGCTGAATATTTTCAACCGGCATGCCGTAGTCCTTGGACATCTTCTCGTACTGCTCGTTCAGCTCGTCCTCGCCAACCTCCAGCTTTTCCGCTTCCACGATGGCTTCGAGCATGATGTGCATGCGAACCTCCGCCTCGGCGGACGGACGCAGGCTGGTACGCAGCGCCTGCACGTTGGTACCCATCTTCTGGGCATACTCCTCGAGGGTGGAACCGCTCATGCGGATCTGGTTCTCATACTGCTGCAGGGTCTGGTCGATCTGCATCTCCACCATGGAGGCCGGAACCTCGCAGGTCATGTTCTCGACAGCCTTGGTAAGCGCGGCGTCACGCAGTTCAGCCTCAGCGTCCTTCTTGCGTGCTTCCAGCTTCTTGGCCTTCAGATCGTCCTTCAGCTCTTTGAGCGTGTCAAACTCGGAAACGTCCTTGGCAAACTCATCGTCCATTTTGGGGGTCAGGGTTTCCTTGACCTCGTGCACCTTGCACTGGAACACCACCGGATGGCCGGCCAGCTCCTTGGCATGGTAATCCGCCGGGAAGGTAATCTCGACATTTTTTTCATCGTCAGCCTTGACGCCGACAAGCGCCTCTTCAAAGCCCGGGATAAAGGTGCCGGAGCCAAGCTTCAGCGTGAAGTTCTCAGCCGAGCCGCCCTCAAAGGCAACGCCGTTGTCCAGGCCGACATAATCGATGACCACAGAGTCGCCGTTCTTTGCCGCACGGTCGACGGTCTGAATGCGCGCATTGCGCTCAGCAAGACCCTTCAGCTCTTCGTTGACGTCCGCAGCGGTGACCTTAACTTCTTTCTTTTCGACCTCGACGCCCTTGTACTGTCCCAGGGTCACCTCCGGATACAGATCGGTTTCGATGGTCAGGGTGAGCATGCCGTCGTCCACATTGACGTCCGTCACAGACGGACGGCCAACCGGGCGCAGTTCTGCGCCTTTCGTAGCCTCTTCAAAGACATCCGGGAACAAATCGTTAATTGCATCATCATAGAACACAGATGCGCCGTACATACCCTCAATGATCTTACGCGGAGCTTTGCCCTTGCGGAAACCGGGGACCATAATCTGGCCTCTGTTCTTGCGATATGCTTTGTCCACTGCGGCCTGAAAGCGCTCGCGCTCGATCTCAACGACCAGCTTTGCGCTGCCGTTCTCTTTTTCGATATTCTTTACGTTCATGGTATTTCCTCCTGTACAACGGGCGGAAATGCCCGCCGTTTATTACAAAATTAGATTCTACCTATTCTAGCAGCAAAGTGCAAGTTTTTCTACCTATATTTTTTAATTTTTTGCCACAGGTAGGATTTTCACCGGATTAAAGTTTACATAATCCGCAGATGCCAGCTGATAATGGACGCCGCCGTGCAGGCCCTCCACCGCAAGGCGGTGGCTGCCACCGTGCAAATGGCCATAATAACAAGCTTTTACGTCATAGCGCTGCAGCAGCGCAATAATCTCCGGGCAGCGATAGCCCTGATAGATTGGCGGATAGTGCAAAAAGCAAAGCTTTGCCTTGTCCCCTGCCGCCTGCAGTGACACTTCCAGACGCATCAGTTCCCGGCGAAACACCTTTTCATCATGCGTTCCCTTTTTATCCTCTTCAAAAAACCAGCCCCGCGTGCCGCAAATAGCACAGTCCTCATAAAAAAAGCAATTATTATGGAGCAGATGCAGGTCAGGAAACGCGTTTTCCCCACAAAAGCGGTCAAACTTCGCCACCGTGTTCCACCAGTAATCATGGTTGCCCTTGAGAATGATCTTTTTGCCGGGAATATCAGAAATAAACTGAAAATCAGGCACTGCGGCCGGAAAATCCATCGCCCAGCTCACATCGCCCATCAGTACCGTCGTATCATCCTCGCCAATAACCGACAGACCCTTGCGCAGCTTGTCCAGATAGCCGTTCCATGCGCCGCCGAATACATCCATCGGTTTATCGGAGCCAAGCGACAGATGCAGATCCCCGATGGCGTACAGTGCCATTACCGCAGCATCTCCAATACGACATGCGGCATAGCCTCTTTTTCGGCAGTTTCGGTAAATCGCACCTGTTTGCCCTTCAAGCCGGCCAGCGGCGCAGGCGCAGCCTTTCCGGTCACCTTGGTCAGCTGATCAAGGATCGCGGTTCCCGCTTCCAGCTGCTCGACGCCAAGCGCATGGAGCACATTGCTGCAAAACTTAAAGGGACTTGCCGTCGAGGCAACCACGGTTCGTGTATTGTCGCCGGAAACCGCGCGGTAATCTGCCAGTACGGCATAGGCAACGGCAGTATGCGTGTCCATCAGATAGCCGGACTGCTGATAGGTGTCCGCAATGGTCTTGAGTGTTTTTTCATCATCGCAGAAGCCGGACGCAAATACCGACATGATCTTTTCTTTCAGCGCCGGACTGACCTCATAACGGCCGGTATCGGCGAGGCTTTGCATGTAGCCGCGCACCGCTTCATCCGAGCCGGAGAGCAAGTACAAAAGCCGCTCCAGATTGGAGGAGATCAGAATATCCATCGACGGGGACGCGGTGTTGTAAAACGGACGGTTTCGGTCATAAATGCCGGTTTTCAGAAAATCGGTCAGCACATTGTTTGCGTTGGACGCACAGATCAGCTTGCCCAGCGGCACGCCCATGCACTTGGCATAGTAGGCCGCCAAAATATTGCCAAAGTTGCCCGTCGGGACGCAAATATTGATGACGTCGCCGTTTTTGATTGTGCCCTGCTTCAGAAGGTCGCAGTAAGCGGAAACGTAGTAAACAATCTGCGGCAGCACACGACCCCAGTTGATGGAGTTGGCGGAGGACAGGAAATAGCCGTTCTGCTCCAGCTGCGCACGAAGCTGCGCATCGGAGAAAATCTGCTTGACGCCTGACTGGGCATCATCAAAATTGCCGACGACCGAGCAAACGCCGACGTTTTCACCGGCCTGCGTGGCCATTTGCAGCTTCTGAATATCGGAAACGCCATCCTTGGGATAGAATACCAGAATTTTGGTTTTCGGCACATCGCAAAAGCCCTCCAGCGCTGCCTTGCCGGTATCACCGGAGGTGGCCACCAGAATGCAGACCGTCTTTTCCTCGCCGGTCTTGGTGAGCGACGCCGTCAAAAGGTACGGAAGCGTTTGCAGCGCCATATCCTTAAATGCGCTGGTTGGCCCATGCCACAGCTCCATGATATGGGTCTTTTCGTCCATTTTCACCAGCGGCGCCACGTCACTGTGATCGAATTTGCCGGGCGACTGATACGCTTTTTGCGCAAAACCGGCAAGCTCTTCCTCAGAAAATTCGTCCAAAAACAACTTCATCACCGCAACCGCGCGCTGCTGATAATTCATCTTTGACAGCTGCTCCAGCTGCGCAGGCGAGAGATTCGGAATCTGTTCCGGCAGGAACAGGCCGCCGTCACGGCTGAGACCCATCACAATGGCCTCGGACGCCTGCAGGTGCAGCGCGCTGTTTCTTGTACTTACATATCGCATGAAATCACAACCCTCATCAGATTTTTATAATAGACTTTCTCAAGCACAGGCTCTGTAAAGCCGGCTTGCAGCAAAAATTCATACAAGCATTGATAGTCCGCCACGGTGGAAAATCCCGCCGGCAAACAGTTATCGCACCCGTCCAAATCGCCGCCAAGGCAAACGTGATCCTCGCCGCCCAGCGCCAGAAAATGATCCAGATGCCGCGCCACATCGGAAAAGGTCGCTTGCCCATCCGTCAAAAACGCGCGATAGAGATTGAGTCCGGCAAAACCGCCGCTGCGGCAAATCTCACGAAACTGTTCGTCGGTCAGGTTTCTGGAATGGGCGCAGCACGCGCGCGCATTGGAGTGACTTGCCACAATGGGGGCGTTGGAAACGCCGCAGAGCTCCCAAAACGCGCGCTCTGACAGGTGACTGGTATCCACTAAAATGCCAAGCGTCTGGGCGCGCCGAACAAATTCTACCCCGCGCCGCGTTAACCCCTCGCCGGTGATGTGAGAACCTGCCAGTTCGTTTGCCGCGTTCCATGTGAGCGTGGTCATCCGCACGCCCATCCGGCGCGCTTGTTCCAACCGTCCCGGATCGCAGGCAATGCCGCCGGCGCCCTCTATGGAGAGCATCGCCGCAATTTTTCCGCCCTGCATGGCGCGTTCCGCCGCTTTTCCGGAATCGCACAGCTGCACCAGGTCCTCGTTCTCCCCGATCTCGCGCAAAAAGTTTTGGTACATTTGGTCAAAGCACACCGTCTGTGGCACCAAAAGGTTGGGCTGCTCCGCCCAAAGCGCAAAAAATTGCAGGTAATCGGACAGCATTTTCCCCTGTGTCAGCGAAACATTTGCCGCGTTTTCGCGCATTGGCAAATGCTCCAGCAGCATGCGGGCGGCAAGATCGCAGTGCGCGTCGGCGACGGGCGGTTTCTTTGTCATTGAAACGCATCCTCCAAATGCACAATCTGTGGGCAGATGGTCTGCGTCCCATCGGGCGCATAGACCTCGATGACGTCAAAGCGTGGCTGTAGCTGCGTTTCGTGGGCTGCCAGATATAGCTCCGCCGTAATGCGGATTCTGTCCTGCTTTCTGTGATCGACATATTCCCGCGCGTGGACAAATTGACAATTTTTTCGCAGCTTGACCTCCACAAAAACAAGGTGGCTCCTGCTTCTGGCGATTAAATCAATCTCGCCAAAGCGCGTGGTATAGCCCGCGTCGAGAATGGTATAGCCCTTTTTCCGAAGATACTTGGCCGCCTCGGCTTCCCCCCAGCGGCCAACCAACCTATGATTTTCCATAGAACTTCTTCAAAAAGCTTCTGCGATGAATGGGGCACATTCCGTATTCCGCAATGGCGGCATAGTGCCGCTTTGTGCCGTAACCCTTATGCACCTCGAAGCCGTATTCCGGATAACGCAGCGCCATTTGCTCCATATAATCGTCCCGCGTCACCTTTGCTAAAATGGACGCGGCCGCGATATTGGCGCTCTTGCCGTCGCCGCCGATGATTGTCTGCGTGGGAACGCCCAGCATGGGGTCGCGGTTGCCATCCACCAGCAGGACGCCCGGCTGCAGCCGGAGCTGCTCGAGCGCGCGGCGCATGGCAAGAAATGTTGCCTGCAAAATATTGATCTGGTCAATCTCCTGTTCGCTCGCAAAGCCGACGCCATAGGCAAGCGCCTGCTGCGCAATGAACGGAAACAGTTCCCTGCGGCGCTTGTCGGTCAGCTTTTTGGAATCGTTGAGCCCATCAATGGTCACGCCCTCCGGTAAAATGACCGCAGCCGCGCACACCGGTCCTGCCAGCGGGCCGCGTCCGGCCTCGTCAATCCCGCAGACATTAGCAATCCCCTGCGCCCAGTATTCCTGTTCAAATGAAAGAAGGTCTGTCATTGTACGTCCTCCGGTCGCTCTATTGTAAAGCGGCCAAGCTTGCCGCTGCGAAACTCTTCCAGCAGCGCTTGCGCCATGCGTTCCGTGTTGATCTCTCCGCCGGACACCAAAAAGCCGCGCTTGCGCGCGCAGGCCTCCAGCAGCTCCCAGCCGGGCGCATCGTCCGGCATTTCAATACCATAGCGCGCACGCACCGCATCGGGATATTCCTGCCACAGCAGCCGCAGCAGATTGCAGGCCAGCTCTTCCAAATCCAAAACGGTATCCTTGACCGCTCCGGTATAGGCCAGCATTTGTCCCACTTCCCGGCTTTCGAACTTTGGCCATAAAATACCCGGCGTATCCATCAGCAGAAGGCCCGATTCCAGACTGATCCACTGCATGCCGCGAGTGACGCCGGGGCGGTTTTCCGCCTTGGCGCTCTGCCGGCCGGCGAGCTGATTGATAAACGTCGATTTTCCAACATTTGGAATTCCGACGATCATAATTTTCAGGCTGCGCCCCGCCTGACCCTTGGCGGCATAGCGTTCCACCTTTTCCGAGAGCAAGCTGCGCACTGCCGCAGAAAAGGGACTGACGCCCTTGCGGCTTTTTGCTTCGGTCGCAATGGCTTGGATGCCGCGCGCCTTGTACCAGGCAATCCATTTTGCCGTCATAGTCGGATCTGCCAAATCCGAGCGGTTGAGCACCACCATCCGCGGTTTTGTCCCGCAAATTTCGTTCATATCCGGATTTCGGCTGGAAATTGGAATGCGTGCATCCAAAATCTCGCACACTGCATCCACCAGCTTCAAATCCGTTTCCATCTTCCGGCGCGTTTTGGTCATATGCCCCGGGTACCATTGTATCTCCATTTTGCCGCCTCCTTTGCGGGAACTGCTTGAGAAATTTGCTTCTCAGCAATGTTGCAGGCATGCTGCGCAATCATGCGCAGGCAGCGCCTTTTTCGTCATGTGTGCAGCAGGGCCTTCTTATTTCACCAGCCCGAACCGAGAAACCGGCCAGACCTTGGTCAGCACGCGCCCCAAAACAAACCGTTCATCCACCATGCCGATGGGCGTAAAGCGGCTGTCAGCGGAATGGTTGCGGTTATCCCCCATCACAAACAGGCAGCCATCGGGCACCGTCACAGGAAAACACGGTCCGTCGTCATAGGACAGATAGGTATAGTCATTAATATAGGTTTCACTGAGCAGCGCGCCGTCCACATAGACCTCGCCTGCGTCAAAGTCAATGTCCACGGTCTGTCCGCCCTTTGCGATCACGCGTTTCACGATCACCTCATCGTCAAACGTCGGAATCTGCATGACCACAATATCGCCGATGTCAATATCCTGATACAGCATATTGCTCAGCAGCACGACGCGGTCGCCATTGAGCAGCGTTGGCGTCATAGAAGGGCCGGACACGCCCACGAGGCGAAAACAAAACACAAAAAATATCGTTACAACCGACAGGCATATCACAAGGTCATGCAGCCAGGTATACAGCTCATAGCCGGCCGGTGCAGGCCGTTCCTCTTTTTCGGCATTGACATTGAACTTACTCATGAAATCATATCCCTCAATCCATCTATAAATGCACAGCATTCCACAAATCGCCATTATGATTCATTATACACAGAAAGATAAAATAAAAAAAGGGGTAGAAACCCCTTTTTTTATTGCATATTCGATTAGACCTTTTCGCGAACTTTCGCGCTCTTGCCCAGACGGTTGCGGAGGTAGTACAGCTTTGCGCGGCGAACCTTGCCGTGACGAACCGTTTCGACCTTCTCAATGTTCGGGGAATGAACGGGGAAAACCTTCTCGCAACCAACGCCATAGGTGACGCGGCGGACGGTAATGGTCTCTTCCAGGCCGCCATGCTTCTTCGCAATGATCGTGCCCTCAAATGCCTGGACTCTCTCACGGGAGCCTTCCTTAATCTTGACATGAACGCGGACGGTATCGCCGACGTTCATCTCCGGAAGCTCGGGTTTGACATACTGATCCTTCAGTGCTTTCATCAGATCCATGTTGTTATGACCTCCTATCCAAAATTAGGTGTTCGTGCCGAAATGTGATGCCGCTGCACCGCAGTGCCGGCGCGGCAGAGGACCACCCGCATAACAATCTGTATTAGTTTATCATTTTGCCCGCTGGAAATCAAGTGCTATTTTCTCATTTTTTCTTCTCTTTTTCAATTAACCGTACCATTGGCGAGCCTACTGCATCAAATTATGCCAAAAGCTGCTGCAATGATGAAAATAATGCATCAGAATTTTCACTTTTAACTTGCTTTTCTCATAATTTTGTATATGATTAGGATGCTGATTTTCAAAGGAGTGAGCGCAGTATGACAACTAGCTCCGGCGTGAAGGCAGTCGCCTATGAATACTTAAAGCTTACATTGGCAACTGTTTTGCTGGTCATCGGTGTGTATATGTTCAAGTTTCCAAACAATTTCACCTTCGGCGGCGTCACAGGCATGTCCGTTGTGCTGACAGCCGTGCTCTCCGTCAGTGCCAGTACCCTGACTTCTATCCTCAACATCAGTCTTCTGATTGTTGGATTTCTGTTTATCGGCCGATCTTTTGGCATCAAAACAGTCTATGTCACCATTCTCATGTCCATTCTTCTGGAGCTTTGCGAGCGGTATCTGCCCATGACGCAGCCGCTCACCTCCCAGCCCATGCTGGAGCTGGTATTTGCCGTTATTTTCCCGGCGATCAGCTCGGCGATTCTATTTAATATGGATGCGTCCAGCGGCGGCACCGATATTGTGGCTATGATCTTAAAGAAATACACCAGCATGGACATTGGCAAGTCGCTTTTATTGGTAGACATGCTGGTTACCGCTTCCTCCTTCTTCTTCTTCGGTGTGGAAACCGGCCTTTTTTCCGTGTGCGGCCTGGTTGCCAAGACCTTTGTCATTGACGGCGCCATTGAAGATTTCAACCTTTGCAAATATTTCACCATTATCAGTGATAACCCGGATCCCATCGTTGATTTTATTCATGACGAACTGCACCGCAGCGCGACGCTCGAAAAAGCCGAGGGGTCTTATCTGCACCAGTCCAAAACCGTCATCATGACCGTGACGCGCCGCCGTCAGGCGGTGCAGCTTCGTAACTTCATCCGCCGGGTGGAGCCGACCGCTTTCATGATGATCACCAACAGCAGCGAAATCATCGGCAAAGGATTTCGCGGATTTAATTGACGATTGCATAAAACACCCCCGAACGTGCGTCCTTGCCGGGCGCTGCGTTCGGGGGTGTTTTGTTACGAAAACGAGGAAAACAGATCTGGGGTGATCGGCAGGTGCGCAATGACGCTTGCATTGGCCGTCCGATAGGTAAAGGATACCGCACTGCCGGAAACAGCGGCCGTTACGCCGCTTGGCGCGCTGACTGCGACTCCGGCGTCATCCACCCATACCGGCCCGCTCGCCGAAGCAAGCATGCAGTAGGACGTCACGGTTCTGCCGCCTGTTCTGGTTTGAACCTGAAGTTTGTAACCGGATTCTCCGATTTCCAGAATCTGCGCATTGATGCATGCATCCGCTCCGGCAATGTCCGTCGTGGTTTCGCCGAGCTTTGTCTGCGGATAGGTCGCATTGGAAGTCGGTGCGGAGTACCATGCGCAGTGCAGGGTGGTATTTCCGGCAAACGTGCCGGAATATTGCACCTGACACACAATGGACGCGGCACTCACGGCGTGGGCATTGCGCCCTGCTGCGGTCAGGTCAATGTATGCTTTCGTCCGATCGGCAGAATAGGAAATCGGAAGCGTTTGGCCGCCGCAGACTGCGCTTGCCTCAAAGTTATATGGGAAGCGCTCCGTTGAATCCCCAAGCGAGAGCACAATGGTGTACAGCTGGTTGGAGGTGACCGTGTTGAAGAAATTCGGCGCTGTCCGATTCAGTGTGAGCGAAAGCGTATTGCCGGAAGTCACTTGGGATGCGGTTTCCTGCTGCGCTGTAAAGTTGGCCGCGCAGATGCTCATTCGCATCTGACTCTCAATCACAAAAGAAACCTTTTCATCCCCGTCAAGACGCCAGTCGGCAATTGCATCACGCGCGCTCACGCGGTAGACCGTGATTGGCGCTTCGCGATTTCCGGTCGTCTGATTCACGTAATAATACTGATAGGCGTCATAGCCATTGACGGTTGTTTCCAGCTGGTAGAGCTTGTCGTTATCCATTTCGGCTCGATCCGGGACATGATCAATCGGCACCGTCTTCGTGTAAATTGTTGTTGGCAACACATCCGCTTCCGTTGTCACCGCACCGTTCTTATGATTCTTATCCTTATAATAATAGCGGGTGGTCGTCTTGCTGACTGCATCGGAATTGCCGGTTTCCACATGTTCAAGGGTGAAGTTGTAGCTGCTCGACAGCGTCCCCGTGCAGCCGGAGAAATCCACGATAAAGACGTAATACTCTTCCCGATAGGCCAGCGACGCCGCAGGCAATGTGTAATTTTTTCCCGTCTGGAGATTCTTGAATGCCGTCAGCGAGAGATAGTTCTCGCCACCTGTGGTTCGATAGGAATAATAGGCGTTGGCCGCGCTTGCTTTTTTCGGTACTAACATCGTAATCAGCGTTCCGGCCGGGAATGCCTGATACTTCCCTGCTGTGCCAAATGCCAATTCTTCGTTGCCGCTTGATGGCAACAGGGAGCTGAGATAAATGCTCTGCAGGCTCGATGCGTCATAATAGGACGCAAACTCCATGGTAAATGCGCTGTTTTGCGTCAGATACACCGTCTCATCGTCGGCAAAATTTGCCGTTGCATCGACCATGTTGGCATAATACTTTCCATAAAGCGCATAGGCCTCGCTGTATGCTGTCTGGTAGACCGCATCCACATACAATATGATTGTCGTGGTGTTGGTAATGCCGCCGTTCTCACTGGAAAGCTTCAGCGTCAAGGTGTTTTCCGACTCGACGGTATCCGGATATGGCGGAATGGTCAATGTAAAGGTTACCCGTTTCGGCTTTGATCCGACTGCAAGATTCGTCACATCATTGCTGCGCTGATTTGCAAACAACGTCACATCTGTACCGGTACTGAAGCTTGCGTCCAGCGAAGCCTTGGTCTGCACAATGCTGTTGCCGCTCTTTTCCCACGAATAGGACTCAATTTTCGCATCCCCAAGCAGGTTCACAAGGTCAATGGAGAGTGTTGCCTGATTGGACTGGCTGCCGGAGGTGCTGATGACGCCCTCGAGATACGCTTTCATGGTGATATTGCTGCTGTAGATATACCATCTATGGACGGTTTTCCCATCTGAGAAGCCGCGCGCGGTATGGTTCACCTCATCGTCATAAACCGGATTGGGGTAGACTGTCTGATACTGTGTGGATGTGAAGGTGCCCGTGCTCGGAATGCTGGTGTCCTCGCTCGAGGCCGCATAAACATAGGCGCTGGCGTCGTCACCGAGATTGTTGCCGTCAACCCAGAGGGTAAACAGCCCCTCCACTTTGCCATAGGTGCCGTTGGCGTCAATGATCTCAAGCGACTCACCGTTGGCGACAATCACGGAGTTGCCGCGGAAGTAGTGTTCGGTCGTGTTATAAAATTGACTGTAACGCGTCAGGCTTGAACATGCGAGCGGATCCGGATGAGGGGTACCGGTATTGTCATAGTACAGCACGCTGTGCTTGCCGCCGTCAGAATCGACGCGTGTCAGATAGTTGGTCGTCGCTGCGTTGGTGTCAATGGACGAATATTGCTCCGTGGATTCATCGAAATCGACATCGCTCCACAGGCCTGCCAAATATTGCACCGTCTTTTGCAGGGTCACCTGACTGCCATCATACATCCGGAAGAGGTTGATACGGTTGATTGAAAATTCCAGCTGCGAGCTGGACACCGCGTCCACGTCCTGCGCACCTGTCAGCGTAATGTCTGAACGATACATCGCCACCACGTCGCAGCGCTGCACGGACGCCATCTCACACTGGCCAAAGCCGTCCATAATGATCTGCGTATAGCCGCTGGTTGCGCAGCCGCGGCCGGCGCCGGATACGGAAAACTCATCGCCGACAACAATTTCATCGCCCATAAGCCCCTTCAGATAGACCACCGAATTGCCCACGTTGGTTGCGTTCAGCACCTCGCCGCCATCGCCGCCGTTGGAGCCGGTAACCGTATTGTGCGTCAAACCCTCGCCCACTCGGCCGCCGCCAAAAATACCGCCAATGGTATTGTCGCCAATCCGAATGGTGCGATTGCCGCTGGAATTGGTATTGCTGATCTTGTCGGCAAGCAGGCTGTCGTCCTCATCGGCGAAATCCGCCGCATCAAAGCGGGTCGTATTTCCATCCTTGGTATAGGAGGTAATGAGTTTCCCGCGGTCAGATTCCGTTGTGGTGCTATTCACCACAATCTGTGTCGCATAGTCCTTTGAAAATGCACCCGACGCGCTGTTGGCATAGACCAGACTTTGGCTGCCGCCGCCATAGACGCTGTCGCCGATGGTTCCCTGGAGCACATAGGTATAGCAGGTACCGTAGACAGCGCCTTTCAGCGTCATTTTCTTCGTGGTGCTGTCGCCCTCGCCGCCGCCATAGACAGACTCGCCAATGACGCCGTTCTCTGTGTCAATCACCACGCAGATTGCGCCAAAACCAGACAGCGAACCGACCTGCCCAAGGCTGCCACCGCCGTAGACGCTGCCCTCAATTTGCGGCGACACTCCGATGCCGTCTTCCACAATGACCGAGCTAGAATACACTCCTGTTTTTGCAACTGTGCCAAG
>JAQUZL010000046.1 GCA_028691385.1 Oscillospiraceae bacterium
CCCATTCGCCGCACTCGAGAGCGCACGCATTGATGATGGTCTGATACTTTTCGGGAATGCTTTCGTAAACATCCTGGGGCATGAACAGCCAGCGGGTTGCGATGAGGTGGTTGGTCAGGGCAACCTGCTTCACCAGCTCATAGGGAGCGCCTGCGCCGGCCAGAGTGGAGGTGGAGCCTTCAAAGCCTTCGACAACGCCGGAGCTGATGGCGGAGAGGCACTCGGTGAAGCTCATCGGAACTGCGGTAGCGCCCAGGCACTCCAGCGTCTTGGCAAACAGCGGAGAGGAGGTTGCGCGCAGCTTAACACCGTTGAGATCGGCAGGGGCGTGGATGTCACGATTGGTGACAACACTGCGGAAGCCGAAGGTATAATGGGTATCCAGAACGTGGATATTTTCCTCAGCGAGGCGCTCCTTGATCTTGGAAACATACTCGGATTCCATGACGTAGTTGTATTCTTCATCGCTGTTGTAGAGCATCGGGCCGACCAGAACAGCAGCATCGCCGCAGTAGTCAGCGAACAGGGACGGCTCCTCAAGGCCGATCCAGTTTGCACCATGCACAGCCTGGTTGACCGAGTCGGCGTAGCAGTCAAGCTCGTTTTGGCCATAGTAAGTAACGCTGATGTGACCCTCGGTGCGCTCATTCACCAGCTGAACGAACTTCTCGGAGGCTTTGTAGTTCCACTCGGTGGGCTGGAATACGTTCGAGAACTTGAGGTCGAGGTGAAAATCGTCTGCCGGCTCGGCAGCGGTGGAGGATTCTGCTGCGGAAGCAGCAGGTGCGCTGGAGCCGGCAGAGCCGCAGGCAGCCAGCGATGCACCGATCGCCATTGCACAGACAGCAGCGACAACTCTGCGGTAAGAAACGTTTCTCATGGTAATTCTCCTTCTCTATTTGTTTTCCCATGCAGAACAGACTCGGTTGGAATCAACGCCTGCAGAGTAACCGATGTTCAGCCGCGGCTCGACGCAGCGAAGCCGCAGCGCCCGATTTGAAAAAATCTGCCGCATCCTGTATAATGGCGGAAAGTTCAAATCATACAGGGAAAGGACAATGCAAATGTATACGGTAGAAATGCACCACGATGAAAACAGCTTTACGGCTCTTTCCAAAATGCAGTACGATTTATTTTGCGGCAACAATAAGATTACGCGTTCGATTCTCAGCTTCGGAATCCTGATTTTTGCGGTGAGCCATCTCAACGAATGGTGGGCCTACCTTTTGGTCATCTATGCGATTTATCTGACCTCCAGCACGAGGATGACCGCTACCCGCGCGGCTCGAAAGCTCAAAGAGCGGCTGGAAAAAAGCGGTATGTCCTACCCTGCCTCCCGGCTTCGCTTTGAAAACGATGCCCTGTATATTCTGGGACTGCCCGAGCGGGCGGAGGAAGAGGAAGCGGTGCTGCCCTATGGCAGCGTCAGCCGGATTGCGGAGGATGCGACGTATTTTTATGTATTTCGCGACAGCTATGGCGGCTATATGGTGCCGAAAGCGGCGCTGAAGGGGCAGGAGGATGTGTTTCGCTCATTCCTGGAACATAAGCTTCAAAAGACCTGCTATGCCGGTGCCAGCCCGCTTTCTCGCCTGGTTTCCCTGGTGCGAAGAAAGCGCGAATCGGGCGGCGGCCGGTGAGGCTGTCCCAATCCGGGCAAGAGCAGGGCACAAGGGGCAAAGCGCTCTGTGCGCCTGCTGCGCCCGGCTGCTGAATTTTGCCTGCACCGCCTGCTCGCAGGAAAATTGTATCACATACAGCAACCAATGACAAGAGATACTAACTTACGACTTCCATCTTCGTCCTCTACATACACATACTCGAATGCAACCAAAAACTCCAAGTGCGGCGTGATATCAGAACCAATCTCACCGTAGGAAAGACCTTTTTCATTTCTCAAAAACGAAAAAATATAGCTTATTAAGAGAAAGAGAAAAGGCACACGATGTAACCACAACAGCAGCAGATTTTTTGTATGATCTCTGCTCAAATATGTGCTTAATGTACTTTGACAGCGGAAAATACCATTTTACACATCGCTCTTTTCAAGAATATTTTTGTGCGGTATATTTTTCAAAGCAAAAAGATAAAAACCGAAAAAGCATCGGAAATTTCCTTGAAAACAAGAGATCAAGAACCTATAGTGACAAAACCTTTAATATGCTGTATGACATGATTCCAGAAAAAATTGATGAATATATCTTTGAGCCTTTTCTGAATGATTTGTTTCTCAAATGTGATGAGCGCGCTGACTATTGGACATTCCTTGAAATCATGTACCCAAGTATTAGCTACAAAAAAGGTGAAGTTGATGACTGGATATACAATGACCCACAATCGTATAATAATTTGCAAACTCAAGGTCAGTAAGTTCAAATTCGTGGTATGAGCGCGAACAAAGTTCTGCAAAATAGTCTGCAAACGCTGATGCTTGAGGACGGCGCGCATAACGAGCAAGCCAATTTCAACAAGGGATATTATAAGTCGGAATACACCATCCATGAACTTGCCACGCTGACCGCCGATGATTTGCAAAATATCAGCGAATCTTCATCGAACGATATTCTAAGTAAAATGGATGCATTTCATTTTTGCCGAGTTTGCAATCGTCAAGGTGGCTGTCAGCCGGACGCGCCGGAATGCAGGACGCAGCAAAGGAAAGGACGCGGCAGGGAACTGCCGCGTCCTTTTTATTTGAGGCGGGGCGCTGGTTGCGCGTTCCCGCAAATCGGGCGTTATCCGAACTGCCTGCCGCCGCCCTTGCCGCCGCCCATGGAGTTGCCGCTGCCATAAATAAGATCGGTCAACGCAATCGGGACGGTTTCGGCGCCTGCGGTCAACATATAAGTGCTGCCGACCGCAAGCTCCGGCGCACTGATGAGCACGGACTGGTACTGCTTGGTGGGCGTGCAGGAGGCGAGCACGTTGCCGCTTGCGTCGGTGAGGGTGACGGTCGTTCCGGCTGCCTGGCTGGCGGACAGCGCATACAGTATTGCGCCCTGTGTCGAGCCGGAGGTGAAGTTCATGTCCATCCCGACAGCGCCGACCGCGATGACGATGCCGCCGGAGATTTCTGCGGTGGAGTCGTAGTCCAGCGCGCCGTCGCCGGCGCTGGTTGGGCCATAGACATAGGTCGTGCCGCCGGTTATGCGCAAGCTGCCATTGGAGTCAATGCCGTCGCCGGCAGCGTCCACCACCAGCGTGCCGCCGGAAATGAGCAGGCTGGCGGCAGCGTTCAGGCCGTCGTCGGAGGATGTCACGGAAATGTCGCCGCCGGAAATCACAATGTCCGTACCCTCAATGCCTTCATAGCTCTTTTCGATGACGATGTCGCCGCCTTCGATGGTGAGGGCTGCATCGGCGTGCATGGCGTCGTCGCCGGAGCTGAGGACAAGTGAGCCGCCGGTGACGGTCAAATCACCGTTGCTGTGCACCGCGTCGTCAGCGGCGTCGATGGTGAATGTGCCGCCGGAAATCGCAATGGCGGCGGCCTTCAGACCCTTGGCGGAGGTTTCAATGGAATCGGAGGTTTCGGAGGCTTCGGTGGTTTCGGACGCGGTCTGGATGACCACTGCGTCCGAGACGGCCGCAGTCACCGTCGGCGCGACAGGAATGCCGTTTGCGGGCATGGTGGGGGCAGCGTCATCCGTAGCGGGCGCGAAGTCTGTCGGCATCTGGCCGCGACCCATTTTGTCCATGCCGCCCATGTTGCCCTTCATGCCGCCGCCCCAGCTGCCCCGATCGCCGCCGACATTGGTTTTGGCGATGGCGTTGGCGCTGCCGCCGCCGGAGGTCAGATCATAGCTGCCGCCGAGCACGGTGAGCGTTGCGGATGCGCTGATGGCGTCGCCGGTTACCTCCATGGTGAACGCGCCGTCGGCGATGTAGACGAAGCCGCGGCTGGCGTCGTCGGCGTTTTCGGCGTGGATGCCATCTTTCCCGGCGGTGATGGTAAAGACGCCACCTGCAATGCGGACAGAGTCCTTGCCGCTCAGACCGTGCGAGGCGGCAGTGACGGTATAGTCGCCGCCGACGATTTTGAGATCGTCCTTGCTCACGACGCCGTGGCCGGTTTCGGAGCGGATGGTCAGGCTGCCGCTGCCGTTCATCGTCAAATCGCATTTGGAGAAGATCGCACCGTCAATGTTGCTGTCATCCATCGGGACGAACGCGCCGGTGGAGGACAGACTGCTTTCCGAGCCGTCGGGCAGCGTTAAAAATACCTTGTCGGCTGTCTTGCAATAGATGGCGGCGCTGGCGTCACAGGTGATGGCGGCATCTAAGAGCACCAGCTGCACCTTGTCGGCGGCGTCGGCGTCCACGATGATCTGGCCGTTCAGCGAGCCGGTGAGCAGATAGGCGCCCGCCTGACTGATGGTGACCGTGCTGCCGCTGATTGATACCCCGCCGCCGTCGGCGGACGCAGTTTCCCCGGAGAGGGTAATGGTCACATAGTCGGAATAGCCCACCTCATAGTCGCGATCGGAGAACATCGCCTCGTCAGTGGCCGAAAGCATGTTTACGGCGGCGTCGGAATCGGTGGAAGTGGCGGGTTCTGCTGATTCGGTGGGGATCGCGGCAGTCTCTCCGCAGGCGGCAAGGGTCAGACACATGGCTGCAATCAGCAGCAGGGCTAGCAGTTTTTTCATAAAATCAGGCTCCCAACTTACAAATCGCGGCTGTCGGCAACCTGAACCGAGGAGCATATTTCCAGATTTCCGTTGCGGCAGCGCAGATCGTCGATGAATTTTTTTTCGGATGCTTCGGGTTTTAGAAGGATGTCATAGGTCAGCCGGTTCAGGCTGCCGAGGTTTGTGGTCTTGACGCGCAGAAGCTTGGCCTGAACCGTGTACTGGGCAAACAGATCGTCAAACACACTGCTGTAGTCCAACGCCTCGGGCATGGTGATGGACAGCGTCTTGTGCAGGCCTGCATTTTTCGGTTCGCCGAAGTCCAGCTTGGTATACAGCAGCAAAACAAGGCACATGATCACGGCGAACAGTGCCGCGAAGCCGGGGTAGCCCATGCCGCAGGCAAGGCCGATGGCCATGGCGAGAAAAATGACGCCGATTTCCCTGGCGGTGCCCGGCGCGGAGCGGAAGCGTACCAGAGAGAACGTGCCTGCCACCGCAACGCCTGCGCCAAGACTGCCGCTGACCATCATGATGATGACGCTCACGATGGCGGGCAGGGTGGCTAAGGTGACAAGGAAGCTCTTGGTATAGACTGTTTTATAGGTATAGACCACGGCAATCAGCAGGCCGAGGAGCAGCGCGCTGCCCATTGCGGCGCAGAAGCCGCCGGTTGTGATCGACACGACCGAATTGGAAAAAAGTCCGGTAAATAAGGAATTAAGCACAGGAAACACTCCGTTTTCTATCAATTTCATTTTTGGTAATCATGCCGTAGGCACGGCCGTATTTGGAGAAGGAGGTCTGGCGAATCTGAAGCGCGTGCAGCAGCTCCACCAGCCACATGGGAATGGACGCGCCGACCTTGATTTCAAGCAGCGATTCGTCGCGCTGCAGAATCGGGCAGCCGCCCGGCTCCCGCGTCAGATCGACCTGCGCGGTGCGGAAGGAAATGTTCTGATCAAAGGTCATGCGCAGCGCGGGATCGTCCTTGCAGAAAAACGCGTCGCGGTCATAGCTGAGATACACCGCCGGGACGAGGGTTTGGTAGAAGTCGCGGCAGTAGGCAATCTCGCGTCCGATCTGGCTGTCCTCGGGCAGGGCGGCCTGTCCGGCCAGAAAGGCCATGGCGGCGTCCAGCGGAAGACGGATGCGCCGCTTGTAGACGATTCCGTCGAACTTTTTCTTCAGCTCCAGAAACACCGGCGCGTCCTTGTCACACTGCCGGTAGCTGCGCAGACGCAGCTTTTCCTTGTAGGCAGGCTTTTCCAGCGAAGCCCGGATGAGTCGGTAGTCCGGCGTATCAAAATAAATATTGCGAATGGTGCTGTGACCAAAGGCGTCGGGCACCATCCGGGTGGACAGGGCACGCTCCAGCGCGGCGCGCTGCGGGGCGCTAATGCGGTATTTTACTTCATGTCGTTCAAAAATTGAGTTGCTCATAAGTCCGGCTCCTTTCATTTGGATGATCGCATCATACAGGACGAACTTAAGATAGACTTAAGGTGATTTGGAACAAAATTTTAGCCCCGCCGGTTTCCGGCGGGGCTGTTTATTATAGCTGCACGGTGATTTTGAGGGTCTGGCCGTCGGCGCTGTCGGCAGCGATTTTTCCGCCGTGGGCGGTGACGATGGCCTGCGCCATGGAAAGACCGATGCCGTAGCCACTTTTTTCGCTGCTGCGCGACGCGTCGCCCCGGTAGAACCGGTCAAACAGCTGCGGCAGGTCGCCGCGCCGGAGATTGTCGGCGGCGTTCTCGCTGGAGAGTGTGATTTTTTTGCCCTTGCGACGGAGGCTGATGCGGATTTCGCTGCGGGGCAGCGCGTATTTGACCGCGTTATCCGCCAAAATCGAGCACAGCTGGCACAGCGCCTGTTCGTTGCCGTGGATATGGATGTCCGGCGTGATGGTGCAGGTCAGCTTCAAGCCGTTGTTCTCGGCCATCAGCTCGAACACAGCCAGCGTTTGCGCGGCGGCCTCTGAAAAATCAAAGTCCTCCATCATAAGCGCGGTGCTGCCCTCGTCCATCCGCGCCAGCGACATCAGATTCTGTGTCAGCCCCGTCAGCCTGACAATCTGGCTGCGGATTCCCTGCGTCCATTTGTTCTCGCCCTGCTCAAGCTCCAGCACCTCGGCGCAGGAATCAATGATGGACAGCGGCGTCTTGATCTCGTGGCTTGCGTTGGTGATAAACTGTTTCTGCTTTTCATAGCTTTCCGCAACCGGGCGGACAGCGCGCCGCGAGAGCACCAGCACCAGCAAAAACACGGCCAGGATTGCGCAGAAGGACACCAGCAGCGAGCGTGCCAGAAAGCTGCGCACCGCGTTAAGACTGCGGGTGCAGTCAAGGAAAATATACCGCACGCCGTTGTCAAAATCCTGCGCCAGATACTGATAGTACCCGGAAAAGCCGGCGGTCTTGCCTGCCGCCTGCAGCTGCTGTGCAAGCGCCACCGCGTCGCCGGTGGAAACGGCGGCAATCTTGCCGGTGTTGACGGACACCCGCGTGCCGTCCTCGCGGAGTACCACCGAGAAATAACGCGTTTCATACGGCGTTTCCGCCGATAGATTCTTGTGCCGGAGGGAAGCTCCGACGTGCCGGCGCTTTGCGACGCGTCGTTCATGCGGCTTGTGTCCGGGAATGCGCCGCCGTTATCCGTCAGCAGCTGCAGCACCGCCGTGGATTCGGACACGGCCTGCCGGTAGTTGGCAATGTTGATGACGCCCATCAGAACGGCCAGCACCGCGATGACCGAGCACATGGTGATGAGAATGAATTTCCTGCGGAGCTTCGCAATCATGCCGGTTCCTCCAAACTGTATCCCACACCCCGCGCAGCCTTGATCTGCACCCGGACGCCGAGGGCGGCTATTTTTTTGCGCAGCGCGGAAATGGTCACCCAGACCACGTTGATTTCGGATTCACTGTCATAGCCCCAGATTTTCTCGAGAAACCGCTCGGTGGGGATGGTCTGCCCGGAGTTGCCCAGCAGCAGCTCCAACACCTGATATTCCTTGTTGGCCAGCCGCAGCGTGCCCTTGGGACCGGACAGACTGCAGTCGGCAGGGCGCAGCTCCAGATCGCCAAAGCGCAGCACCGTGTCGCGCAGCTCCGGCTGCCGCCGGGTCATCGAACGGATGCGGGCCAGCAGTTCCTTGGAGGAAAACGGCTTGCTGAGATAGTCGTCCGCGCCGCCGTCCAGACCCGCCACGCGGTCGTCCACCTCGGATTTTGCGGTGAGCAAGATCACGGGCAAGCTGCACCCCTTGGCGCGAATGGCGCGCAGCACGTGCAGCCCATCCAGCTTTGGCATCATAATATCCAGAATTGCGCCGTCATATTCTCCGTGCTCGAGATAGTCCAGCGCCGCTTGCCCGTCGTAGACGGCGTCCACGGAATAGCTGTTGTGGGTCAAAATCGCAACCAGCGCGTCCGAGAGCGTTCGCTCGTCCTCTGCCAGTAAAAGTCGCATGAGAGAGTCCTCCTTATCGTGCTTTGCTCCATGCTATCGCATGTGCCTAAAAATTACCTAAGGTTACCGGTATTTTATCACCGATTGCGCCGCGCCGCAACCCAAAGCCGCCCTGCGCCGGGACGGCGGACTGGAAATCCCGGCCATGCGTGAAGTTTGGTTTGACAATCGAAAGTGGCGATGCTACGATACAAAACAGAATCAAATTTGCGAAAAAACAGGCAATCGCCACGGGGAAACATCGGATCAAACCGGGATACCGACGCAGCAGCTGCGCAGAAAAGTGAGAGTGAGATCGTATGCCGTATCAAGACCAAATCACACAAATTGATCCCATGGCGGCGGTGCGCGCCGTCAGTGAAACCCTCCGACGCATGGATCCGAGACTGGTGGAGCATGGCGACCGGGTGGCGTTTCTGGCTTGCGCGCTGGGCGAATTAAGCGGCGAGCGCATTGACGACAGAAAATTGTTTCTGCTGAGCGTATTTCACGACATCGGCGCTTATAAAACCGAAGAAATCGACCGGATGCTGGACTTTGAAACGAAAAATGTCATTGATCACACAATCTATGGATACCTGTTCCTCAAACATATGACGCCGCTGCGCGGCGAGGCGGAGGCCATCCTCTATCATCACAGCAGCTATCGCGCGCTTGCGCAGCTGCGGCCGGAAATCGCCGCCTATGCTGCGCTGATTCATCTGGCAGACCGGCTGGATATTGCGTTTCTGCACGGCAAGGACGCAGCAGCGCTGCGTCACAGCGAAGCCGGGCTGTTTTACCAGCCATATGTCGCCCTTGCCGAGCAAAACGTGCCGCAGCTATTTGCGCAGCTCGCCGACGGCTCCTATCGGCAGAAAAACTGGGACAGAGTGTCCCGGTATCGGCTGTCCGCGCGGGAAACGGTGGACTATCTCAAAATGCTGGTGTTTTCCATTGATTTTCGCAGCGAGCACACCGTGACGCATACCATTAATACGGTTTCCATTGCGCTGGACATTGCAAAACGGTTTGGTCTGAACAAAAAAGAGCAGGAGAAAATATACTTAGGCGCGCTGCTGCACGACGTGGGCAAGGTGGCGGTGCCGGTGGAAATTTTGGAATCGCCGGGACGCCTGACGCCGGAGCAAATGGCCATTATGCGCACCCATGTGGTGGAAACCGAGCGGCTGATTCACGGCGTGATTCCGGAGGAAATCTGCCGCCTTGCGGTGCGGCATCATGAAAAGCTGGACGGCACCGGCTATCCGTATGGCCTGAAGGGGGCGGCGCTGACGCTGCCGGAGCGCATTGTGGCAGTGGCGGACATTGTCAGCGCGCTCAGCAGCCGCCGCAGCTACAAAGAGCCGTTCCCGCAGGAGAAAACCGTCGCAATCCTCCGGGAGATGGAAACAGAGAAGCTGGACAGAGATGTCTGCGACTATGTTTGCGACTGCTATGACACCATTATGCAGACCACCGACGGCGCGCGCAGCGATGTGGTGCGGCGCTATCAGGCAATTAAGGCGGAGTTTGAAACGAGAAAGGGCATGGCTGCCCCGCAGTAGGACGGTCAAATTGGGCAGTTCCGGCGTGAATTTGCAACAGTTTCTCGACAAAATTGCAAAAATTTCGTCGGCATCTTGCAATGGAGTGCAAACAATGGTATGATTTTCCCATTCTGAAAAGAGAGAAAATGAGAGTTAAGGGAGCGTGTACAACGTGACAACTTCTACCATTGGCATCGTCATCGCCATTGCAGTGTATCTGGTCGTGGTACTGGGCACCGGCGTCCTGTATTCCAACCGCAACAAGGGCGTTGACGATTTTTATTTGGGCGGCCGCAAGCTTGGCCCGCTGGTTACAGCGATGAGCGCCGAGGCGTCCGATATGAGCAGCTGGCTGCTCATGGGTTTGCCGGGCGTAGCCTATTTTTCCGGCATTGCCGACGCCGGCTGGACTGCCATCGGCCTTGCCGTCGGCACCTATCTCAACTGGCTGATCGTGGCAAAGCGGCTGCGCCGCTATTCGGAAATCTCCAACAACTCGATTACCATTCCGAACTTCTTCTCCAACCGCTTCCGTGAGAAGAAAAAATGGTTGACGGCCATCGCGGCGGTCATTATCATTGTGTTCTTCGTTCCTTATACGGCCTCGGGCTTTGCCGCCTGCGGCAAGCTGTTCGCGGCGCTGCTGAACGTGAACTATGGCAGCGCCATGCTGGTGAGCGCCGTGGTCATCGCAATCTACACGACCCTCGGTGGTTTTTTGGCGGCCAGCACGACCGATCTCATTCAGTCCATCGTTATGACCATTGCGCTGGTCATCGTGGCGGTGTTCGGCATCCATGTGGCCGGCGGCTGGGGCGCGGTGGTCACAAACGCCCAGTCCGTTGCGGGCTACCTCAGCATGACCAACCTTGCCAACGTGGCCACCGGCGAGCTGTCCGGCTATGGGCCGATCACCATCGTGTCAACGCTGGCCTGGGGTCTTGGCTATTTTGGCATGCCGCACATCCTGCTGCGGTTTATGGCCATCCATGACGACCGGAAAATCCGCACCTCCCGCCGCATCGCTTCGGTCTGGGTCGTGATTTCCATGACGGTTGCCATTCTCATCGGCATGATTGGCTATGCCGTGTCCAAAACCGGCGCGATTACCACCTTTGGCAGCGGCGCGGATGCGGAAAATATTATTGTGTACATTGCAAACCTCATGAGCACCAAGGGCATCGGAATGGCGCTGATTGCGGGCATCATTCTCGCCGGCATTTTGGCGAGCACCATGTCCACCTCCGACAGCCAGCTGCTGGCCGCGGCCTCGGCCGTTTCCCAGAACCTGCTGCAGGAGGTCTTTGGCCTGAAGCTCTCCGAGCGCGCGGCGGTTGTGGTGGCGCGGCTGACAGTGCTTGTCATCGCGGTGTTTGCGGTATTTTTGGCGCGCGACCCGGAAAGCTCCGTGTTCGGCATCGTGTCGTTTGCGTGGGCGGGCTTCGGCGCGGCGTTCGGCCCGATCATGCTGTTCAGCCTGTTCTGGCGGCGCACCAACCGGTATGGCGCGGTGGCCGGTATGGCGGCGGGCGGCATCATGGTGTTCGTGTGGAAGTATCTGGTTCGCCCGATGGGCGGCGCGTGGAACATCTACGAGCTGCTGCCGGCGTTTTTGGTTTCCTGCGTGTTGATTGTGACGGTCAGCCTGCTGACGCCCGCGCCGGAGCAGGAAGTGCTCGACGAGTTCGATCGCGTTCGCGCG
This sequence comes from Oscillospiraceae bacterium, assembly GCA_028691385.1. Lineage (GTDB taxonomy): Bacteria > Bacillota > Clostridia > Oscillospirales > Oscillospiraceae > JAQUZL01. The sequence continues at coordinate 11,336 of JAQUZL010000046.1, forward strand.
ATGAAGGGATAATGATCAATCAGGAAAGCCGGTATCGCGCGATACCGGCTTTCCTTTTCTGCCGAAAGGGATTATAATCAGTATAAACGGAAAGGGGCGATTCGGATGACCGATGAAGAACTGATTGCCTGCGCCAGAGCGGCGCGGGACAAGGCCTATGCGCCGTACTCGCGCTATCAGGTGGGCGCGGCGCTGCTGGGCGCGGATGGCGTGGTCTATACCGGCTGCAATGTGGAGAGCGCGGCCTTCGGCGCGGGACTTTGCGCGGAGCGCGGCGCGGTGGCGCAGGCGGTGGCGGCAGGCTGCCGGCACTTTACCAAGGCGGCGGTGATCGCCTCCGGAAAGGGAATTTGCACGCCCTGCGGCATTTGCCGGCAGCTGCTGGCGGAATTCGGCGCGGATTTGGAGATCTTGTGCTGCCGCAGCGATGGCAGCTATGTGCGCCATACCCTGCAAACGCTGCTGCCATTCAGCTTCGACGTGGGCGCGATGGAGTAAGCGGCGAACGCGGCCGAATTTCCGCGAAGAAAACAAAACGGGCATCTTTGCTGGCGCAAAGATGCCCAAAATTTTATTCGTTTTCAAGGAAAATGGCTTGACAGGCAAGCCTTGACATGGTAAAATTGTTCGTATTCTGCGATACTATCGCAAACTGCACACTTTTCAAACTACGCATATAGTATACCACGCAGGTGAAAAAAGTGCAAGAAGTGCGATGAAGAAAAGTAACAACGCACCCGTGTGTGTCAAAACAGAAGCACGGGCGATACTGGTTTCGAATGATAAAATAGTCCGAGCAATTCGGAGGAAAGGCAGTGAATGCTTGCATGGAAAATGTCACCGTTAGCACAAAAGACGTCTACTATGGCAAGACGCTCCGCAAGAGCTATGCCAAGCACGATGAGGTGATGGAGCTTCCAAACCTTCTGAAAATCCAGAAAGATTCCTATGAGTGGTTCCTCAATGAGGGGCTGCGCGAGGTTTTCAAGGACGTCGACGCCATCACCGACTACACCGGAAATCTGGAACTTACTTTCTTGGATTACTCCATGAATGAGCCGCCAAAGTACAATGTGGAGGAGTGCAAGGAGCGCGATGTGACCTTCGCAAAGCCGATCAAGGTTCGCGTCCGTCTGCGCAACAAGGAAACAGAGGAGATCAAGGAGCAGGAAATCTTTATGGGCGATTTCCCGCTGATGACCAAGGGCGGCACCTTTGTCATCAATGGCGCAGAGCGCGTCATTGTGTCCCAGATCGTCCGTTCTCCGGGCATGTATTACGGCGACGAGGTCGATAAGGCCGATCAGCATACCTATACCGCAACGGTCATTCCGTACCGCGGCGCATGGCTCGAGTACGAAACGGATCAGCAGAACGTGTTCTATGTTCGGATTGACAAAAACCGCAAGCTGCCGATTACCTGCCTGATTCGCGCGCTTGGCGTGGTGTCCGATGAGGAGATCACCACCATGTTCGGCGAGGATGCGCGCATCAAGGCAACCATTGAAAAGGACACCTGCAAGACCCGCGAGGAGAGCTTGCTTGAAATCTACCGCCGCCTGCGTCCGGGCGAACCGCCCACGGTGGAAAACGCTGCGGCCTATATGGACGCGCTGTTCTTCGATCCGCGCCGGTACGATGTGTCCAAGGTCGGCCGTTATAAGTTCAATAAGAAGATGGACATCTGGAGCCGCCTGTCCGGCCACGTTGCGGCCGATCCCATTGCCGACCCCACCACGGGTGAGATTCTGGCAATGCCGGGCGATTTCATCTCCCGCGAAAAGGCACATGCCATCTCCGACGCCGGCGTCAACGAGGCAACCATTCTTCTTGATGAGCAGCGCGTAAAGGTGTTCTCCAACGGCATGGTCAACATGGCCAATTTCGTGTCCTTTGACCCGAAGCAGTACGGCATCCGCGAGAAGGTCTGCTACCGCGTCCTGCGCGAGATGCTTGACACCATGACCGAGCAGGAGCTGATTGACGCCATCGAGGATCGCCGGGATGAGCTGCTTCCGAAAACCATCACAGTGGACGATATTCTGGCTTCCATCAACTATCTCAACTGCGTAGCCATCGGCGTGGGCACCACCGACGACATTGACCATCTGGGCAACCGCCGCCTGCGCTGCGTGGGCGAGCTGCTGCAGAACCAGTTCCGCGTCGGCTTTACCCGTCTTGAGCGCGTGGTGCGCGAGCGCATGACCACGCAGGATCTTGACACGGTGACGCCCCAGAGCCTGATCAATATTCGCCCGGTGATGGCCGTCATCAAGGAATTCTTCGGCTCTTCTCCGCTGAGCCAGTTCATGGATCAGAACAACCCGCTTTCCGAGCTGACCCACAAGCGCCGTCTGTCGGCACTTGGCCCGGGCGGCCTGAGCCGCGAGCGCGCGTCGTTCGATGTGCGAGATGTTCACTATTCTCACTATGGCCGCATGTGCCCCATTGAAACCCCGGAAGG
>JAQUZL010000047.1 GCA_028691385.1 Oscillospiraceae bacterium
GCCTCTCCGCCATCAGCTCCGGCGTTGTCGAAGGCTTTGAAGGCTCCACCTCCACTCTGGCCGGCGCAGGCGCTCCCTATGAGCTGGTGAAGAAGGTTGCCCTGACCAACCACCTCATCGCAACCCGCTGGCTGTTCATGCCCCAGGATGTTTACGAAAGCATTCCCGAAAAGTATCAGACCATCATCAATGCGTGCGCTCTCGAGTGCGGCGAATGGGAACAGACCAGTTGCGCAGCGGATGAAGACGCCCAGAAGAAGATGCTTGCTGAAAGCGGCGTAACCTGGAACGAAGTTGATCTGGATGCCTTTACCGCAGCCTGCGCTCCTGTTTACGAGTGGATCGTTACCGAGTACGGCGCAGATCCCGAGCTGCATCAGAACCTTGTCACCCTGATTCAGGATTACCGCGCAAAGAAATCCTGATCGCGGTCTCTGATTTTTAACCGTTCATTCTCCCTGCCTGCGAACGGCAGGCAGGGAGAAATTTATTAATGGGGAGTTTCTCTTTTTCAAAGAGAGTAAAAGGTCGCTGAAAATGAAGAGAAAAATTACACCAATGCTCATTCTCAAAAACCTTGACGCAATCATCACCGGTACCACTTTGACGCTTTGCGTCATCCTTGTCAATATCAATGTTCTCATGCGATATTTTCTCAATGCGCCGCTGCAATGGAGCGAGGAAATCGTAACCAGTCTTTTCGTGTGGACCGTTTTTATCGGCAGTGCGTATGCATACCGCAAGCACGCTCACCTTGGTGTAGATATTGTTGTCAAGATGATTCCCGGCAACGCTCAGAGGGTTTTTAAAATCGTTATGGGCTTTTTGGAATTGTTGATTCTGATTATGCTGACCTGGATTTCCGCCGACTATGTAGGACATTTGATCTTTTCTCGTACCGGCGAAATCAAAATTATGGTTACCGATCTGCTTCGTTTGCCGAAATGGTGGACCGGCATCGCCGTGCCGGCAGGCTTTGGCCTTTCCACCCTGTATGCGGTATGGTTTATGCTGACCGAAAAGTTCAATGTGATTCAAGTGAAAAAAACAGAAGAAGGGATGAAAGGAGGAAGGGAAGAATGACCTTAACGTTTGTAAGCATCATTCCGATTATCCTGGTATTTCTGCTCTACTTCCTCGGCATGCCGATTGTCTATTCTCTCTTCGGCTCCACCTTCTTCTATTTCATGTTTATCGACACCACCTCGCATCCGTGGCTGATTTTGCAAAAGGTCATGAATTCGACCCAGTCCTTCTCCATGCTGGCGATCCCGTTTTTCATTATGTCCGGCTCCGTCATGAATTTTGGCGGCATCAGCGACAAGCTCATGGATTTCTGTGAGCTGCTGACCGGCCATATGAAGGGCGGCCTTGCACAGGTAAACGTACTTCTTTCGATGCTGATGGGCGGCTGCTCCGGCTCCGCAAATGCAGACTGCGCCATGCAGTCCAAAATGCTGGTTCCCGAAATGGAGAAGCGCGGTTACTCCAAAGCTTTCTCGGCAGCGATTACGGCAGCCTCGTCGGCAGCCACACCAGTGATTCCCCCCGGTGTAAACCTGATTATCTTCACCCTGATTGCACAGGCTTCGCTGGGACGCACCTTTGCCGCAGGCTATGTCCCCGGCATCCTGATGTCCATCTCGATGATGATTACCGTGGTGATCATCGCCCACAAGCGCAACTACCCCACGACGCGTGACAATTTCCCGCATATCACTGCCATCCTGAAGCAGGCGCTGAGCTCGTTCTGGGGTCTGTTCTTCCCGTTTGGCATCATCCTTGGTATGCGCTTCGGAATGTTCACCCCCAGTGAGGGCGGTGCGGTAGCGGTGCTCTACTGCTTTATCATCGGCAGACTGGTCTACAAAAAGCTCAGCTTCCGCCAGCACTTCATCCCGATCATTCTGGATACCATCGCCGGTACCTCGAGCGTTGTGCTGATCATGGTTTCGGCCAGCGTTTTCGGTCAGTACTTGACCTGGATTAACCTGCCGAAGATCGTGGCTGCTTCGATCCTCAGCGTGACCAGCAACAAGTATATCTTCTTGCTGCTGTGCAATGTTGTGCTGCTGGTTCTGGGTATGTTCCTCGAGGGTGGCGCGGCCCTGATGATTATCACACCGCTGCTGCTTCCCGTCGCCCTGACGTTGGGCATTGATGTGTATCACTTTGGCCTTGTGGCCATCTGCAACATCATGATCGGTGGCATCACGCCTCCATTCGGTTCGATGATGTTCACGACCTGCGGCATTACAGGATGCTCTATCAGTGAATTTCTCAAGGAAGTCTGGCCGTTCATCCTGTGCCTGTTTATTGTGCTGATTATGCTTACCTTCTGCCCGTGGCTCATCACCTGCGTGCCGAACCTGATCTATGGCGTCACCGGCGCCTGATCGCAAAAGCACAGATTTGCAAAACCGAACTGTTCAGGCAGCTTGTGCCTAATGCTGGCAGAGGGGATCGGCAAAAGCCGATCCCCTCTGTTTGTCGGAACGCTATTATTTCATCAGAATTCGATGACCGCGTAGCCATCACCTGTGGGTGAATGCTCCGGCTCACGCGGTATGCCTCAGTGCAGCAAGGAAAGACTCATCATCCACACACACTTTTCTCCATTTTGTATTCGCAGTGCATTTTACGAAAGCCTGCTTTTCGGCAGGCCACGAAAATCGGTCGAGAACTCCTTGGCGCGACCTTGTAAATAAAAAGTCCAATCGCCACCTGCTCGGGTCTGCTTGCGATGACCTTGACGCGTCTGCGCCGCTATTGTATTGAAAAAGGAAAGGAACTTCATCCCATGCTGGATTTAAAACAAAAAAAGCTATTTCTGCTCGATATGGACGGCACCATCTATCTGGGCGATCAGCTCTTTGACGGTACGCTGGATTTTCTGCGCGAGGTTCGCAGCCGAGGCGGCCGCTATTTATTTGTCACCAACAATTCTTCCCGCGGGGTCAATGCCTATGTGGAGCGGCTGCTGCATATGGGAATCGACTTCACCACAAAGGAGGACTTTCTAACCTCGGTGGACGCGCTGATCTGGTACCTGCATGGACACGACTATGATAACACCCTGATCTATGCCTTCGGCACCAAAACCTTCCGGCAGCAGCTTGTGGATGCCGGATTTCATATCGCCGACCATCTTGAGGATCATATCGGCCTGCTCGTATGCGGCTTTGACACCGAGCTGACCTTTCAAAAGCTGGAGGATGCCTGCATTTTGCTTGGCCGCGGCGTAGAATTTATCGCCACCAATCCCGACTGGGTTTGTCCTACCTCCTACGGTTCGGTGCCGGACTGCGGCAGCGTTTGTGAGATGCTGTTTCGCGCCACCGGACGCCGTCCTCATTTCATTGGCAAGCCGGAGCCGGACATGGCCTGCCTTTCGATGGAAAAGTACGGGTATTCCAAGGAGGAAACCGTATTGGTGGGTGACCGCATCTATACCGATATTGCCTGCGGCGTCCATGCCGGAATCGACACTGCCTTTGTCCTTTCCGGAGAGGGTGTGCCGGAGGACATTGAAAAATATCACGTTTCTCCCACTGAAACCTACCGTGATATTCGAGAAATCTTAGAAAAAATGCGATAATTTCAAAATCCATCGACATCTTGTTGCTGGCGAATTTTTTTTCAGGCAGCTCCCAATCTAAGCAGGGCATCAAGTCTTGACATCATCGGTGTGAAGTTTTATGCTAAAAAATAGAGAATTTACAAGGCATTTCCGTAATGTCGTCATCTTCAAATGAACGCTCACAAACGTCATAGCTGCTGCTTTCGTCGAGGATGCTTGGCATATTGCTTTTCCGGTGCAGCTTTGGAACCATCGGAAGATATTTATAAAACGAGCTTGCTGAAGGGAGCCTGGCTGGTATGCCGGAAACAATACTGATCGTCAACGATTCGAAATTTGAGAGAGAATTTTTAAAGCATATTCTTAAAAATAAATTTGAATTTTTAGAAGCGGCAGATGGCAACGAAGGGATTTGCCGGCTCAAAGAGCGCTATGAGAAAATTGATCTGGTTTTGCTCGATCTGGTCATGCCGGAAATGGACGGTCTTGAAGTGCTGAAAAAAAAGAACGAGCTGGCGTTTCTCAGCGAAATCCCCGTAATCATGCTCACCGGCAGCGAGGACAAAGCTGACCAGATTCAGGCATTTCAGCTTGGTGCAAACGATTATATCCAAAAGCCCTTCAACGGCAATGTAGTTCTTTCCAGAATCGATAATATTCTGGCCTCAAAGCGGCGTCTGCATTTCATCAAGGAGAAAGCGGAGCAGTTTCGCGTCCGATCCGAAGTGGATCAGATGACCGGTCTCTACAACAAAACCACCACGATGAATAAAATCGAGGAATGCTTAAAGCTGTCGCCCAATCAGCTGCATGCTTTTTTCATTGTGGATATTGATAATTTTAAAACCGTGAATGATGTAGAAGGTCACCAGATGGGGGATCATACAATCTGTATCATTGCGGCAATGCTTTCCCAGTGTTTTAGAAAGTCGGACGTTGTCGGAAGAATCGGCGGCGACGAGTTTGCTGTTCTAATGTCCTGTATTGCGTCTAAGGAAAATGCACGGCAAAAAGCCACAGAGCTCATCACCGCCATGAAGTACAAATTGGACCTCACCATTCCGGAATATGTTTCGCTCAGTATCGGTCTTTCCTTCTGCGATCAGGAAAACGCGACCTGTGATGAGCTGTTTGGTCGAAGCGACCAAGCGCTCTATCTCTCCAAAAGCACTGGAAAAGGGAAATACACAGAATACGGCAAAGAAGAGGCCGCATCCCAAGCTGCTAAGAAAAATCTTGTCCTAGTTTCCGATGACCGAAGCGTCAACAGTCAAATCGAGAGTGCCTCCGACGAAAACTGCCACTGTGTCTTCTATCCGTCCATCTTGGATTTGCAGCCGGAGCTGTTCTCCGGCGAAGACAAGCTGCTGTTCCTCGATCTTTCTAAAGCAGATGACTTCGGAAACACCATGCTGCAGCAATACCAAAAGCTTCCCCATCCGGTGGATATCCCGGTCTATGCAATCTGCGAGGAAGAAAATATCGGCCAGTATCGCTGCGCTCTCCAATTTGACGGCATTCGTGATATTCTCACGCTGCCGCTTGAGATTGCAAAAGTGCGTAAAAAAATTGAAGCACAGCATTTGCCTTGCTGACACTTTATTCTGATAAAGTATTCCATTTGCTTTTGCAATTTTAGAATATATATTTTTAACGATTTAAAATGGGAAATGACTATATGGACGCTCCCGATGTGGTGATTTATCGTGAGACCGTTTCGGATGAAAATATCAATCACCCCACAAAAGTCGTTGATGATAGTGTGGGCAACTTAACTGACATTCGTGCAAAAAACGGCGGACTACCAATTCTTCACGATTCTGTGTCCGCAAAGTGGACTATGCGTAGTGATCGCGCCCAAAACAGCAGAACCGAGGCTTTAAGCCTTATTAGAAATTGAAAGGGACGTCTTCCGCATATTGTGGTTGTGACTGGCAAACCGATGCCCGCTCGGTTGGCATCTCTAGCACTTGGCACAGGAGATATTGACTGTGTATATCATTTCGCATTGTATGAATTGGTTGAAGCCGTTAATGCAACGGGTGCGGAAGACTCAATTGAGATGCTCAACTTACTGATTGATGGGAAACGGTTAAAAGATATCAGTGACCTTCCGCTGGATTTAACGGTATAAGAAACCTTTTCAGTAAAGGGATTATTGCCGTTTGTTGGGTGCACACCCTAAGAATACCCGTTTGCCGAGTGCAGGGTCTAAATCGCCCATGAGCTCCGCAGGCGGGTATTTTTATCAGCACCCAACAAACGGCAGAAAGCAAAAAAACCGTCAAAAAGCCTTGTTACCAAGACCTTTTAACGGCTACCGTGTGCAAAAGAAAAACGGTAATCCTGATACGCATCGTATCAAAATTACCGTTCTTCTATGGTGCGAGAGATGGGACTCGAACCCACACGCCATAAGACACACGCACCTCAAACGTGCCTGTCTACCATTCCAGCACTCTCGCAAATCATGTAAGATGTATTATATCGGTTGTCTTTTCGTTTGTCAACCATCTTTTCTCGGGGAAAGGCAATCTTTTGCTATTGCGAAACGGAGAAATTTCTGCTAAAGTATATTCGTATCATTTTGACGATTCGGAGGAGCCGCTGTGACTCGCTTTTTTCTTCCGCCAGATGCGCTGGGCGGCAACTTTGCCGTGCTCACCGGCGAAAATGCGTCCCACGCCAAGGTGCTGCGCCTGAAAACGGGCGACCGCGTCATTTTATGTGACGGTGCGAGCACCGACTGCACCGGCGTGATCAGTGACGTCAGTCCCGGGCAGCTGGGCGTCGTTATCGAAAAACGTATCGTTTCCCCTGCGGAACCGGTGCTTTCCTGCACAGTCTATATGGCCTATGCCAAGCAGGATAAATTTGAGCATGTGGTGCAAAAGGCCACAGAGCTTGGCGCGATGGAGCTTGTGGCGTTCCCGTCGGCGCGCTGCGTCAGCAGGCCGGACGAGAAATCCATTGCAAAAAAGCTGGAGCGCTGGCAGAAAATCGCCGCTTCTGCCGCTGAGCAGTCCGGCCGCGGCCGCATTCCCAGCGTCACGACGGCGCAGTCCTATGCGGCGGCGCTTGCACGCGCTGCGCAGGCGGATTTCCCCCTGTTCTTCTATGAAAACGAGCAGACCCGCACCCTGCACGACGCGCTTGGCGCTGCGGTGCGCGGGACTGTTTCGCTGATGACCGGCCCGGAGGGCGGATTTGAACCAAGTGAAGCCGATGCGGCGCTCGCCGCCGGGATGGCGGTGTGCTCTCTTGGACCGCGGATTCTGCGGTGCGAAACTGCGCCGCTGTGCGCGCTGACGGCCGTGATGTATGCCGGCGGTCAGTTATGACAAAAACAAGGACGGAGTAAAAAAATGGCAAAGAATGTACATTCAAATACAAAACAGGAAGACGATCAGGTCATCTATAAAATCATTGCCGCATTTGTGGTTGCGGCCATCGCCATCATGGCGGTGCGGATGATTGACAGCCGGTACGGCTATCTCAGCTACATGTTCCCCATCTACAACGGCGTGACCATCGGCGCGATTGTCTTTGCAGTGTTGGCCGTTGCCGCCATCATCGCGGCCATCGCAATGAAGCAGCGCCCCCTTGCGCCGATGCTGCTTGGCTATACCGCCGTCATCTGTGTGCTGTTTTCCGGCTCCTGCCTGATTTTGCGGCAGTTTGTCTTTGACGCCGCGCCGATTCTCTATAGTGCCTGGGTCGCCGCAGCGCTGCTCTACGCCGTGTTTCTGCTGTATCAGCGGGAATTTTTCCTGCTCTCGCTGGTGACCACGCTGGCCGGGTTTCTATTCTATTATGTTGCCCGGGTTTGGGGCAGCGGCATTTCCTCCATGCTGATTCTCGGCTATGGCCTGTTTGCCGTCGTGGCCATTGTGATTGCCGCGCTCACCTTCGCCGCCAGCCGCCACAGCGGCGCAGTGCGGATGTTTGGCCGCAAGGTTGTCCTGTTCGTGCGCGGCACGCCGCTGCCAATCTATATAACCTGCGCACTTTGGACGCTTTGCGCGGTTTGCATCGGATTGCTTGGCGCGGTATTTGCATATTATTGCCTCTTCGCCGCCGTGGCTTATGAGATGATTGCCGCCATCTACTTTACGGTAAAGATGACTTGATGGATTTGGCTTCAAGAAAACCCGATGGTGCAATGCCATCGGGCTTTTCGCACCAGAAACAGAAAAGGTGATTGGGATGGATTATCGGATTGGGATTGACGTCGGTTCTACCACCGTCAAGGTGGTGGTGCTCTCGCCCACAAATGAGCTGCTGTTCCGCAGCTATGAGCGGCACATGTCGCAGGTACGTGAAAAAACCTGCCAACTGCTGCAGCAGGCCGCGCCCTATGTACAGGGGCGCAGCGTGCGCGCCGCCATTACCGGCTCGGCCGGCCTTGGCATGGCCAAATCAGCCGGAATACCCTTTGTGCAGGAGGTTTACGCCACCGCCGAAGCGGTGGAAGCCTTCCTGCCCGGCACGGACGCCGTGGTGGAGCTGGGCGGCGAGGACGCCAAAATTATTTTCTTTGGCGGCGCGCTGGAAGAACGCATGAACGGCTCTTGCGCCGGCGGTACCGGCGCGTTCATCGACCAGATGGCCACGCTGATGAACGTCACAGTGCAGGAGCTTGACGAGCTTTCCGCGCACTATCAAAAAATTTACCCCATCGCCTCGCGCTGCGGCGTGTTTGCCAAGTCCGACATTCAGCCGATTTTGAATCAGGGCGGCCGCAAAGAGGACGTCGCCGTTTCCATTTTTCAGGCGGTGGTGGATCAGACGGTTTCCGGCCTGAGTCAGGGACGGGAGCTGAAGGGGCAGGTGGCCTTTCTTGGCGGCCCGCTGCACTTTCTCAAGGGGCTGCGCGCCCGCTTTCAGGAAACGCTGCACTTGGACGACGATCACGCGCTGTTCCCGGAAAACGGCGACTGCTTTGCCGCCATCGGCGCGGCGCTCTGCGCAAAGGCCTATGACTGCACCACTGCGGACGATCTGCTGACAAAGCTTGCCTCCTCGGTGGATGATCGCGGCCTGACGGAAACCATGCCGCCGCTGTTTTGTGACCAGTCGGAATATGACGCGTTTCTCGCGCGGCACAACGCGGCCTCGCCACAGATCTTGTCCCTGGCGGACTATACCGGCACGGCTTACCTTGGCATCGACGCCGGTTCCACCACCACGAAGCTCGCGCTCATCAACGATCACGGCGACCTGCTCTATACCTACTACGCGTCCAGTCAGGGCGATCCTGTGGCGGTCATTTTGCAGGAGCTGAAAAAAATCTACGCCATCACGGGCGGCCGCGTGACCATCGGCGGCGCTGCCGCCACCGGCTACGGTGAGGAGCTTGTCCGCGCGGCGTTCAATCTGGATTCCGGTCTGGTGGAAACCGTGGCGCACTATACCGCCGCCGCGCATTTTGACCCGGCGGTCGATTTCATCATCGACATTGGCGGGCAGGACATGAAATGCTTCAAGATTCGGGGCGGCGCGGTGGACTCGATTCTGCTTAACGAGGCCTGCTCATCCGGCTGCGGTTCCTTTATTGAAACCTTTGCCAAGGCGCTGGGCTACCAGATTGCCGACTTTGCCCAAATGGGTCTGTTTGCAAAGCACCCGGTGAGTCTCGGCTCTCGGTGCACCGTCTTTATGAACAGCTCCGTCAAGCAGGCGCAAAAGGACGGCGCGACCGTGGAGGACATCTCTGCGGGTCTATCCATCTCCATCGTGAAAAACGCGGTCTATAAGGTCATTCGCGCGGCGTCCGCCGACGATCTCGGCCAGCACATCGTGGTGCAGGGCGGCACGTTCCTCAACAACGCGGTTCTGCGCAGCTTTGAGCTGGAGATGGGGCGCGACGTCATCCGTCCGACCATCGCCGGCATCATGGGCGCTTATGGCGCGGCGCTGCACGCCAAATCGCTGCGCCTTGATCGCTCCGCGATTTTGGACGCGGATGCGCTGACGCGGTTCACCCACAGCGCCAAGCCCGCCACCTGCAACCTCTGCACCAACCACTGCGCGCTCACCGTCAACACCTTTGACGGCAATCGGCGCTATCTTTCCGGGAACCGCTGCGAGCGGCCGCTGGGACGCGCGGCAAACAGCCTGCCCAATCTCAGCCGGTGGAAATATGAAACGCTGCGCGCCTACAAGGGCGTGCCCGGCCCGCGCGGCCGGATCGGCCTGCCGTTTGGCCTGAATCTGTATGAAACCATTCCGTTTTGGTACACGTTCTTCACGAAGCTGGGCTTTGAGGTGGTCTTTTCCGAGGAATCGTCCCGCAGGCTCTATGCCAAGGGTCAGCAGACCATCCCGTCGGACACCGTGTGCTACCCGGCCAAGCTGATGCATGGACACATGATGTCGCTTTTGGAGCAAAAAGTGGACGCTATTTTCTATCCCTGCAATTCCTATAACGTGGATGAGGGCATTTCCGACAACAACTATAACTGCCCCGTGGTGGCCTATTACCCGGAGCTGATTGCCGCCAATATGCCGCAGCTGAAAAAGACGCGCTACCTGGATCCCTATTTCGGCACGCACCGTCCCAAGGACTTTGAAAAGCGCGCCGCGGTCTATTTTGAAAAGGAATTTTCCATTCCCAAGGCAGAAACCGTCGCAGCCGCCCGCGCGGCTTACGACGCCTATTCCGCCTATGAAAACGCCGTGCGCGCCAAGGGGCAGGAAATCATCGACTATGCCCGGGCAAACGGTCACAAAATTCTGGTTATGGCAGGCAGGCCATACCACATTGACCCGGAGATCAATCACGGCATTGACGCGCTGGCGACCACCTTCGGCTTCTGCCTGATCACCGAGGACGCGGTGGCATGGCGCATGGACAAAGCGCCGCGCAAGGTGCTCAACCAGTGGTCGTTTCAGGCGCGGATGTACAATGCCGCGCGCTATGTCTGCACCCAGCCGGATATGCACTTGGTGCAGCTGGTGTCCTTCGGCTGCGGCACCGACGCCATCACCACCGACGAAATGCGCTCCATTTTGGAGTCCGGCGGCAAGCTCTATACCCAGCTGAAAATTGACGAGATCACCAACCTCGGCGCGGTGCGCATTCGCCTGCGCAGTCTGATGGCCGCCATCGACGCCCACGAGATTTCCGAAAAGGAGGACGTCTGACATGGCTAAGCTCGAATATGACGAAAACGGCCGCCTGCTGTTCACTAAGGAAATGAAGCAGGAATACACCATTCTCATGCCGCAGATGCTCCCGATTCACTTCGGAATGTTCCGGCAAATGCTGCAGCTTGAGGGCTACCAGGTCGAGCAGCTCAATAACTGCGGCCGCAACGTGGTGGACGAGGGACTCAAGTATGTCCACAACGACACCTGCTACCCCGCGCTGCTGGTCATCGGCCAGTTCATGGACGCCATCCGCAACGGCGGCTATGATCCCCACAAGGTGGCGCTGTTCATCACCCAGACCGGCGGCGGCTGCCGCGCGTCCAACTATATCCACCTGCTGCGCAAGGCGCTGGAGAAAGCCGGCATGGGCTATATCCCCGTCATCTCGATTTCCTTCGGCTTGGAGAAAAATCCCGGCTTCACTCTGACGCTGCCGCTGATTCGCAAGCTGATTTACGCCATGATGTACGGTGACCTCATCATGAACGTCGCCAATCAGGTGCGTCCCTATGAAGAAACCGTCGGGGACGCCGACCGGCTGGCCGCGCAGTGGCAGTCCCGGCTGGTTGCAACCTTTCAGACCGGCAAGGGCATGTCCCGGGGGCAGATGCGCACCATTTTCCCCCAAATTTGCAGCGAATTTGCCGCCATTCCGGTTTCCGGCGCGGAAAAAGTCCGGGTGGGCGTGGTCGGCGAAATTTACATCAAATTTTCCGCACTGGGCAACAATGCGCTGGAGCAGTTTTTGCTCTCGGAGGGCGCAGAGCCGGTCGTTCCGGGTCTGACCGACTTTATCATCTTCAAAATCTACAACCGCGTGGTGGATGTGGATATTTACGGTGGCTCTGCGGTGAAAAGAGCGGTCTGTCGGCTGTTTATGCGCTATGTGCAGGCGTGCCAGCACGACATGATCGCCGCGCTGCGCGCCTCCGGCAGATTCCGTGCGCCGGGCGACTTTGCAGACCTGCACCGCCTCATTCAGGGCTATCTTGGCGATGGCTGCAAAATGGGCGAGGGGTGGCTCCTGACGGCGGAAATGCTGGAGCTGATTCATTCCGGCACCGGCAATATTGTCTGCGCCCAGCCCTTTGGGTGCCTGCCCAACCACATTGTGGGTAAGGGGATGATTCGCAAGCTGAAGGACGATTATCCCACGTCCAATATTGTTTCTGTGGACTATGACCCCAGCGCCACGAAAATCAATCAGGAAAACCGCATCAAGCTGATGCTGGCCAATGCCACACGTATCCGCGAGCAGGAAGCTGCCGCGACCGAATAAAAAAATCGGACTGCTGCAATTGCAGCAGTCCAATTTTTATTTTTCATACCGGCAAACCAGCCGCGCGCCGCATGCTTGTGCGCAGCAGCTTGTTGAACGCCCACACGACTCTGCCGATGCAGATCATGCAGCACAGCGTGCCAACGCCCACGCCGACCATCTCCCCCGTGGCAAGGATGCCCACAAGGCACGTGACGATGACCGAGGTGATGTCAATGAAATTTTTTCCAAAGCCCATGCCCTTGCCCATGACCTCGCCCACCGTTTCGGCCAGCGCGTCGGCAGGATTTGCCACGATGTCCATCCCCACCACCATGGCCGCGCCCACTCCGGTGAGCAAAATGGCCACGGCCAGCAGCAGTAGATTTTGCCAGAACTCCGAAAATGCAAAGGGCAGCAGCTTGCCCAACTCGTTAAGCAGCATACTGAACACCATGCAAAACGGCAGCTGCAGCAAATCCCTGGCGCGGCTGTTGCGTCCGCGCAGCAAGAACTGAATGCCGACAAAGGCCGAATAGGTCAGAAAGGTCAAAAACGCGAAATTGAGCGACCAGATTTGAGAAATGGCATAGGGCAGCGCAATCAGCGGAGAAATGCCAAGTCCTGTTTTGGTGCACAGCATAATTCCGGTGGCCAGCAAAACAATCCCCACCGCGTAAAATAGGATGCGAACCGTCAAATGTCCTGCCGATACATTGGCCTTTTGCATGAGAATCCCTCATTTTCGACTGATTTTTCTTATCATAGCACAATCGTATGCGTTTCTCAACCGAAGTTCTAAGCGCATCTTTTCGCCGCTATAAATGGACGAGGAGGTGACGCCATGTCTGAGAAGCGTTCCATTCTGCAGTCCGCGCTGCTGCTGACGGCGGCCGGAATGGCGCTGCGCGTGGTATCCATGCTGTTCCAGATTTATCTCACCGCGCAGATTGGCGCCGCCGGGATTGGCCTGCTGCAGCTGGCCATGACCGTGGGCGCGCTGGCCATCACAGTGGGCGCGCTGGGCGTCCGAGTGGCCGCGATGGTGCTTTCCGGGGAGGAGCAGGGACACAATCGGCCCGGCGGTACGCGCCGCGCCGTGCAGTGGTGTCTTGCCTATGCGGCGGTTGTGTCTACCGCTGCCGCGCTGGCGCTGCACCACGCCGCACCAACGCTCTCGGCGGTCTGGATTCGCGATCTGCGCGCGACAAACGCCCTGCGCATGCTCTCACTATTTTTGCCGGTCACGGTGATCTGGTCGGTTTTTGACGGCTATTTCACAGCCACCGGCCGCATTGGGCGGCTGGTCTGTGTGGAAATCTGCGAGCGGCTGGGCGCAATCGTGCTCACCATCGCCATGCTCCGCATCTGGGCGCGGGGTGATATTGAGCGCGCCTGCTGCGGCGTGGTGTTCGGCACCGGCGCAGCCTCGTGCGTCAGCCTTGGCGTTATCACATGGCTTTATCTGCGCGATCTGCGCCATGCGCCGCGCGCGTCCGGAAAAATTGCGCGGCGGCTGCTGCGCACCGCCGTTCCGGTGGGGTTCAGCGATATTTTACGCGGCGGCCTTGGCACGCTGGAGCACCTGCTCATTCCGCGGGGACTGGTGCGCGCGGGGCAGTCGTCCGAGGGCGCAATGGCAGCCTACGGCACCATTCACGGCATGGTGTTCCCGGTGCTGATGTTCCCGGCGGCGCTGCTATACGCCCTGTCCGATCTTTTGGTGGCGGAATTGAGCCGCTGCGCCGCGCAGAACCGCAAAAAGCGCA
>JAQUZL010000119.1 GCA_028691385.1 Oscillospiraceae bacterium
ACGTCAAAGTGGATGACGTGAATAATGTGGGCGCGGTGGAGCAGCTGATCAAGGACATCGGCTACCAGACGTCCTCCATGACGCAGTATCGGGAGGATATGCAAAAGCAGGTGGCCTCTGGCCAGATGATGCTGGGCGGCCTTGCGGCTGTCTCGCTGCTGGTGGCTGCGCTCAATATTGCAAACACCATGACAATGGCAATTTATGAACGCACAAAAGAAATCGGCGTGATGAAGGTGCTGGGCTGCAAGCTTTCGAAGATACGCCAGATGTTCCTCATCGAATCCGGCGCCATCGGCTTCATAGGCGGCGTTGTCGGTTGCCTGTTCAGCGTGTTGATCAGCTTTGTGCTGAACAATTTTACCATATGGATGCAGGCCATCACCGGGTGGCTGATGAGCATCGGCGTACAGGTGAACTTTGATGCCTCCAGTTTTGATGTGGGAGCCCTGTTCGGCATGGGCGGAATGGGTGGCATGGGCGGTATCGGCAACATTTCCGATATTCCTGTCTGGCTGCTGCTGATGGCGCTGATTTTTGCGACGGTGGTGGGGCTGCTTTCCGGCATTGCCCCGGCAAACCGGGCCGTTAAGATTTCCGCGCTGGAGGCCATCCGGCACGAATAACAGCAACTTTGCAATTTTGAACTTCCCAAAATCAGCATCCCCCAGCCGGAAGATTCCGGCCGGGGGATGCTTTTTATAGTTACAGTGCGAAATAGCTACCGGATTTGTCCGTGCGGATGAGAAACCTTGGCTTTCTGTATCAAACAAAGAAAATGACAACAAATTTTCACTCAAAGCGAATAGAACCCATCTGCAAATGCTTTGATATCGGCAGGAGCAGAATGCAAGCGACAAATTCCTTGGCAAACAAATCTGTATTGTGTACTTCCGCGGCTTTTATATACAGGCGAAAAAAGGTGGTTTTGGTTTTGCGCTGAATGACCGATGTGCCGATCAAGCCTGCATGACAGGTTCTGCGCTGTTCAAACGCCTGCGCCATGCGCCAAAGCGGTAGGCGGCAGCCGTGAGCAGCGCCCCCAGCGACCAGGAAACCAGCAGAGAGATAAATGTAGATTCCGGTCGGCCGGTGGGATATTCGGTACTGCGGGTGAAAAATGCGATGCCATAGGCGATGGGGACGCGCAGCACAACGGTGGTGATGACGGAAATCCACATCGGGGTCATCGTATCACCCGCACCGCGCATCACGCCGGAGAGGCACTGCGTGATGGACATGGCAATGTACCCAAAGGCGAGGATCTGCATCATTCGCATACTCAGGTCCACCAGCGCGGAGGTCTCGGTGAAAACGCCCATCAGCTGGCGGCCGAACAGCAGGATTAACCCGGTGAGAAAAGAGGAGATACTCACCGCAATCCAGGTGCCCTGCTTTGCGCCCTGATGCACACGGTCCAGCCTGCGCGCGCCGACGTTTTGTCCGGTGTAGGTCGTCATAGCTTGTCCGAAGGTGAAGTTCGGCATCATGGCGAAGCCGTCTACGCGCATGACAATGACATTGCAGGCAATGACCATTTCACCAAAGCTGTTGGTAAGAGATTGGACCACCAGCATGGCTACCGAGAAGATGGCTTGGGTGATGCCCGAGGGCACACCGATCCGGATGATGTTGGAAATGGGCGCAGAACGAGGCTTCAGATAGTTCCACGTCAGGTCGAACACGTCGCGCATGCGCAGCAGCTTCCACAGGCAAAGAAACGCGGAAATTGTCTGCGCCAGCACGGTGGCCAGCGCTACGCCTGCTACACCCATGCCCAGCCCTGCCACAAACCACAGGTCAAGCCCCACATTCAGCGCAGCTGCAATAAGCAGAAAGCCCAGTGCGGAAAGGCTGTCGCCCATGCCGCGCAGCACGCCGGACAGAATGTTGTAATACGCAAAACCGGCAATGCCCAGAAAATAGATCATCAGGTAATCGGCACACCAGTCGATGATGGAAGCGGGCGTGCTGAGCAGTTCGAGCATGGGCCGGGTGATGAGCGCACCGACGGCCATGGTGATAAGAGATACAATAGCGGACAGCGTGATGCAGTTGCCGATGACGATGGAAAGCTGCTCACGGTCCTTCGCGCCATAGCGCTGTGCCACCAGGATGCCGACGCCTGTGGCGACGCCGACAAAAAGTGCGAGCAGAAGATTGAGAATGGGAGAGGCGCTGCCGACGGCAGCCAATGCGTTATCCCCTACATAACGGCCTACAATGATGGAATCCGCGGTGTTGTACAGCTGCTGGGCCAGATTACCGATCAGCATGGGGATCGCGAATTCCAGAATACGCTTCCAGGGCGCGCCCTGGGTCATATCGTGTGCAGAGAAAAGCTGCTGCAGCTTTGCAGCAAATGAACGGTTTCCCATGAATGATTCCTTTTCCTTCCTTTTTGTCTGATACAACAATTGTAAAGGGATGAAATTTATTTGTCCATAGGGAAATGTGCGCAGGAGGCTGTCGAGACATAGCGTTTCGTGCGTATTTTATCCGGAAGTAAAGGCTTTGGTGGAAGCCTAAGCAAAAAAGGCAAGGCGGAGCGTTTGCTCCGCCTTGCCTTTTTAGGAAACGCTTGTGTCAGGAAACAATGCGCTCCGCTGTATACACCGTGGAGGTGTCTGCCCGCGCCCCGCCTGCACCGTATACATCGGCGATGATCTTTGCGCGGTATACGCCAGACGAAAGACGCATTTCGTGCGCAAGGGCTACGCTGCCCGCGCCTCCCGCGCTGAAGACGAAAACATCGTCCCAGGTTCCGGCCCAGGTCTGCACATTTTTTTTGCAGCACGACGGTCAACCGGGCGCTTTGCACGGCGTCGTACAGCTTGACGTGTGCGGTGATGGTATACTGTGCGGCGGTACTGTCGATCGCGCCGCCGACGGACTGGATGCAATCCGCTGTACAGATGGTTTGTTGCAAGGAAATCCCTCCTTCAGCATAGCGTTCTAAAAGCTATTGTAATGCT
>JAQUZL010000048.1 GCA_028691385.1 Oscillospiraceae bacterium
TTGGAAATGGGCGTTTCGCCCATGGACGCGCCGGACAAGCCCACCTATGTGACGCTGGACTTTGAAAAGGGCGTGCCGGTGGCCGTGGACGGTGAAACGATGAAGGCGTCGGACATCATCCGCAAGCTCAACAAGCTGGGCGGCGAGAACGGCATCGGCCTGCTGGACATCGTGGAAAATCGGCTGGTCGGCATGAAGGATCGCGGCGTCTATGAAACCCCGGGCGGCACGATTCTTTACAAGGCGCATCAGCTCCTGGAAATGATTACCATCGACAAGGACACCGCCCACATGAAGAGTAAGCTCGCCGTGGACTTTGCAGACCTTGTCTATAACGGCAAGTGGTTCTCCCCGCTGCGCGAGGCGCTGTCTGCCTTTGCCGACAAGACGCAGGAATATGTCACCGGCACGGTGAAGCTGAAGCTCTACAAGGGCAACCTCATCACCTCGAGCATCAATTCCCCGCACACGCTCTATTCCGAGGATCTCGTGACCTTCGGCGCTTCGGACTATGACCAGACCGATTCCAGGGGCTTCATCAACCTCTGGGGACTGCCCGATACCGTGCAGGCACTGCGCGAGCTGGGCAAGCTGTAAGCAAGTGCATTGATTTTTTTCGGCAGGGGTGTTCCGCTTCGGGGCAGCCCTGCCGCCATCTAAACGACATCATGAAATTGAGGGATCATCTATGAAACTTTGGGCAGGCCGTTTCCAAAAAGAAACCGACACGATGGTGAACGACTTCAACTCGTCCATCGGCTTTGACGCCCGGCTCTATCGCGAGGACATTCAAGGCTCCATCGCCCATGCAACCATGCTGGGCAGGCAGGGCATCATCGAAACGCACGAGGCCGAGAAGATCGTGGCCGCGCTGAAAGAGATTTTGGCCGATGTGGAGGCCGGGACTGTGGAATTCTCCGTGGACAACGAGGACATCCACATGAACATCGAAACGCTGCTCACCGCGCGCATCGGCGATACCGGCAAGCGTCTGCACACCGCGCGCAGCCGCAACGATCAGGTCGCGCTGGATGTGCGGCTGTATCTCAAAAAGGAGATCACCGAGATCCGCAAAATGGTGCTCTCGCTGATGGACGTGCTGGCGCGCAAGGCCGAGGACAACAAGCAGTCCTACATGCCGGGCTATACCCACCTGCAGCGCGCCCAGCCCACCACCTTCGCCCATTACATGATGGCCTATGCCAATATGCTCCGCCGGGACGTGACGCGGCTGGAGGACTGTTTGGAGCGGATGGACGAAATGCCCCTTGGCTCCGGCGCGCTGGCCGGCACCACCTATCCCATCGATCGATCGTTTGTGGCAGAGCAGCTGGGCTTCGCGCGCATCACCCAGAATTCGCTCGATGGCGTGTCCGACCGCGACTACGTCATTGAATTCTTGTCCGCCTGTTCACTGATGATGATGCACCTTTCCCGGTTTTCCGAGGAGATCATCCTCTGGTGCAGCTGGGAATTCAAATTTGTGGAGCTGGACGACGCCTATTCCACCGGCTCGTCCATCATGCCCCAGAAAAAGAACCCGGACGTGGCGGAGCTGGTGCGCGGCAAGACCGGCCGCGTCTATGGCGACCTCATGAGCCTGCTCACCGTGATGAAGAGCCTGCCGCTGGCCTATAACAAGGATATGCAGGAGGACAAGGAGGCGCTTTTTGACGCGGTCGATACCGTCAAGCAGTGCCTGCCGGTGTTCGGCGCGATGGTGGACACCATGACCGTGCTGCCGAAAAATATGGCCAAGGCCGCGTCGCGCGGCTTCATCAACGCCACCGACTGCGCCGACTATCTTACCCGCAAGGGCATGCCCTTCCGTGACGCATACAAGATTGTCGGCCGTCTGGTCAACCTGTGCATCAGCAACGATGAAACGCTCGACACCTTGGCGCTCAAGGACTTCCGCGCGATTTCCGGGCTGTTCGAGGCGGACATTTATCAGGCGCTGGAGCTGAAAACCTGCGTGAACGGCCGCAAAGTGCCCGGCGGCCCGTCTGCCGAAGCGGTGGACAACCAGATTGCCAACATCCAGAAGTTTCTGAACGAGCGCAGCGATGGTTAAGGTCTTTATTGATGGCCGCGAGGGCACGACCGGCCTGCAAATTGACGAGCGGCTGGCGGGCAGACGTGATTTGCAGCTGCTCACCATTCACCCCGATCAGCGGAAAGACCCGGCCGCGCGCAAGCGGCTGCTCAATGAGGCGGATTTCGTGTTTTTGTGCCTGCCGGACGCGGCGGCGGTCGAGGCGGTGGCGATGATCGAAAATCCCGCCGTCCGCGTCATCGACGCGTCCACCGCCCACCGCACCGACCCGGCCTGGGACTATGGCTTTCCGGAGCTCGGCGCCGCGCGCCGCGCCGCCATCGAGAAAAGCAGCCGCGTGGCAAATCCCGGCTGCCATGCCTCGGGCTTCATCGCGTCGGTCTATCCCATGGTGCAGCTTGGCATCATCCCGCCGCAGACACCGCTCACGGCCTATTCGCTCACCGGCTATTCCGGCGGCGGCAAAAAGCTGATCGCGGAGTATACCGCGGCGGATCGCGACCCGCGCCACGAATCGTGCCGCATCTATGGCACAAACCTGCACCACAAGCACCTGCCGGAGATGCAGGCGGTCTGCGGCCTGCAAACGCCGCCGGTGTTCAGCCCCATCCTCGGCGATTATTACAAGGGCATGGCCACCACGGTGCTGCTGCAAACGGATTTTTTGCCCGGCAGACCCACCGCGCGCGCCATTCGCGACGCGCTGGCGGACTATTATCAGGGCGCGCGCTTTGTTTCGGTTGCGCCGCTGGGCGGCGACGAGCCGGTGATCTACGCAAGCACGCTGGCCGGTACCAACAACCTGCGGCTGATCGTCTGCGGCCATGACCATCAGGCCACGGTGACCGCGTTGTTTGACAATCTCGGCAAGGGCGCGTCCGGCGCTGCCGTGCAAAATTTGAATTTGATGATGGGCGTCCCGGAGGACGCCGGTCTGTAAAGAGGGATAACAAATGATCAATTGGATTGAGGGCGGCATCACCGCTCCAAAGGGCTTCCGCGCGTCCGGCGTTCATGCCGGCGTCAAATCCAGCAATTCCGACAAGAAGGATCTTGCGCTGATCGTGTCCGACTGCGAAGCCGCCGCTGCGGCGGTCTATACCCGCAACCGGGTCAAGGCAGCGCCGATCTATGTGACCATGGCGCATCTGGAGGACGGCGCCGCCACGGCGGTGGTCGTGAATTCCGGCAACGCCAACGCCTGCGCGCCGGGCGGCGCGGAGCACGCGAGCGCCATGTGCGCGTCCGCCGCCAAGGCCACCGGCCTGAAGGCGTCGGACTTCATCGTGGCCTCCACCGGCGTCATCGGGCAGGAGCTGAACATTGCCGCCATCGAAGCGGCCATGCCGGCCTGCGCGGCGGCGCTCTCGGCCACCGGCTCGGACGCCGCCGCCACCGCTATCATGACCACCGATACCAAGAAGAAAGAGCTGGCGGTGGAATTTACCGTGGGCGGCAAGACCTGCCGCATCGGCGCAATCAGCAAGGGCAGCGGCATGATCCATCCCAACATGGGCACGACGCTGAGCTTTGTCACCACCGACTGCGCCATCACCCCGGCGCTGCTGCACGAGGCGCTGACGGCCTGCGTCAACGTGTCGCTCAACCGCGTTTCCATCGACGGCGATACCTCCACCAACGATATGTGCTGCGTGCTGGCCAACGGTATGGCCGAAAACGCGCTGATCGACTGGAAAAACGAGGATTATGACGCGTTTTGCGCCGCGCTGCGGCAGCTGCTCATCGAGGTGGCGCGTTCCATCGCCGCCGACGGCGAGGGCGCGTCCCGGCTCATCACCAGCCACGTCGTCGGCGCGCGCAGTGAAGAAACCGCCGAACGGCTGGCCAAGGAAATCATCTGCTCAAGCCTGGTCAAAGCTGCCATGTTCGGCGCGGACGCCAACTGGGGCAGAGTGCTGTGCGCCATGGGCTATTCCAAAGCGCCGTTCCGCCCGGAATTCGTGGATGTGTCGTTTCGCTCCTGCGCGGGCGAGATCGCAGTCTGCGCCGCAGGCGCGGGACTGCCCTTTGACGAGGCGCTTGCCAAGCAGATTCTCTCGCAGGACGAAATTATCATCGAGGTGAACGTCCACGAGGGCGAGCACGCATGCACCTGCTGGGGCTGCGATCTCACCTATGACTATGTAAAAATCAACGGCGATTATCGCACCTGAGGAGGCGCAGCATGGCCTATTCCATGGAGGACAGAGCCCAAATCCTGTTTGAGGCGCTGCCATACATTCAAAAATTCAACCGCAAAACCATTGTGGTCAAGTATGGCGGCAACGCCATGATTTCCGCCGAACTGCGGCAGGCGGTCATTTCCGACATTGTGCTGCTGAAGCTCGTGGGCATCAATGTGGTGGTCGTCCACGGCGGCGGGCCGGAAATTTCCGATATGCTGAAAAAAATCGGCAAGGAATCCCGCTTTGTGAACGGCCTGCGCTATACCGATGCGGAAACCATGGACATTGTCCAGATGATTCTCTGCGGCAAGGTCAACAAGGATCTTGTGAGCATGGTGGAGGCGCTGTCCGGACGCGCCATGGGTCTTTGCGGCATGGACGGCAACCTGATTCAGGCGAAAAAGCTCGATGAGGGCGGCCTTGACTACGGCCTTGTGGGCGAAATCATGGACGTCGACCCCCAGCCCATTCAGGACGCCATCGACGCGGGCTATATTCCGGTGGTGTCCACCGTGGCCGCCGGTATCGACGGCAACAAGTGCTATAACATCAACGCGGACACTGCCGCGGCGCGCATCGCCGCGTCCATGCAGGCGGAAAAGCTGCTGATTCTCACCGATATTCCGGGACTTTTGCGCGATGTGAAGGACGAATCCACGCTCATCAGCTCCCTGCGGGTGTCGGAGGTGCCGGTGCTGGTCAAGGCGGGCGTGATCTCCGGCGGCATGATTCCGAAAATCGACTGCTGCGTGGAGGCGGTGCGCTCGGGCGTGTCCGGCGCGCACATTCTCGACGGCCGGAAAAAGCACTCCATTCTCATCGAGCTGCTGACCGATTCGGGCGTCGGCACCATGATCTATTGACGCGAAAGGATGAACACCATGACCAATCAAGAGCTGATGGCGCTGGACAGCCAGTACATCATGCAAACCTACGGCCGCTTCCCGGTCACCATCGCGCGCGGCGCGGGCGCGCGCTTCTGGGACTGCGAGGGGCGCGAATATATCGACTTTACCTCCGGCATCGGCGTCAACAGCCTTGGCTCGTGCAACCCGGACTGGATTGCCGCCATCGAGCAGCAGATTCATGCCTTTGGCCACACCTCCAACCTGTTTTACACCGAGCCGTGCGTGCGCCTTGCCAAAACGCTGACCGAGCGAACCGGTATGACCAACGTGTTCTTTGCCAACGGCGGCGGCGAGGCCAACGAGGGCATGATTAAGCTGGCGCGGAAGTATTCCTTTGACAAATACGGCCTTGGCCGCAGCAACATCGTGACCCTGCGCCAGAGCTTCCACGGCCGCACCATCACCACCCTGCAGGCCACCGGGCAGGACGTGTTCCACAACTATTTCTTCCCCTTTACCGAGGGCTTCCGCTATGCAGAGCCGGACGATCTGGAATCGGTCAAGGCGCAGCTGCGGGATGATTCCTGCGCGGTGATGCTGGAGCTCATCCAGGGCGAGGGCGGCGTGCGCCCACTGGATCCCGGCTTTGTGAGCGGCCTGCGGCAGCTGTGCGACCAGCGGGATCTTTTGCTGCTGGTGGACGAGGTGCAGACCGGCGTCGGGCGCACCGGCGCGCTGTTTGCATTCCAGAAATACGGAATCCTGCCGGATGTGTGCTCCTTTGCCAAGGGCATTGCCGGAGGACTTCCCATGAGCGGCATCATGGCGGCGGAGCGTTGCAGCCAGGTGCTGACCCCCGGCACCCACGCCACCACCTTCGGGGCGAATCCCGTCTGCGCGGCGGCGGCAAGCGCGGTGCTGAAAACCCTCTCCGAGCCGTTTTTGGAGGAGGTTGACCGCAAGGGCGCCTACCTGCGCGCGGGCATAGCGGCGCTGGGAAGCCGCTATGTGCGCGATGTGCGCGGCATGGGACTGATGATTGGCGTGGGCGTGCAGAATATCGCCCACAGCGCGCTTTGCGCGAAGCTTTTGGACGCGGGACTTTTGACGCTCACCGCAGGCAGCGACACACTGCGGCTGCTGCCGCCGCTCACCATCACCTACGAAGAGCTGGACAAGGGTCTTGCCATCATGAAGCGGGTGCTCTGCCCGGCGGAGGGATAATATGAACCACCTTCTGCGGATGCTGGATCTTGGCGCAGATGAAATTTTGGAAATTCTCGATACCGCCGACCAGCTGAAATATGACCAGAAGCACGGCATTCCCCACAAGCTTTTGGCGGGGAAAACCATCACCATGATATTTGAAAAGCAGTCCACCCGTACCCGGGTGGCCTTCGAGATGGGCATGTACCAGCTGGGCGGCCACGCGCTGTTTTTGCAGGACTCCGTGTCCCAGATTGGCCGGGGCGAGGCGGCGGAGGACACCGCGCGGGTGCTCAGCCGCTATTGCGACGGCATTGTCATCCGTACCTTTGACCAGCAGGAGGCGGAGCAGCTTGCACGCTACGCCACCTGCCCGGTCATCAATGCCCAGACGGACGATTCCCATCCCATGCAGACGCTGGCCGATCTCATGACCATCCGCGAGCGCAAGGTGGTGCTCGCCGGCCTGCGGGTCGGCTTTATCGGCGACGGCTTCAACGTGTGCAACTCCACCATCGTGGGCTGCCTGAAAATGGGCATGATCGTGACGGTGGCCTGCCCGGAGGGCTATGCGCCCCACAGGGAAGCGCTGGCCTTTGCCGTGGATTACCCGCAGCAGTTCACGCTGTGCCACGACCCGCGTCAGGCGGCCAAGGACGCCGATGTGCTCTTCACCGACGTCTGGACGTCCATGGGCAAGGAATCCGAGCGGCAGGCGCGCCGGGCGGCGTTTGCAGGCTTTTGTCTGGACGCGCCGCTGTTGGAGCTGGCCGCGCCGGACTGCATGGTGCAGCACAGCCTGCCTGCGCACAAGGGCGAGGAGATCACCGCAGACGTCTTTGAGCGCCACGCGGAGGAGATCTTCGACGAAACGGAAAACCGCCTGCACGTGCAAAAAGCGGTGCTTTCCATGCTGCTGCGAGAAAAATAGTTGTCATAAACCCACCCCCGTTTTGCATACAATGCAAGGCGGGGGTGTTTAATCAATGGGGACAAGCTTTTTTACGGCCGTTTGCCGCTTTGTATGGGGCGTGCCGATGATGGCGGCACTGCTGGGGGTCGGAATTTATTGTACGGTGCGGCTGGATTTTTTCCAGTTCCGGCATTTTGCGCGATGGCAGCGCAGCACGCTGGGCACGCTGCTGCATCGGAAAAAAACGGCGGCGGACGGCATCTCCCAATGGCAGTCCGTCACCACGGCGCTGGCGGCAACGGTGGGCACGGGCAACATTGCGGGCGTCGCCACGGCCATCGCGCTGGGCGGGCCGGGCGCAGTGTTTTGGATGTGGCTGGCGGCGCTGCTGGGGATGGGCACGGGCTTTGCCGAAACGGTGCTGGGCATGCGCTACCGCTTTCGCAGCGGCAGTGGCTGGATTGGCGGGCCGATGTACTATATGGCAGACGGCCTTGGCGCGCCGGCCTTGGCGGCACTGTTCAGCATCTGCTGCCTTGTCGCTTCCATGGGCGTGGGCAGCGCCATCCAGTCCAACTCGATCGCGCAGGCGCTGGGCGGCACGTTTGGCGTTCCGACCCTGATCACCGCAGCGGTCGTGGCGGCGCTGGCGGGCGTTGTGATTCTTGGCGGCGTGCGCCGCATCGGCGCGGTCACGGAAAAGCTGGTGCCGGTGATGGTGCTGGTGTATCTTGCCGCAGGGCTTGGCTGCCTTGTGACCCACGCGTCCGCCATTCCCGGCGCATTTGCGGCCATCGTCACGGACGCCTTTACGCCCCGGGCGGCGGGGACGGGCGGGGTCTACGGCGTGCTGCTGGCCGCGCGATTCGGCGTGAGCCGGGGACTGTTTTCCAACGAGGCGGGACTTGGCTCTACGGTGATGATTCACGCCGCGTCCGACGCCCGCGACCCGGTGGGGCAGGGCATGTGGAATTTGTTTGAAATTGCCACCGATACGCTGGTGGTGTGCACCATCACGGCGCTGATTATTTTGACCTCCGGCGCATATGATGTGCAGACCTATCTGGCGGGCTATGCGGCCATCGGCGAGCTGGGCGGCCCGCTCACCGGCGTGGCGCTCACCAGCGCCGCCTTTTCGGCAACCTATGGCCAGTTTGGCGGCGGCATTGTCAGCGTATCGCTGGTTTTGTTTGCCTTTTCCACCATCCTCGGCTGGTGCTGGTATGGCGAGCGTGCGGCGGGTTATCTCTTCGGCGAGCGCGCCGTGCGGCCTTACCGGATTGTGTATCTGGCCGCGAGCGCGCTGGGATGCCTGCTCAGCATCAATCTGGTATGGAGCGCGGCCGACGCGTTCAACGGCTTCATGGCAGTGCCCAATCTCATCGCGGTGGTGGCGCTGCTGGATCAGGTGCGCGCCACGCTGCGGCAGAAAGTCCCCTCCGGGTGAAAAATGCGCAAGTACCGAAAAAAGCGGTGCTTGCGCATTTTTTATGATAGAATCGGTAACGAAAGCGGCGCGTGCGCCGTTTGATATCCGAGGAGGTGAAAACCAAGTGGAGCAGTTCGAGCAGATCTATCGGCAGTATGCGCTGCCGGTCAAAAAATATGTCATGAGCCTGTGTCACAACGATGCGCTGGCGGACGATGTGACGGCAGACACCTTTTGCAAAGCACTCACGCACCTGGATACCTATGACCCGAGGGGAAAGGTGCTGACGTGGCTTTGCAGCATCGCGCGGAACACGTATCTTGACGCCGTGCAGCGCCGGGACAATCAAACGCTGCCGCTGCCGGAAACGCTGCCCGGCTGCGCCGCCCCGGAGCAGGCGCTGGAGGACAAGCAGGAGCGGCTGACGCTATACCGCAATTTGCAGCGGCTTTCGCCGGACTATCGCAGCGTGCTGTATCTGCGCCTGTTTGCCGACCTGTCTTTTGCCGAGATTGGCGAGGTGCTGGACAAGAGTGAAAATTGGGCGCGGGTCAGTTTTTATCGCGGAAAAAATCAGCTGAAAGGAATGATGCCCCATGAAATATGAATTACCATGTGAAATTGTGCAGGATTTGCTGCCAAATTATATTGAGCATTTGACCAAGCCCCAGACGACCGAGGCGGTGCAGGCGCATTTGGCGCAGTGTCACACCTGCCGCGATGCGCTGCAGGCCATGACCGCGCCCGCGCCTGCGACAGATGCGCGAGAGGACGAAAATCTTCTTAAGACGCTCAAGCGACGCCTGAGCAGCCGCCAGCGCCGCACGGTCGCAGCGGCCATTGCCGCAGTGCTTTTGGTGGTGGGCTGCGGCACATTTGCCGCCACTGCGCCCATTCGCGCGGTGGACGCGCTTTCCATCTGCGCCCAGGCGGATGTGTATGACCTGCACGAACAGGCGGCGCAGGGCGATACTGCCGCCAGCGTAACCATTGGCACGGACGATGGCGACGATGCAACCTGGATTGTGAGTCTGCCGCAGTACGCCATCCGCTTCAATGCGTCCGACGCGCTGCTGGAGGAATCTGCAACGGCTTACCGCATTGCATCGGATTACCGGCTGCGCAGCATCCGGGAGGAAACGGTGCAGGAGGGTGGCAAGACGGTGCTGCGGCTCTCCGACGCGAAAACCTCGCTGCTGTTTGGTAAAATGGAGCAGGGCGGCTATCAGGAGGTTGGGCTGGCGTTTCAGGCGCTGGACGAAATCCGCTATGTAGATGCAGACGGCGCGGAAACAGTGCTTTGGCAAAAATAAAAACATGCGGGAACGGTAACGCGTTCCCGCATGTTTTGTTCACGGCAAATATTCTGTGGGATTTGCCGGTTCGCCGCTGCGCAGCACTGCAAAGTGCAGATGCGCGTCCTCGCGGCTTTCCGAGATGGCGGTATCGCCGACTGCGCCGATGGTGTCGCCCACTGCAACACCGTCGCCGACAGCCACGGTGGGCATGGCCTTGAGATTGGCGTAGACCATCTGCACATCCTCGTCCACATCAATGACCACCACAGTGCCAAGAAAGTCGTCGTCATAGACGCTTGACACTGTGCCGGCCGCCGCTGCGCGGACGCTCTGCCCGGCGGTTGCCGCAATGTCAATGCCGTTGTGCACGCGCCAGTCGCCCATCGTGTCGCTGTAGACCAGCTTGTCCATGCTGTAGCCGGTCATGACCGCGCCGTTCAGCGGCCAAACCGTGATGGCAGATGCGGCCTTGGCGACGGACTGGTCGGTGGATTCCACCGGCTCAAAGGTTTCCGCCGTGTCGGCTGCGGGCTTAGTCTGGGAATCGGTTTTCGCGGTGTTGGGCACGGACAAAGCCGCGTCGGTTGTTGCAGTGGCCAGCGCGGCTTCCTGCCGGGATGAGAGCATCGCCGAACGCACCAGCCAAATGCCGGATACAGCGACTGCGGCGAGCAGCAGGAGCAGCAGGATGTAGTAGCCACGCTCCTGGAAGAAATGCCGTACTTCACCGGAATGCTTGTTATTATTTTCCATTTTTGCACCTCCGAAAACCAGTATTGCCGCTGCGTGCGGGAAATATACAAATTTTTAGAAAAATCAAAAGAAATTTTTCTGTCTTGCGCCCATACATTGCAATAATGAGCAAAATTTGGTAGGATATTTTCGACCGATTTTGACAAATGCGAGGCATATTATGAAAAAAATAATGCGAGTATTCTGCATTGCGCTGCTTTCGCTGGTGCTTGCCACAGCGGCGATGGCAGCGGAGGAACCGGCGTTCTGGGCCGAGGAGGGCGCGGCGTTTGCCACGGCGCAGCAGCTTGCAGCGCCGGACGAGCTGCGCCCATGGGACGCGGCGACGCGCGCGGAGCTGGCGGCCATGGTGACGCGGCTGTTTGGCGCGGAGCGGGAAGCGGATCTCACCGCGTTTTCCGACGTTGACCCCAATGCGTGGTACGCGCCATATTTGGCGCGTGCGGTGGCCATGGGGCTGCTGCAGGGCGCAGACGGCAAGCTGCAGCCCGCTGCGGCCGTCACTCGGCAGGAGGCCATGGTGATTCTTGGCCGTACTTATGGCGTCTGCGGCGGTGATGTGGACGCGCTTGCGGCGTTTTCGGATGTGGCGCAGGTGGCGTCTTGGGCGCGGGACAGCGTTTCCGCGCTGGTGTCCGGCGGCTATGTTTCCGGCGCAGATGGCAAGCTGAACCCGAAAAAAACCATCTCCCGGCAGGAGCTGTGGGTGCTGCTTTCCAAGCTTACCGGCACGGTGGTGCGCGATGGCAAGCTGCCTGCGTCCGGCAATGTGCTGCTGCGCACGGACGGCGCGCTGCGCGGCGCGGCAGTGCACGGCAATCTGGTGCTGGGCGGTGCGGAGCAGGTCACCCTTTCTGCGGTCAAGGTGGATGGCGTGATTGCGGCGCATGGCGGCGCGGCGCTAACGCTTGCCAAGACCACGGCCGCCATGGTCGTGACCTGCGGCGCGGATGTGCGCCTTACTTCCGAAGCGGCGCAGACCGTGCGCGCGCTGACCGGCTCGGCCACACTGACCGGCGGCGCGTTTACGCTGGACAGCAGCGCGCCGGTGACGCTGGCAGGCGGCTGCATTGACAGCGCCGTGCTGCGCGGCACGACCCTCACGGTCGCGCGCGGCGCGCGCGCGAAGTCGGTGCTGCTGTGCGAGAAAAACAGCGCCGTCACCGGCGCAGGCACGGTGGATGCAGCCATCGTGTGCAAAAAGAACTGCGTGGTGGACACGGTCGGCACAAAAATCACCGAGGCCATCGATGCAGGCGTTGCCGATGTGGTCATCACGGCGGTAAAACCGGCGGCGGAAACCACGCCTGCCGCGCCGAAAACGCAGACCACCGTGCGCTTTACCAACGTGGAGGTCACCAACTGCGCGGGTGCAGAGCACGGTGTGCGATATTGCCGCCTACAGTGGTTCTATGGTAATCAGCTGCTATCCGAGCAGGCCGACTTTTCCCTGACCGAGGGCGCGGAAGCATCCTGCGCGTTCACGACGGCCTATGACGCGCGCACCGCGGCCACCGGCACGCTGACGGTTGCGCTGACCTATGCGGATGAAACCGCAACCCTGTCCCAGTCGTTTGCCCAGCACCCAGAGCTTCTGGTGGATCTTGTGGAAACCATCGAGGTGGAAGCCACCGCGCTGCGCGATACGCCGGTCTATTCCACGATGAACCTTGGCGGCTGGCTCGGCGTCATGACCAAGGGCACGGTCGGAATCTATGTGAACTACAGCGGCACATCGGCTGCAAAGGTGGTTCTGCCGGGCGGCCTTACCGGCTGGGTGCGCTGGAGCGACGTTGCGATTTCGAGCAAAAACTATGTGCGTGCGGCCGACTATTCGGCGCCGCTGAAGGAGTCCTTTGTCAATTATAAAAACTATGCCAGTACGGCGGATTATCTTGTCTGGGTAAGCCTCAAAACCCAAAAAATTAACGTGTTTTTGGGTAAGCAGGGCGCATGGAAGCTGGCCAAAAGCTTCGCCTGCTGCACGGGCAAGAACACCACGCCGACCCTTGCCGGCGTCTTTTCCTACAAATATCTGGATAAGGTCTGGGACTTTGGCGATTATTACGTGAAAAACGCCATGGTGTTCAATGGCGGCCACGCCTTCCACACCCGCACCTACATCAAGGCCACCAGCGCGCTGCTCGACGCCACCATCGGCACGCCGGCGTCGCACGGTTGCGTGCGCATGTATGACGAGGATGTGGGCTGGCTGGTGAACAACCTGCCCGTCGGCGCTACCGTGGTGGTGTACTAACGCCCGTTCCTCGGAATGACAAAAGCAGACAAATGCCCCGGTTTCCAATTGGAAACCGGGGCATTTTGGGGTTATCGCACGATCTTTTCCGGCTTGAGGTATCGCTCCTCTTCGGAGAAAATACAGCCGCAGTATTTCTGCATATAAAAGCCCAACTCCCGCGCCCGCGCCTGCCCATCGTGGAACAGCGGGCGAAAATCGCGGTAGAGAAACGGCACGCCGAATTGGGCGCTGGCGCGCTCTGCGATGGCCTGCATCAGCGCGTGATTTTGGTAAGGACTGATAAACAGGCTCGAGGTGAAGCTGTCAAACCCCTG
>JAQUZL010000049.1 GCA_028691385.1 Oscillospiraceae bacterium
GTGATGCAGGCGACCGGGATGGCGGCCATCGCCGATGACTCCGGTCTGGCGGTGGACGCGCTGGGCGGCGCACCGGGGGTTTATTCCGCGCGCTACGGCGGGCAGGCCTGCCGCAGCGATGACGACCGCAACAAGCTTTTGCTGGAAAATATGCAGGCCGTTCCGGACGATGCGCGCACGGCGCACTATGTGTCGGTGATCACCTGCTGCATGCCGGATGGCTCGGTTGTTTCTGCCCGCGGCGAGTGCAGCGGCAGGATTCTGCGCGAGGAAATCGGAACGGGCGGCTTCGGCTATGA
The DNA here is from genome assembly GCA_028691385.1 of Oscillospiraceae bacterium. Classification (GTDB taxonomy): domain Bacteria; phylum Bacillota; class Clostridia; order Oscillospirales; family Oscillospiraceae; genus JAQUZL01. The sequence continues at coordinate 300 of JAQUZL010000049.1, forward strand.
TCCGCTGTTTTATTCCGATGATGCACAAATGACCTTTGGCGTACTGGATCCGGATACAAAGAACAATATTTCCCATCGCGGCAGAGCACTTGCGCTGTTCGCGGACAAAATGAAGGAGAAATTAAATGCTGACAAGTAAAGAACGTACCGAACTGCGCACGCATGCAAATACCTTGGAAACCATCGTCACGGTGGGCAAGCTTGGCATTACGGATGCGCTGATTGCACAGACCAACGCGGCGCTCGAGGCGCGCGAACTGATTAAATGCCAGGTGCTGGAAGCGGCCATGCTGACCGCGCGCGAGGCGTGCGATGCGCTTTGCGCCGCGACCGGCGCAGACGGCGTGCAGTGCATCGGCGGCAAGTTTGTGATTTATCGCAAGAGTAATCGGCAGCAAAAGCCGAACCCGCCGAAAAAGAAAAAGGTCAACCCGGTTCGTAAGGGCATCCAGCAAAGAAGACAAAAAGCAAGACTGGTGAAACAGAAGCGCGACACCTATTTTAAGCAGGCGGCCATTCAGGCGGCCATTGAGCGCGAAAAGGAAAAGAAAGCAAGGGCGGAACAATAAGTTAGGAAGCGACGACAATGAGCAGAATCGGAATTTACGGCGGCAGCTTTAATCCGCCGCATATGGGACATGTGCTTGCCATCAAGGAAACCGTCAAAGCGCTGCAGCTCGATACCATGCTGGTGATCCCGGCTGCGACGCCGCCGCATAAGGCGCTTTCCGCCGATGCGCCGTCGCCTGCTGAGCGGTTGGAGCTGCTGCGTCTGGCGGTTGCCGGCTTGGAACAAACGCAGCTCTGCGAGCTGGAACTGCGCAGAGCCGGCCCAAGCTATTCCTGTGATACGCTCGCGCAGCTGCGCGAGCAGTATCCGAAAGATGAGCTGTTTCTGCTCATGGGAACCGACATGTTCCTGTCCCTGGACACCTGGCGCTCACCGGAGATCATCTGCCGATGCGCAACGGTTGTGCTGGCCTCGCGCGTTGCAAATTCGGGAAAAATCCATGATGAGATCCTTGCCGAGAAAGAAAAGCTGATTGCGCAGTTTGGCGCAAAAGTGGTGATTCTGGATAATAATTTTGTGGAGATTTCTTCTTCCACGGTGCGCCGCATGCTGGCGTTTCATGCGGCGGAATCCTATCTTGCGCCTGCGGTTTTGGAAACCATCGAACGCAAGGGGTATTACGGGCTTCATGAAAGCAATCGCAATCTGCCGTTTGAACGCTTAACGGAAAAAAGCTTGCAGCTGCACAAGCAGCAGCGGCGGGCGCATGTGGTCGGCTGCAGCCGGATGGCTGTGGCGCTGGCTGAGCGCTGGGGTGCGAATGTGCGCGACGCGGCGCGCGCGGGAATTTTGCATGACGTCACAAAGGCGCTTGATGGCCCGGAGCAGTTGCGCTTATGTGAGAAATATGGTATATTAATTGATACGTTTGAAATAGAGAATCCAAAATTATTGCATGCAAAGACCGGAAGCGTGATCGCAAAAGAGATTTTTGGCGAGAACGAGGCTGTTTGTAACGCAATTTTTTGGCATACTACCGGTAAAGCGGATATGACCACGTTGGAGAAAATCTTGTATCTGGCGGATTATATTGAGCCAAACCGGAAATTTGACGGCGTTGACGCCGTTCGAAGCCTTGCATTTGAGGATTTGGACGCGGCGCTGCTTTTGGGACTCAACATGGCAATGGAAGAATTGGTTCGCGAGGGGAAAACACTGGGCAGATGTTCGGTGGAGGCGCGCGACTTCCTTCAGGAGCGAAAGGGCTAAACTGCATGAAAATTTTTGGCAACAGCAAGCATGGAAAATATCGGTCAAACGCAGCCGGAAAGGCTGCGCCGGATCAGTCGGCGGCGCGTTCTGCGCTGCCGGATCAAAGCGCGGCTGCGCCCGAGCAAGCAGCGGCAGTCCCGGATCAGCCGCCGAAAGCAAAGAAAGGCAAACTGCGCAATTCAAAGATTGGAAAAAAGTGGATGAGCCTGCCCGGCACCTCGCGCGGACTGATCTTGCTGGCGCTGTCAATTCTGCTTTTTGCCGGCACCTGCTTTGCCGGCTATACGGCGCTGGTAAAGCCACCGGAAACGACCGGCGCGGCCATTGGAACCACCAACAAGACAACCACGAAGAAGGTCACACAGATTGATCCGCTCACCGGCGAAGAAGTGGAAATCGATCTGGAAATTCCGTTGAGCCATAAGGAAAATTATTACAATATTCTGATCACCGGCACGGACAACGACGGCGGACGCACCGATACCATCATTGTTGCGCGTCTGGATGCCACCGCGCACACAGTGGCGCTGATGAGCGTGCCGCGCGATACGCTGATCAGCGCAAATTACTCTGTGCCGAAGATCAATTCCGCCTATGCCGCGGGCGGCATGGGCGTAGACGGCATGAAAAATTTGCAGCATTATGTGGAGCAGACCGTGGGCTTTGAGCTGGACGGCTTTCTACTGGTCGATCTCACCGCGTTTAAGAAGATCATTGATCTGATGGAAGGCGTCGACTTCAATGTGCCCCAGAGAATGTACTATACCGATCCGACCCAGAACCTCTATATTGATCTGTACCCCGGCATGCAACACCTCGACGGAGAGCACGCCATGCAGCTCGTTCGGTACCGCTCCTATGCGGAGGCGGATATTCAGCGGACGAGAGTGCAGCAGAACTTCATTCAGGCCTTGGCCAAAAAGTGCCTGTCCATCTCCAATCTGACCAAGATTCAGGAGTTTGCGGACATTATTGCGGAATATGTGACCACCGATCTCACGGTCGGCAATATGGTCTATTTCGGACAGGAGCTGCTGCAGTGCGATTTTGATTCTATGAAGTCCTATACCCTTGAGGGGGATGGGATCATGATTCGCGGCGGGTCGTATTACCAGTTGAGCGCGTCCAAGGTGCTTGCGGTGGTCAATGAATCGTTCAATCCTTATGATGAGGATTTAACGCTTTCTGACCTGCATATTACGACGCACAGCAGCTCCGGCAGCGCATCTTATTCCGGTTCAAGCGGCGCAAGCAGCACGACATCGACTGCCGACACGACGGCCAAACCTACGGAAGAGCCGCCGGATGAAATCCCTGCGGAGGGAACAGGCGACGCGCAGCCGCCAAGCACAACGCCGACAGACACAACGCCGACAGAGCCGGCCGATCCCAACGCGGCAAACGATACGCCGCCATCCTGGCTTGACACGGACGATTCCGGCACGCAGGAACCGTCCGGCGGCGACGCTGCACAGACGCCACCTGACGCGGCGCAGGGCGACGCAGAAACGCCGCCGGATGCGCCACCGCCCGACACAACAACCGATGCAACCGCGCCAACCGCTGATCCCAGCGAAACTTGAGCGCAGAAAGGAATTTGCATATGATGACACCGAGGGAAGTCGCAATGACTGCGGCGAAAGCACTGGACGACAAAAAAGGTCAGAATATCAAGATTTTGGAAGTGGAAGCGGTTACGACGCTTACCAATTATTTTCTGATTTGTACCGGCACCTCCAACACCCACGTTAAAGCACTTTGTGATGAGGTGGAACGGCAGCTGGATTTGACCGGAGAACCGGCACTGCACCGGGAGGGACAGCGCAGCGGTACATGGGTCGTTTTGGACTACGGCTGCGTCATCGTCCATGTCTTTACGGACGAAACAAGAAAATTTTATGATCTGGAACGCCTCTGGAGCGACGCGGTTCCGGTTGATTTTTGAGAAGAAACAACATCGAAAAGAGTGAAAATGCATGAAGTACGATTTTACCTCGCTTGAAAACAAATGGCAGAAGCGCTGGGAGGACGGGAAACTCTATGCAGCCGAAACAGGCGCTGCCAAGAAGAAATTTTATGCCTTGGTGGAGTTCCCGTACCCGTCGGGCGTCGGCCTGCACGTGGGTCACGCCAGACCCTATACGGCGATGGACGTCATTGCCAGAAAGCACCGTATGGAGGGCGAAAACGTCCTGTTCCCCATCGGATATGACGCGTTTGGCCTGCCCACGGAAAACTTTGCCATCAAAAATCATATTCATCCGCGCATTGTAACGGAAAATAACGTCAAAACCTTCCGTGGCCAGCTGAAGAGCCTCGGCTACAGCTTTGACTGGGATCGCGAGATCAATACGACAGACCCGGACTACGTGAAGTGGACGCAGTGGATCTTTTTGAAGCTGTATGAGCACGATCTTGCCTATAAGGCGAAGATGCCGGTCAATTGGTGCACCAGCTGCAAGTGCGTGCTGGCCAACGAAGAAGTGGTCGAGGGCGTGTGCGAGCGCTGCGGCAGCCCGGTCGTCCGCAAGGAGAAAAGTCAGTGGATGCTGCGCATCACCAAGTATGCCCAGCGTCTGATTGACGATCTGGACGACGTCGACTTCATTGAGCGCGTGAAAATTCAGCAGAAGAACTGGATTGGCCGCTCCACCGGCGCGGAGGTGACCTTCCACTCGACGCTGGATGACGATATTGTGGTTTATACCACGCGCCCGGACACTCTGTTCGGCGCAACCTACATGGTTCTGTCTCCGGAGCACCCGCTGCTGGACGCCTGGATGGAAAAGCTGGAGAATGCCGACGAGGTCAAGGCCTATCAGAAAATGGCCGCGTCCAAGTCCGACATGGAGCGCACCGAGCTGAACAAGGAAAAAACCGGCGTGCAGCTGCGCGGCGTTCAGGGCGTGAACCCGGTCAACGGCAAGCAAATTCCGATTTTCATTTCCGACTATGTGCTTGCAACCTACGGCACCGGCGCAATTATGGCCGTTCCGGCGCATGATACCCGTGACTGGGAGTTTGCCAAGAAATTCGGCTGCGAGATCACCGAGGTCGTGCGCGGCGGCGATGTGGACAAGGAAGCGTTCACTCTGAAGGACGATACCGGTATCATGGTCAACTCCGACTTCCTCAACGGCCTTACGGTAAAAGACGCCATTCCAGCCATGAAGCAATGGCTGACTGCGCATAAAATCGGCGAGGAAAAGGTCAACTTCAAGCTGCGCGACTGGGTGTTCTCTCGCCAGCGCTACTGGGGTGAGCCGATTCCCATTGTGCATTGCCCCACCTGCGGCACGGTACCCATGGACGAAAAGGATCTGCCGCTGCTGCTGCCCGACGTCGAGAGCTATGAGCCGACCGACGACGGCGAAAGCCCGCTGGCGCCCATGACCGACTGGGTGAACTGCAAGTGCCCGAAGTGCGGCGGCGACGCCAAGCGCGAAACGGACACCATGCCCCAGTGGGCAGGGTCAAGCTGGTATTTCCTGCGGTACATGGATCCGCACAACGACAAGGCACTGGCCGGTAAAGAGGCCATGGAATACTGGAGCCCGGTGGACTGGTACAACGGCGGTATGGAGCACACCACGCTGCATTTGCTCTATAGCCGGTTCTGGCACAAGTTCCTGTATGACATTGGCGTGGTGCCGACCAAGGAGCCATATCAGAAGCGCACCAGCCACGGCATGATTCTGGGCGAGGGCGGCGACAAAATGTCCAAGTCCCGCGGCAATGTCATCAACCCGACGGACATCATCAACGTCTATGGCGCGGACACCATGCGCACCTATATCACCTTCATCGGCGATTTTGAAAAAGCGGTACCGTGGTCGTCCAATGCGGTCAAGGGCTGCAAGCGCTTTTTGGATCGTGTGTGGAATCTGTCGGAGTCTGTCACAGACCATGAAACGGCATATTCCGCAGAAAATGAATCCATGATGCACAAGACCGTCAAAAAGGTGTCCGAGGACATTGACGCGCTTAAGGGCAACACAGCCATCGCCGCGCTGATGACGCTGCTGAACCAGTTCGCGGAAAAAGGCTGTAATGAAGCAGAGCTAAAAACCTTTTTGCAGCTGCTCAGCCCGTTTGCGCCGCATATTTCTGACGAGCTTTGGGAACAGCATTATTTTGACGGCATTTGCAGCATTTCCGCATGGCCGCAGTATGACGAATCGAAGTGCCGCGACGCAAGCGTCGAGATGGCGGTGCAGGTCAACGGAAAGCTCAAGGGCACCATTATTATTTCCGCCGACGCGTCCGACGCCGAGGTTGTTGCGGCGGCCACCGCAACAGAGAAGGTGCAGCACGCCATGGATGGCGGCAAACAGGTGTTTAAGACGATTGTTGTGAAGAATAAATTGGTAAACTTAATTGTAAAGTGATTTCTACTTGACAACTTTAGTATAACCGAATATAATATCTAAGGTCGCAATTATAGAATTAGACCCTGAACACGTTCTTGAAACGTTCCCGGAGGGAGGGAAATCCATGACTGAAGTCCACGTGAAAGAAAATGAGTCTCTCGAAAGCGCTCTGAAGCGTTTTAAGCGCAGCTGCGCAAAGGCTGGCGTTATCGCTGAGGTGAAGAAAAGAGAGCATTATGTGAGCCCGAGCCTGAAACGTAAGCAGAAGTCTGAGGCAGCTCGCAAGAATAAGCGGAAGTTTTTCTAATCCCTCCGTTTCATCATTTTCATCAAATAACATGCAAACAGCCATCCGAAGACTCGGATGGCTGTTTCTATTGGGCGGGTGCAATCCATGCCGGGAAGCCCAGTGACTGCACAAGCGCCACTTTTTCCCGCAAGGATCGCGCATCATCGAACAGAAATAGGAAAATCCTGTCCTTTACGGGATAAAAACCGTAATTGCAGACAAACGCTTCTGCATAAAATGATGGGTGCGCAGCGCGAAATTTCTCCGTAAATTCCGCGCTCACCGCAAACCCATCGCCGCTTGGCGCAGGCAGCGGAAACAGTAGCCGCACGGGGGAAATCCGGGCGCAAAGCTGCCCGTTCGCGCGATGCAGCGCGTCGCGCAGATAGTCCGGCAGGCTGCCGCCGGAAACGGCTGCGTCGATGATGGGCAGCGACGCGCCGGACGCTTCGCGGAGTACTTGATTTATTAACAGCTCTGACATTGCAATTCGCCCTCGTCCTATGGTAGAATAACACCGTTGCCGGTTTCGGCTGAAACGCGGCGGTGTGGCTGCCGCAACTTCGGCGACCGGGATACTCTCACAAAGATTTTATGGAAGGATCAAACTCGATATGCTGTCTTTTATTCCAAAGAAAATGGCCGACCATACCGAGCAGGTTTCGGTTTCCGCACTGAAACGGCAGGGGATTGCCCTGGTGATGCTGGATTTTGACAATACCATTGTGCCTTACACCACCTCCGAGCCGACGCCGGAGATGGATCGCTGGCTGAAAGACGCGATGGAAAGCGGCGTGCAGATGTGCGTGGTTTCCAACAGCAAAAAGCCTCGGGTGCAGCTTTTTTGTGCGCGCTATGGCCTTCCATGCATGACAAAAGCCCGCAAGCCGGGCGGAAGAGGAATCCGCGCGGCACTGGCGGAATATCATTGCAGGCCGCAGCAGGCGGCGCTGATTGGGGATCAGATTTTCACAGATGTGCTCGGCGCAAACCGCGCGGGCGTTTGTTCCATTCTCATTCGGCCCATTAAGCTGCATAATATCTGGCTGAAGCTGCGCAATATAGCGGAGCAGCCCTTTATTTTAATCGGAAAATGGAGATGCAGTCATGAAAAATCTTGAAAAGTTTCGCACAGTACTTGCTCGCTGCGGCGCGGATGCGCTCATGATTTCCAGCCGCGTGAACCGGCATTATTGCACGCAGTATGACATCGCAGAGGGACTTGTTGTGCTCTCAAAGGAGCGGTGCGTTTATCTGACCGACAGCCGCTATATCGAAGCGGCGGAAACCAATCTGAACGATGTGACGCCGGTTCTGTTTTCGGCGGATAAGCCGCTGCCTGTTTGCCTGAAAGAGGAAATGGACGCCATCGGCGCAAAAAAGATTGCGCTGGAAGAGGGCGTGGTATCAGCAGGAGACCTTGGCAGATACCAGCAGCTGCTGGGCGCGGAATTTGTGCCTTGTCAGAACATGCTTGGCGCATTTCGCGCGGTCAAAGAGCCGTGGGAGCTGGAGCTGATGCGCAAAGCGCAGGAAATTACCGACCGCACATTTACGGAGCTGCGCTCGGTGATTCGCCCTGGTATGACTGAAAAACAGCTCAATGCGGAGCTAATTTATCGGCTGTACCAGTTCGGGGGAGAAAACGTTTCGTTCGACCCAATCGTAATTTCCGGCCCCAACACCAGCTTGCCCCATGGCGTGCCTTCGGAACGCGTGCTGCAAAAGGGCGATTTTATCACCATGGACTTCGGCTGCAAATATGGCGGGTACTGCTCGGATATGACGCGGACGGTGGCGCTTGGCGCGGTCACGGACGAAATGCGACTGGTCTATGACACGGTTTTGCAGGCACAAAAGGCCGGTATTGCCGCCACGCGGGCAGGCCGCACCGGTGCGGAAATTGATCAGGCGGCGCGCGATGTGATTACAGACGCAGGTTTTGGCGCGTATTTTGGACATGGTTATGGACACAGTCTTGGTTTGGAAATCCATGAAGCGCCGAATTGCAACGTTGCCGGCAAAACCGTGATGCGCGCCGGCGTGGTGTGCTCTGCAGAGCCGGGCATCTATTTGCCGGGGAAATTCGGCGTCCGCATCGAGGATGTTGTGATTTTTGAAGAAAACGGCTGCTGCGACATCACAAAAAGCCCAAAAGACTTGCTTATTTTATAGTAAACGCTTGAAAAATAGGGGAAGCTATTGTAGAATGAAAGAATAAAATTGGAAGCGTGTGCTTCTTTGTGAATTACTGGAAACTTAGATATACGGAGGATCAACAATATGGCAACTATTACCGCAGGTGAATTTAGAAACGGCAAGACGTTTGAATGCGAAGGCAAGATCATGCAGGTCATCGAGTTCCAGCACGTGAAGCCGGGTAAGGGCGCGGCATTTGTCCGCACCAAGATGAGAAACGTTGTGACCGGTGGCGTCACGGAAACTTCCTTTAACCCGACTGCAAAATTCGAAGAAGCATTCATTGAGCGTAAGGATATGGAGTACAGTTACAACGACGGCGATCTGTACTATTTTATGGATCAGGAAACCTTTGACATGGTTCCGATGAATAAGGAAGTGCTGTCCGACGCATTCCAGTTTGTCAAGGAGAACACCGTCTGCAAGATTCTGTCCTACAAGGGCAACGTCTTTGGCCTTGAAGTTCCGAACTTCATGGATCTGGAGGTTTCTCAGACGGAGCCAGGGCTGGCAGGCAATACCGCAACCAACACCCTGAAGCCGGCCACGCTGGAAACCGGCGCAGAAATTCGTGTACCGCTGTTTATCAACGTAGGAGATAAAATCACCATCGACACGCGTACCGGTGAATACCTGTCCCGTGTCAAAGCCTAAAAAGGAGAAATAATATGACACTGACAGAAAGAGCAGCTTATCTGAAGGGCCTGAAAGAGGGCTTGAAGCTCAACACGGAAACCAGCGAGGGGAAGCTGATCGACGCCATCATTGAAATGCTGGATGATGTTGCGCTGACGGTTACCGATCTGGAGGATACCACGGATGCAATTTCGGACGAGCTGGACTTGATCGGTGAAGAACTCGACGAGATCGAGGACTGCATTGACGACGAGATCGACGACGAGGATGAGGATTACGACGATGACGATGATTACGCCTATGAGGACGGCACTGTCTATGAAGTGAAGTGCCCCACCTGTGGCGAGGTCATCACGCTCGATGAGGACATGCTGCTTGAGGGCGGCATGAAGTGCCCGAAGTGCGGCGAGGATCTGGAATTCTCCGCAGAAGAGGATACTGAGGAATAAAAATGCAACCCCGACAGTTTTGTCGGGGTTGTTTTTATGAAACGTTAGCGGGAAAATTCACCGGCTATGCCGGTGAAAAGGACCGTTGACACCGACAAACAGATATAGAAACGCGCAGCACCATTTGGTGCTGCGCGTTTGCTTTGTTACAGGATGCGCCGCGCGCCCACATAGCGGGAGGCATAGAACGAATCGCTGAGATTGGTGATTTTGACGCCGCCGGAGGCTGCGTGGATAAACTGGCCGTTGCCCACATAGATACCGACATGGGTGGCCGCGGCGGAGCTGGAATAGGTGTTGGCAAAGAACACCAGATCTCCAACGGCGAGGCTGGACTTGGACACGGAAGTGCCGTTGCCAAGCTGATTTGCGGCTGTGCGGTTGAGCGAGTAGCCAAATGCGGCATAGACATACCGGGTAAAGCCCGAGCAGTCAAAACCGGATGGCGTCGTGCCACCCCAGACATAGCGGGTGCCGAGGTAATTTTGCGCGTAGGAAATCAGCTGACTGGAAACGGAAGAAACGCTGCCGCCGCCGCTAGAATTGCCATGGGGAACTTCGGTCAGCGTGAGCAGATCGCTGCGGACGTAGCCCACTTCGCTGCCATATGTAACCTTGTACCAGCCGTTGTTGATTCCGATAATGTTTGCTTTCTCACCCTCGGCGAGGGAGAGGACAAGGCTGCCGTCGGATGACGGCTTGCTGCGGATGTTCACGGTGCTGTTTGCCTGACCGTTGCCAAGCTCTGCATTTTCCACAGCCTTGAATTGAACATATTCCGCCGCCATATAGCCGACATCTAAATTGTAATCCACCAGATACCAATCGTCAACCTGCCGGATTACAACAACGGTGTCGCCATAGCTGGCGGTAGAAAGAACCTCGCTGTCTGTGCTGGTGGAAGCGCGAAGCCGAAGCCCCGACGCATCGACGTAGCCAACGCCTGTTTTTAGCTCTGTTGCCTGCGCGCCGACTGCCAGAAAGCATAGAAATATCGCGGCAATCAGCACGAGATACAGAAGTCTGACTGCCTTTTTCATAAGGTGCCTCCTGAAACGTTCTCGTGACTTATTTATTTGGTAGAAAGTGCACGTTCCAGCCAGACACTGCCCACATCAAGAGCGGAATAAAATCCATCCTTTTCGCTGCGCTTGACAATGCGGTCGCGAGAGCGAATGGACGAGTCCGTCAACTGAAGCTGAACGGATACTCTTGTTGCGACATCGAGATCCTTCACCTTTTTGGTGTCCAAAATCTGAAGCATCACGATGTATTTGTCTGCCATGGAACCGTAATAAACGAGATTGTCTTTCCGCATCAGCGGATGACCTTTGTACATGAGTACAGAATTGTCTGTCATGGGGATCCTCCTTGACTGTAACTGAATTGTAACACATCGTATCTGATATGTCAATAAATAAACAGGCTTTTGTTTCCAGCGAGCTTCGACAGAATAAGACGGCCGGCAAACCCTGCCGACCGTCCTGGAATCAGTCGAACAGGTAGTGCCGGACAAGCTCCTGGAGCAATTCGTCCCTGTCGATCTTGCAAATCAGACTGCGTGCGTTGTTGTGGTTGGTGATATAGGTTGGGTCCTCCGAAAGGAGATAGCCAACGATCTGGTTAATCGGATTGTAGCCTTTTTCGCTCAATGAGTAATAAATCGAGGTAAGCATCTGCTTCATCTCGTCGTTGGAATCGTCGGTGATTTTGAATTTTATGGTATTATCATCCATTATTGCATACCTCCTGCTGATGATTATATCCATCTTACCCCATTTTTAGCAGCTTGTAAAGGCCAAAAGAAAGGATTGATGGTTAGCGCAGCATTGCCTGATAGTCGGCTTCCAGCTTCTTCAGCACTTTTTTCATCACGTTGTCGGATTCCTCGTCGGTCAGCGTGCGGTCGTCTGCGCGCAGCTCAAGAGAAAATGCGACGCTCTTTTTGCCCGGTTCAATATGACTGCCGCGGTAAATGTCGAACAGCTCCACCGCGCGAAGCAGCTTGCCGCCGCCGATGCGAATGGACGCTTCCAGCTCGGCCACCGTGATGTCCTCCCGGCAGACAATGGCAAGGTCGCGCGACGCGGTTGGGTACTTGGGCAGCGGCGTATAAACGGATTCCGGCGCAAGCAGACCGATGAGCTTGGTGTAGTTCAGTTCGGCAGTATAGATTTCCCCGTTGAGACCATAGGCTGCGGCAACAAGCGGATGAATCTGGCCAAATACGCCCACCATTTCACCGCCGCTTGTGACAGCCGCGCAGCGCCCGGGATGATAGCTGGGGTTATCGGTCACGGCGGAAAATTCCGGCGTTTGGACGCCGATCTGGCGCAAAATGGCTTCCACCTCACCCTTGACGGTGAAGAAATCCGCGTCGGTGCCATAGCAGCCCAGCACCAGCATTTTGGATTCCTCCGGCAAATCCACGCCTTGTACGCGGCGATAGGTCTTGGCAAGCTCATAGAGCTTGACGGCTTTATTGTGGTAGGCGTTGTTGCGCGCAAGCGTTTCCAGCATGGCGGGCAGCGCGGTAGTGCGCATGATGCTGGTGTCCTCACCCAGCGGGTTGAGAATCTTCACTGCGTCGCGCAGCGGGCTGTCAGACGGCAGACGAATCATGTCGAACATACTCGGACTGTCAAAGGAATAGCTGAGGATTTCATAGAAGCCAAGGCTCCGGCAGTATTCGTTGATGCGGATTTCCCGCTGCTGTTCCTTGGTATAGCCACCCTGAACAATTGCGCCGCGGAACATGGCGGTGGGAATGTTGTCATAGCCAAAGAAGCGGGCAACCTCTTCGGCAAGGTCTGCCATCCGGCGCACGTCAGGACGCCACGACGGCACATGGACGGTCATGTCATCCACGGTAAAGCCCAGCGGCAGCAGGTATTCGATCATCTGCGCGGCGGAAATGTCCGTGCCGAGCAGCGCGTTGATCTTGTCCGGCTCGAGCGGCATGGCGTAAGGCTGCGGAACCTCGTTGATGACGTCGATGATACCGTCCATCACATCGCCGG
>JAQUZL010000050.1 GCA_028691385.1 Oscillospiraceae bacterium
ATTTCATGCTCCGGCTTCACATCGCAGCACAGGCCATAGCCGTGGCTGGCGGTGGCGTGGATGATGCGTTCGTCCAGCCCGTGTGCGCGCATCAGCGCCTGCGATTTCACGCAGTGTTCGTCCGGCCACTGCTCGAAATCCAGATCGTGGAGAATGCCGACCATTTCCCAGAAATCCGCCTCGTCGCCATAGCCCAGCGCCTGGGCAAAGTAGCGCATCACGCCGCCCACGGTTTTCGCGTGCTGCTGATGAAACGGCTCGTGATTATATTGGCACAACAGCGCCCATGCTTCCTCACGTGTCATGACTGCGCCTCCTCAGACGTCGTAAATGGTGTCTTTGCCGCGCTCAAGCGCGACGGTACCGGTGCGCACCAGCTCCAGAATGCCAAAGCCCTCGAGCAGCTTCAGCAGCGCTTCGGACTTGCCGAAGTCGCCGGTGACCTCCAGCGTCAGGGATTCGTGGGCAACGTCCACAATTTTCACGCGGAAAATGGACGCCATCTGGATGATCTCATCGCGGGTTTCGCGGGTGTCGGCCTTGACCTTCACCAGCAGCAGCTCCCGGCGAATGGAGTTGTCGCGGTTGAGGATGCGCACGGAGATGACCGGCAGCAGCTTGGCCAGCTGGCTTGCAATCTGCTCGATCTGCGCCTCGTCCTCATAGACCAGAATGGTCATGCGGGAAACGGCGGGATCCTCCGTTTCGCCGACGGCCAGAGACGCGATATTATAGCCCTTCCGGGAAAACATCCGGCTGACCTGCGAGAGGACGCCTGCGGAGTTCTCGACCAAAACGGAAAGAATGTGGTTCTTTTTCTCATTCATAGCAGTGTCCTCCTCAATCCAACAGGTAATCATTGAGCGCGTGACCGCCGGCAATCATTGGGCGAACCGTTTCATCAATGTCAATGGCGCAGTCGATGACTGCGGCTTCGCCGGAGGCAATCGCCTGCCGGAGCGCGGTTTCAAATTCGGCGGCGGTGGCGACGCGCACGCCGTGAATGCCATAGGCCTCGGCCAGCTTCACAAAGTCGGGGCCGCGATCAAGGGTGGTGGCGCTGAAGCGGCAATCGTACATGGCGCGCTGCCACTGGCGAACCATGCCAAGCGTGCCGTTGTCAAAGAGTACAGTGATAACGGGGATGCCATAGTGCTGCGCCGTTGCCATCTCGTTGCAGTTCATGCGGAAGCAGCCGTCGCCGGTGACATGGATGACGGTTTTGTCCGGATTGCCCACCTTTGCGCCCATGGCCGCGCCATAGCCGAAGCCCATGGTGCCGAAGCCGCCGGAGGTCAAAAGCTGGCAGGGATACCGGTAACGGAAATACTGGGACGCCCACATCTGATGCTGGCCGACGTCGGTGACAATCAGCGCCTGACCGCCCGTGACGGACTCAATGGTCTGCATGATTTCAAACGGCTCAAGCGTGCTGGCCTGCTTGACAGGCTCGCGGACTTCGGCGGCAATCTGCGCGCGCCAGTCCGGGTGGGACTGCTGGGTAATCTGCGGCAGGAGCTTTTGCAGCACATCCTTGGCGTCGCCGATCAGCGGGCGATCCACATGGACGTTTTTGTTGATCTCGGCGCGGTCAATGTCCAGATGGATGATGCGGGCGTTGGGTGCAAAATGACTGGGCGAGAGCGCCACACGATCGGAAAAACGGCAGCCGATGACAAAGAGCAGGTCGCACTGATAGATGGCCTGATTGGCCGCGTGAGAGCCGTGCATACCGGCAAAACCCGCAAAGCGGGGGTCGTTGCCGGGGAAGCCGCCAAGCCCCATGATGGAGGCAGTGACCACCGCGTCGAGCCGCTCGGCCAGCGACTTGACCTCCGCGCTGGCGCCGGAGCGAATCACGCCGCCGCCCGCTAAAATCACCGGGCGCTTGGCGCCGGCAACCATCTCAGCCGCCTTTTCCAGGCATTCGGGCTTGGTGTCAATGGACTTGAAGCCGGTGCTGGAACGGGCGATGACCTGGGCCAAGTGGCCGTGGTTCGGATGTTCCTGCAGCGGCAGCGGGGTATATTCCGCGGTTTCGGCGGTGACGTTTTTCAGAATGTCGATCAGCACGGGGCCGGGACGGCCGTGACTGGCAAGATAAAAGGCCTCGCGTACCACATCGGCAAGCTTTGTCACATCGTCCACCAGATAGCAGGCTTTGGTAATGGGCATGGCGATGCCGGTGAGGTCGACCTCCTGAAAGGCGTCCTTGCCCAGCATGGGCTCGGTGACATTGCAGGAGATAAACACAACGGCGGACGAGTCATAGTACGCCGTGGCGATGCCGGTTGTGAGGTTGGTTGCGCCCGGCCCGGAAGTGGCAAAGCAGACGCCGGTGCGGCCGGTGGAACGAAAATAGCCGTCGGCAGCGTGGCTTGCGCCCTGCTCGTGGGACGTCAGATAATGGTGAATCCGATCCTGATAATCATACAGTGCGTCATACACGTTCAAAATCGTGCCGCCGGGATAGCCAAAGACCGTTTCAGCCTTCTGCTCCACCAGACACTCCATCAGGATTTTTGCGCCGGTTAATTCCATGAATGGTTCCTCCTCTTTCCTCGGGGTATATAAAAAAAGCGCCCCAAACAATTCTTGTTTAGGACGAAGAAAACTCCGCGGTACCACCTAATTTCCCGGCAAAGGCCGGGCACTCTGCCCTCACTTGCATGAGGCTCCTGATAACGGCAGGATTCCGGCACGGCCTAAACCATCAGGTTTTCAGACGGCGGCTCCGGGACGACTTCACAGACGGCAGATGCGAACTTTCACCAACCGTTCGCTCTCTAAAATCCGGTGCGTCTGATACTGCTTCCCATCACAGCATTTTTGGGTATTTAATTGAAAAAATGATACCTGAAACGAAAGCGTTTGTCAATTGTTTTTCGCTAAAATTTGCAAAATATTCTATGTGGCGGAAACCGGTCAAGCAGCCGGAAAGATTGATTTTTTATTTATGGAATGGTATGATACTAAAATACCCCAAAATAAGCGATGATTCGTTGCGATAAAAGAGTGAGAGGTTTTGAGGAAATGAAAATCATCATTGTCGGCGATGGCAAGGTCGGCGCAACACTGGCCGAGCAGCTCTCGAGAGAGGGTCACGACATCACCATGATCGACAAAAACAGCGCCAAAAGTCACCGTTCCGGTGAAACGCTCGATATCATGAGCGTGGAGGGAAACGGCGCAATTCTTTCCGTGCAGAAAGAGGCGGGCGTTGAAAAGGCGGATCTTTTGATTGCGGCCACTTCCTCGGATGAACTGAACATGCTGTGCTGTCTGGTCGCGAAAAAGACGGGCGCGCGCCATACCATCGCCCGCGTCCGCGATCCGGAGTATGATGAGGAGCTGAACCTGTTCCGCGAGGATCTGGGGCTTTCCATGGCAGTCAACCCGGAGCTTGCCTGCGCCTCGGAAATGGCAAGACTGCTGCGGTTTCCATCGGCCATCAAGGTGGACACCTTTGCCCGCAACCGCGCAGAGCTGCTGGAGGTGCAAATCCCGCCGCAGTGCCCGCTGGTGGGCATGCAGCTCAAGCAGTTGAGCATTTTCCGCACCAAGGTGCTGGTGGCCGTGGTGGTGCGCGGCGAGCATGAGGTACATATTCCCAGCGGCGAATTTTGCCTGCAGGCGGGCGACCGCATTTCGGTTGCCGCGCGTCCGGCAGAGGCCGCCGAGTTCTTCAAAAAAATCAACATATCCACCGGCCCTGTCCATCAGGCGATGATTGTGGGCGGCGGAAAAATCGCCTTCTATCTGGCAAAGCAGCTTGTGGAGTCCCATATCAACGTGAAAATCATCGATTCCGATCTGGAGCGCTGCCGTGCGCTGGCGGAGCTGCTGCCGGACGCCACCATTATCCACGGCGACGGCACCGATCAGGAGCTGCTGCGCGAGGAGGGACTTGCGCAGATGGACGCGTTTGCGTCGCTCACCGGCATCGACGAGGAGAACATTCTGCTGAGCCTGTATGCCAAGCACCACTCCAAGGCCAAAGTGCTCACCAAGCTGAACCGCATCTCCTTTTTGGAGATCTTCGGCTCTACGGAGCTTGGCAGCGTTTACTCCCCGCGCTATATTGCCGCAGAGGCCATTTTGCGCTATGTGCGCGGCATGCAGAACTCTTACGGCTCTAAAATTGAAACGCTCTGCCGCATCGCGAACGACCGCGCCGAGGCGCTGGAGTTCCGCGTGAGCGAGCAGTCCGCCGTGTGCGGCGTGCCGCTGATGGAGCTGAAATTTAAGAAAAACCTGCTGATTTGCTGCATCAACCGCGGCGGGAAAATCCTGACGCCAAAAGGGCAGGACACCATCCAGCCCAACGACACGGTGATTGTTGTCACCACCAATACCGGATTTTCAACGCTGGACGACATCCTCGAGAAAAAAAGAGGCTGAGCCATGAATAAGCGCTATATCATCAATTTGCTGGGCTATATTCTGCTGATCGAGGCGGCGTTTATGCTGCTGCCGGTGGCAGTGGGCCTGTACTATCATGAGCAGAGCTGGATTTATTTCCTTTGCACGGCTGTGATTGGCGCGGCGGTGGGCATCCTGATGGTGCTGACGCGCCCGAATTCCAGGGCGCTATTCGCCAAGGGTGGCTTTGTGACGGTTGCACTGGGCTGGATTCTCATGTCGCTGGTTGGCGCGATTCCCTTTACCATGAGCGGCCAGATTCCCAGCTATCTCGACGCAGTGTTTGAAACCGTTTCCGGCTTTACCACCACCGGCGCGAGCATCCTCACCAACATTGAAGCGCTGGATCGGTGCATGCTCTTCTGGCGCAGCTTCACCCACTGGCTGGGCGGCATGGGCGTGCTGGTGTTCATGCTGGCGGTCATTCCGCTGGCGGGCGGCCAGACCATCCATCTGCTGCGCGCGGAAAGCCCCGGGCCTACCGTTTCCAAAATCGTGCCGAAAATGCGCACCTCGTCGAGTATCCTGTATGGTATTTATCTGGGACTGACGATTTTGGAAATTTTGCTGCTGCGCCTTGGCGGCATGCCGATGTTCGACTCGCTGTGCAACGCCTTCGGAACAGCCGGTACCGGCGGCTTCTCCATCTGGAACAACTCCATGGCGCACTATAACAGCTATTATCTGCAAGGCGTCGTCACCGTGTTTATGGCGCTGTTTGGACTGAATTTCACGGTTTATTTCTACTTTTTGCTGCGCAAACCCATGATGGCGCTGAAAAATACGGAGCTGCGCTGGTATCTTGGCCTGATGCTCGGCGCAATCGCGATCATCACGTTCAATATCCGCGGCCTGTTCCCGACGCTCTTTGACGCATTTCATCATGCGGCGTTCACAACGTCCTCTGTCATGACCACCACCGGCTACTGCACGGCGGATTTCAACACCTGGCCGGAGCTGAGCAGGCTCGTGCTGGTGTTTTTGATGTTCATCGGCGCGTGCGCCGGCTCTACCGGCGGCGGTATCAAGGTGTCGCGCATCGTCATCATGGTCAAAAGCACGATTCAGGAGGTGCGCAAGCTGGTGCATCCGCGGTCGGTGACGGTGGTGCTGGTCGATGGCAAGCGCGTGACGGACGAAACGGTTCGCGGCGTCCATTCCTATATGATGATCTATATTTTGGTTACGGTGCTGTCAATCCTGCTGGTCAGCCTGGACAATTTCGACTTTACGACCACGGTGACCTCCGTCATTGCCACGCTGAACAACATCGGCCCCGGCCTCGGTCTTGTGGGCGCGACCGGCAACTACGCCGGATTTTCGGCGATGTCGAAGATTGTGCTCAGTCTGGATATGCTCTTTGGGCGGCTGGAGCTGTTCCCCATGCTGATTTTGATGCTGCCGTCGACCTGGCGCAGAAATTAATCGGAAAAAGTGCAGGCGAAAGCCTGCACTTTTTGACGTTTTTTGCAGATACTATGGCGAAAGGAGCGCGTGTATGGAGAAAAAAAGACCGCCTGAAACGGCGCAGACAATCGCCGATCCGCCACTTCCGATTGTCCGCGGCGGGAACAATTTGTCGAACGGCGCATAAGATGCAGTGGAGGACATCCTCACACTTTTTTGGAGGTCATTTTATGTGTGGCAATTCCTGTTCCAACAGCATCCGCTTTCCTGACTTTGTGGAGTGCGGCCGCCGCAATTCCTGCGCTTGCGGCAGTACCTGCGGCAGTACTTGCGGAAGCACCTGTGGCTGCGGCTGTGGCTGTGGCTGCGATGCGGATTTACCGATGACGCTGCCCTGGTTCCACTGCTCAAACACCTGCGGATGCTGAATCTTCGCCGCCCTTTGGGCGGCGTACATACCTCCAAAAATCTAAATTATCTATCTAATTCCCGGTTTTTTTGCAAAATTTCTATTCGTTTTCGATAAAACGGCAGTTGAAATTAAAAGACGTTGGTGCTAAACTTAACCAAATTGCATCAATTGAAAGGATGATACTACAATGGCAGTTATGTATTATGAAAAGGATTGCGACATCAACGTCCTCAAGGGCAAGAAGATCGCCGTGATTGGTTATGGCTCGCAGGGTCATGCACACGCAATGAATCTGCGTGATTCCGGCTGTGACGTGATCGTTGGCCTTCGCAAGGGTAAGTCCTGGGATAAAGCAGTCAAGGACGGCTTTGCTGTCTACTCTGTTGCGGACGCAACCAAGCAGGCCGACATCGTGATGATGCTGGTCAACGATGAGCGCGCTGCCGATATTTATAAAGAGTCTGTTGCCGAAAACCTGAAGTCCGGCGCTGCGCTGGCTTTTGCACACGGCTTCAACATTCGCTATAAGCAGATTGTTCCGCCGGCTGACTGCGACGTCTTTATGGCTGCGCCGAAGGGCCCGGGTCACACCGTTCGCGGCCAGTATGTGGAGGGCAAGGGCGTTCCGTGCCTGATCGCTGTGGAGCAGAACGCAACCGGCAATGCCCAGAAGATCGGTCTGGCTTACATTGCGGGCATCGGCGGCGCGCGTGCCGGCGTTATGGAAACCACCATGGACATCGAAACCGAAACCGACCTGTTCGGCGAGCAGACCGTCCTGTGCGGCGGCGTTGTGGATCTGATGCAGTGCGGCTTTGAAACGCTGGTTGAGGCAGGCTACGCACCGGAGAACGCTTACTTTGAGTGCATTCATGAGCTGAAGCTGATTGTTGACCTCATCAACAAGGGCGGCGTCGCAGCGATGAACTACTCCATCTCCGACACGGCGGAGTATGGCGAATATGTTTCCGGCCCGCGCGTGCTCGATCACGAGCAGGTCAAGAAGAACATGCGCGCAGTGCTCAGCGACATTCAGGACGGCAGCTTTGCAGGCCGCTGGATTGCAGAGAACAAGAACGGCCGCACGTTCTTCAACAGCAAGCGTGCGATGCTGGCAAAGCATCCGATGGAAGTGGTCGGCGAAGAGCTGCGCAACCACATGCTGTGGAAAGACGGCGTTGGCGGCGATGCAGGTCTTGACGCTGCTTCCAAATAACCTAGTTGCATCAAAATGCTCCAAAGCCAAAGGCTTTGGAGCATTTTTGCGTCCATGGTCAGATTGGCTGCCAGAACAGTCCGTGCTGGGTGCAGTACCAAACCAGCTTTCCGTGGCCAAGACGGGGCAGGCGGGTCTGCACCTCCCACTCGGGATACAGCTTGCGCACCAGTACGCTCTCGCCGGTGAGCAGCGCCACGAAGGAAAGATAGTGCCCCTTTTCCATGGGGTGACCGGCGGTAATAAAGTATTCGTTTTCGATGTGCTCCACCGTGAGTGCATGCGCGTCGTCCGCACGCTGCGCGGCCAGCGGCGCAAGCGGCCTGCCACAGCAGCAAACGCTTGCCGCGGCTGCGGCCATTACCAGATTGCCGCAAAGCGGGCAGACATAAAAATTCAGTTTTTTCATAGATCCTCCTGTCAGCGCGTTGACGCGCGCGTCGCCTGAGAGCAGCGTGGGCAAATCCACGCCCAGCTCGGCCGATAACAGCGGTAGCAGCTCCACATCCGGGCAGCCAACCCCGCGCTCCCACTTGGAAACGGCCTTGTCACTGACGCCAAGCCGCGCGGCCAGCTGCAGCTGCGTCAGCGCTTGCTCCCGGCGCATTGCGCGAATGAGCGCGCCGATTTTGTTGCAGTCCATTACGCTCAACTCCTTCTGACCGTATCATAATGCATCGGCGCGTGATTCGCAAGAAACGCATCGTAGAGTGTAAAAAGATGTTGACTTTTGCAATTTTATACGTTAAAGTATCATACAATAAAAGCAATAAATTGCAAAAGCAAAAGGAGCGACTCCTATGAAGGTTCTTATTTTGATTCTCTACTTCGCGGTGATGATTGGCATTGGCATTTATTGCCGCCACACGGCCACCAATGTCAGCGGCTTTGTGCTGGGCGGCCGAACGGTTGGGCCGTGGCTGACGGCCTTTGCCTATGGCACGTCTTATTTTTCCGCCGTGGTATTTGTGGGCTATGCCGGGCAGTTCGGTTGGAAATACGGCGTCGCCTCCACATGGATCGGCATCGGCAACGCGCTGATTGGCTCGCTGCTGGCATGGGTGGTGCTGGGCAGACGGACCCGCATCATGACGCAGCATCTGGACTCGGCCACGATGCCGCAGTTTTTTGGCCGCCGGTTTCAGAGCAGGGGACTGAAAATCGGCGCTTCCGCTATCATTTTTATCTTCCTGATTCCGTACACGGCGTCACTCTATAACGGCCTTTCCCGGCTGTTCGGCATGGCGTTTCACATTGACTATGCCGTGTGCATTGTCCTCATGGCGGCGCTCACCGCAGTCTATGTCATCGCGGGCGGCTATATGGCCACCGCCATCAATGATTTCATTCAGGGTATTGTGATGCTGGTGGGCATTGTGGTCATTATTGCGGCGGTGCTGCTGAGCAAGGGCGGCTTTCTGGCGGCACTGGACGCGCTCGCCCGCGTGCCGCAAGAGGGGGCGGCGCCCGGCGTATTTGCCTCGTTCTTTGGCCCGGATCCGCTGAACCTGTTCTTCGTGATTGTGCTCACCTCGCTGGGCACGTGGGGTCTGCCGCAGATGGTGCAGAAGTTCTACGCCATCAAAAGCGAAAATGCCATTCATAAGGGCGTCATTATTTCCACGCTGTTTGCCCTCGTGGTGGCCGGCGGATCTTACTTTCTCGGCGGCTTTGGCCGCCTGTTCTCCGACCAGATCGACATTGCCGCCGGCGGCTATGATTCCATCATTCCCACTATGCTTTCGGGACTTTCCCCGGCGCTCATCGCGCTGGTGGTAATTTTGGTGCTTTCCGCATCGATGTCCACCCTTTCCTCACTGGTGATGGCGTCCAGCTCCACCCTTGTCATGGATTTTCTCCATGAAACCTGCGCAAAAAAGATGAACGAGGCGCGGCAGCTTTTCATGATTCGGATTCTCATTGTGGTGTTTATCGCCATTTCCGCCGTGATCGCACTGCTGCAGTACAAGAGCGCCGTCACCTTTATCGCGCAGCTCATGGGCATCTCGTGGGGCGCGCTGGCAGGCGCCTTTCTCGCGCCGTTTTTGTACGCGCTGTACTGGAAGCGCACCACCGGCGCAGCGTGTTGGGCCTGCTTCGGCTTTGGCACGCTGCTGATGCTGGGCAATATGCTCTTTCGCGCGTCCTATCCGGCCATTTTGCAGTCGCCCATCAACTGTGGCGCAGTTGCCATGCTGGCGGGTCTGCTGATTGTGCCTGCGGTCAGCCTGCTGACGAAAAAACCGGACGCGGCGCTGGTAAGCGACTGCTTTGCCTGCTATGACCGGGTGGCGATTGTGCCGCAGAAGATGGCGCTGGAGGAGGAATCCGCGACATCGAAGCAGTAAAGCAGCGGCAATTTTCGCCTTATTATAAATTTTTGAAAAATGTGAAAATTCCCACTTTCCTGCACCCCGGTATGCATGATATAATATCAGGTATCAAACTTTTCAAGGAGGTAATTCCCATGCTTTCTTCCAACGTCACCCAGGGCGTGGATCGCGCGCCGAACCGCTCCCTGTTTGCCGCACTGGGACTGACCCAGGAGGAGATGAACCGGCCGCTGATCGGCATCGTTTCTTCCTACAATGAGATCGTTCCGGGGCATATGAACATCGACAAAATTTGCGACGCGGTCAAGGCCGGCGTTCGCATGGCCGGCGGTACGCCGATCATGTTCCCGGCCATCGCCGTGTGCGACGGCATCGCGATGGGACATGTGGGCATGAAGTATTCGCTGGTCACCCGCGACCTGATCTGCGATTCCACCGAGTGCATGGCAACCGCGCATCAGTTTGACGCGCTGGTTATGATTCCCAACTGCGACAAAAACGTACCGGGTCTGCTCATGGCCGCCGCGCGGCTGAACGTCCCCACCATTTTTGTTTCCGGCGGCCCGATGCTGGCCGGTCACCTGAAGGATGGCCGCCGCACCTGCCTGAGCCACATGTTCGAGGCTGTGGGCGCGTATCATGCCGGCACGATCGACGAAAACGGCGTGGAGGATTACATCGAAAATGCCTGCCCGAGCTGCGGCTCCTGCTCCGGTATGTATACCGCGAATTCCATGAACTGCCTGACCGAGGCCATCGGCATGGCGCTGCGCGGCAACGGCACCATTCCCGCGCCCTATTCCGCGCGGCTGCGTCTGGCAAAGCAGGCGGGCATGCAGATCATGGAGCTGCTGCGCAACAATATCCGTCCCCGCGACATCATGACGGCGGAAGCGTTCCACAACGCGGAGCTGATCGACATGGCGCTGGGCTGCTCCACCAACACCATGCTGCACCTGCCGGCGATTGCTCACGAGGCGGGCGTGACCATTGATCTGGACATGGTCAACGAGTGCAGCGCGAAAGCGCCGAACCTGTGCCATCTGGCGCCGGCGGGCGACACCTTTATGGAGGATTTGGAGCGCGCGGGCGGCGTCTATGCGGTGATGAAGGAATTGACCAAGAAAAACCTGCTGAACACCAGCTTGATCACCTGCACCGGCAAGACCATTGCGGAGAATCTGGAGGGCGTCCGGAATTTGGATGAAACGGTCATCCGCCCCATCGACAATCCGTACATGGTAACCGGCGGCATCGCGGTACTGCGCGGCAATCTTGCCAAGGATGGCTGCGTGGTCAAGCAGTCCGCCGTCGCGCCGGAAATGCTGGTGCACGAAGGCCCGGCGCGCTGCTTCGATTCGGAAGAAGCAGCCATTGAAACCATCTATGCCGGGAAAATTAAGGCGGGCGACGTGGTGGTCATCCGCTATGAAGGCCCCAAGGGCGGTCCCGGCATGCGCGAGATGCTGAACCCGACCTCCGCCATCATGGGCATGGGGTTGGGTGAATCCGTGGCGCTCATCACAGATGGCCGCTTCTCCGGCGCAACCCGCGGCGCGGCCATCGGCCACGTCTGCCCGGAAGCTGCCATGGGCGGTGTGATCGGCCTGGTGGAGGACGGCGATCCCATTTTTATCGACATCCCCAACCGCCGCATCGACCTCAAGGTTTCGGATGATGTGCTCTCTGCGCGCAAGGAAAACTGGGTTTGCCCCGCGCCGAAGGTCAACACCGGCTATCTGGCGCGCTATGCCAAGATGGTCGCGCCCGCCTGTGAGGGCGCGGTGCTGAAGCTGTAAAAGCGGACGCGTTTGACGACTTTTTCAGGAAACGCTTGACAAATCACCGCCGTTACAGTAAGATACATCCCGGCTTGCTTATATAAATTCATAATACGGATGAATGTTTCTACCAACTGCCAGTAACGGTTGACTATAGCAGCCCCCATGCGGGGCATGTTATATCCCGCTGGCAGTTGGTTTTTTATTGAGAAAGGCAGGAACGTTATGAACTACGACGTGATCATTATTGGCGCGGGGCCTGGCGGTATTTTCTCGGCCTACGAGCTGCTGAAGCTGCAGCCGGAGCTGAAAATCGGCATTTTTGAGGTGGGCAATCCGCTGGAAAAGCGCAGATGCCCCATCAACGGCAAGACCATCAAAAGCTGCATCGGATGCCCCACCTGCGCCATTATGAACGGCTTTGGCGGCGCGGGCGCATTTTCTGACGGCAAATACAATATTACCAACCAGTTCGGCGGCACGCTGCACGAATACATCGGCAAGGCCGAGGCGCTGGAGCTGATGCACTATGTGGACGAAATCAATTTACAAAACGGCGGCGAGGGTACGAAGCTGTATTCCACGGCCAATACCAGCATCAAAAAACTGTGCCTGCAAAACAAGCTCCATTTGCTTGACGCATCGGTGCGGCATCTTGGCACGGATAAAAACTATGTGGTGCTGCAGCACCTGTATGCCAAGCTGAGCGAAAAGGCTGATTTTCATTTCAACACCGCCGTGCGCACGGTGAGCCGCAGCGGGAACGGATTCACCGTCCACACCGACGTCGGTGATTTTTCCGGTGATAAGTGCATTATTTCCGCCGGACGCAGCGGCAGCAAATGGATGGAGGGCGTCTGCCGGGATTTGGAGATCCAGACGCGCTCAAACCGCGTGGACATCGGTGTGCGGGTGGAGCTGCCTGCCGAAATCTTTGCGCAGCTGACCGATGAACTCTATGAGAGCAAAATCGTCTATCGGACGGACAAATTCAACGACCTTGTGCGCACCTTCTGCATGAATCCCCACGGCGTGGTGGTGGAGGAAAACACCAACGGCATCGTTACCGTCAACGGCCACAGCTATGAGGATCCGGCAAAGCACACGGAAAACACCAACTTTGCGCTACTGGTGTCCAAGCATTTTACGCAGCCGTTTAAGGACAGCACCGGCTATGCCGAGAGCATTGCGCGCCTGTCCAACATGCTGGGCGGCGGCGTGCTGGTGCAGCGGTTCGGCGATCTGATTCGCGGGCAGCGCAGCACGCCCCAGCGCATTGAGGAGGGCTTTATTACCCCGACGCTCAGCGCCATGCCGGGTGATTTGAGCCTGGTGATTCCCGAGCGGATTCTGGACGGCATCATCGAGATGATCTATGCCCTCGACAAAATCGCCCCCGGCACTGCCAACGACGACAC
>JAQUZL010000051.1 GCA_028691385.1 Oscillospiraceae bacterium
TTTCCCTTCCAGACAGCCGAAAACCAGCTGACCCTTGTGCCCCGGGGCAGTCGATTTGCGAAAATGGGGAATCTCCCCATAGGGCACAATCACGGCGTTTTCCACCTCATCGCCCATATATCCAAGGCCGGAGCCAAGCACCATGGCAATTTCCGGCTGAAATGTGCCGATTTTTCCGCGCAGATAATCCGCGCTTTGCTGATACTGCTCAAACTGATACTGCATAATTTACCCTCCTGTATTTGGTAGCTCGATGAAGCCTTCCATTTATCAGCCATGATAGCATGATTTCATCATGCTATCATACGGCCATCTGCCGCTTCCAGCGGCAGGGCCTTGAAATATTTTAAGCGCTTTGGCGCGGAGCGCCAAAATGCGCATATAATAGCCGCCTTGCGGCTATTATAGCCTGTTTTCCCCGGTCTGTCCACGCAAAAAGTCCGCAGCATACCGCTGCGGACTTTTTGTCGTTACAGGATGTCCTGCCGATTAATGTAATGCGTGTGCAGCAGACGCTCGGACTTGCGGGAGCACGGACCCGGCAAAAACTCATGATAAATTTCCTTGATGGCCGGATTTTCATGACTCTTGCGGATGGGTAACTCTTTTTCCTGCTCATAGACTGCTGCGGTGCGCTGGCGCACCTTCTGCCAGCTGCGCGTCGGATTGCCGCCGCCGCCAATACAGCCGCCGGGGCAGGCCATGATCTCAATAAAGTGATATTCGGACTTACCCCTGGCCACCGCGTCCATGATCTTGCGTGCATTGCCAAGGCCATGCGCCACAGCGACCTTTACCACCGTGCCGCCCAGATCAACCGACGTCTCTTTCACGCCCTCGACGCCGCGAACCGCTGTAAATTCCAGCTTCTCCAGCGTTTTCCCGGTGACGATCTCATAGACGGTGCGCAGCGCCGCTTCCATGACGCCGCCGGTGGCCGCAAAGATTTCGCCCGCGCCGGAGCCGGTACCGAACGGCTGGTCAAAGGGCGTTTCCGGCAGCTCGGCAAAGTTAATGCCGGTCGCGCGAATCATGCGCGCAAGCTCCAGTACCGTAAGCGCCAAATCCACATCCCGATAGCCGCTGGCATGCATTTCCGGGCGCGCACACTCAAATTTCTTCGCCGTGCAGGGCATGATAGACACGCTGAAAATATTGCCGGGTTCCAGCTTCAGCTTCTGGGCGAAATAGGTTTTGATGATGGCGCCGAACATCTGCTGCGGCGATTTTGCCGTGGACAGATGCTCGGTTTCATGGGAATAGAATGTTTCGCAGAACTTGACCCAGCCCGGGCAGCAAGAGGTAATCATGGGCAGCGTGCCGCCGTTTTGGATGCGTTGGAGCAGCTCCGTCCCTTCCTCCATGATGGTAAGGTCGGCGGAAAAGTCCGTATCGAGCACATACTGAAACCCGAGGATTTTCAGCGCCGACACCAAGCGTCCGGTGCTGACCGTGCCAACCTCTTCGCCAAGGGCTTCGGCGATGGTGGTGCGCACCGACGGGGCAATCTGCACCACCATGGTTTTGCCCGCCTCGCGCGCAGCCATATACCGATCCTCGTTGTCGTGGAGCGTAATTGCGCCCACCGGGCAAACCTGCAGACACTGACCGCAGTTGACGCAGGCGGTGTCCACCATTTGCTTGCCATAGGGCGGGCAAATTTTGGAATCGTGGCCGCGTCCCTCCACGGAGAGCACGCCGACCGTCTGAATGGTGTTGCATACCTCCAGACATCTGCGGCACTGGATGCACTTATTGGGATCACGCACAATGGACGGTGAGGAGTCGTCAATGGGAAAATTGGTGGTTTCCGGGTCAAAATGCAGCGCATGGCTCATGTTCAGCTCCGCCGCCAGATTCTGCAGCTCGCAGCTGCCGTTTTTCGCACAGGACAGACAGTTCTGCTGATGGTGTGCCAAAATCAGTTCTAGAATCGTTTTGCGCGCCTTGAGCACCTTGGGGGAATCGGTATAGATGACCATGCCCTCGGAGACCGGGTAGCTGCATGCTGTCTGCATCAGCTTCATCCCCGCAATTTCTACCACACAAATGCGGCACACGGCTTTGACGGCCAGATCCTCATGATAGCAGAGGGTCGGAATATTCACGTGAATCTTTTTTGCGGCCTCCAAAATGGTGGTTCCCGCTTCCACCGCAACGGAAATACCGTTAATTGTTGCATGTACCATTGCCATTAAGAACGACCCCCTTTCTGGGTATTGCACCATACGCACGCGTCGCCGTCCAGGTGCTTTTCCACTTCCGGCATAAAGTTTTGCAGAACCGACGCAATCGGCACTGCCGATGAGTGTCCAAGGCCGCACAGCGGCGCTACCCGAAGCATGTCGATCAGCTCCTGCAGCGCCCGCACATCCACCATACTGCCGTCGCCGCGACAGATCTTGTCCACGATCTGCGCCACGCGGATCGTGCCCTCACGGCAGGGCGTGCACTGGCCGCAGGACTCATAGGCGAAGAAATCCTGGGTGTTGCGCACAATGTCCAAAATACAGTTGGAATCGTCAATCACAAAGACCGTGCCGCAGCCAAGACGGCCACCGGAGGCTGCCACAAAGTCAATATCCAGCGGAATGTCAATTTGATCCGGCCGAATGAACGGGCCGGACGAGCCGCCGGTCTGCACCGCAAGCAGACCCTTGCCGTCAGCGATGCCGCCACAGTTCTCATAGATCAGCGCTTTCAGATTGATGCCCATGGGGAACTCATAAACCCCGCGATGGGCGACGTTGCCGGCCACCGTAAAGAGCTTGGTGCCGGTGCTGCCCTTGGTACCGATTCCGGCAAACCAGATTGCACCGTTGCGGAAAATATGGCTGATATTAGCCAGCGTTTCCACATTGTTCAGCGCCGTGGGTTTTCCAAACAAGCCGTGCACGCCGGGAAACGGCGGCTTATAGCGCGGCTCGCCGCGTTTGCCCTCGATGGACTCGAACAGCGCAGTTTCCTCGCCGCAGACGTACGCGCCTGCGCCGGAGCGGATGGAAATATCAAATTCAAAATCACTGCCGAAAATATGCTTGCCCAGTGCGTGACAGGTATAGGCGCTGTCGATAGCGCGCTGCAAAATTGGCCGCACCTGCGGATATTCCGCCCGCAGATAAATATAGCCCACATGCGCGCCGATGGCGCGACCGGCAATCACCATACCCTCGAGCAGGCTGTGGGGATCGCAGCTCATGAGCACGCGATCCTTGTTGGTGCCCGGTTCTCCCTCGTCGGCATTGCAGACAATGTACTTTTCGGCGCTTTCGGTATCGAACGCGAATTTCAGCTTCAGCCAGGTGGGAAAGCCCGCGCCGCCGCGACCGCGCAGGCCGGACTTTTTCAGTTCCTCGATGATTTCCGCCCCGTCCATTTCCAGCGCGCGCTTCAGCCCGTCATAGCCGCCGGTGGCGATATACGCTTTGGCGTCCTCCATATCCGGCTTCCCCTGGTTGCGCAGCAGCACCTTCATCTGTTCCATGCGTCCACATCCTCTCTGATATAGCGCTTGAGCAGCATCTGTACGCTCTCATAGTTCAGATTGCCATAGGGCTTGTCGTCAATCATAATCGCAGGCGAGCTGTCGCAGATGCCAAGGCAGGAACAAAGCGTGTAAGTAAACATACCGTCCTCGGTCGTTTCGCCGGGCCTGATTTTCAGGAAATCCTCGATGCCCTGCATGACCGCTTTCGACCCGCGCACGTGGCACGGCGCGTTGCTGCAGGCACGAATGGTGTGTCTGCCGCTCGGCCGCACCGGCAGCAGACTGTAAAATGTCACGAAGCTGTACACGTCGTTCTGGCTGATGCCCATTTCCCGGGCAATCACCGCAGCCACATCCTCCGCAAGCGCGGGAACAATGTGTTGTACCTCCAAAATAACATCCATCAGCTTATCCGGCCTGCCATGCCAAGCGGCGGCAATTTCGGCAACGCGTACCAGCTGCGCCTGCGGCGTGGTGATACTGTAGTTTACCTGATTCACACTCAGCGCTCCTTTTCGGGCGATTGCATGCCCGTCATATTGATTTCAGCATCTCTGCAAGGGAATTGCATATTGCATAGTTTTATATATAGCAGGCAATTTTTGCAATTTCAAGCATTTCGCCCTGTCTATTATTTAACATTCCTGTTTATTTTTTCACGAGATTGACTAGAATTTCCAGTCTATAATGAGCAAATCGTCCAATTTGGTGAATTTTAATGAAATCTAACTTGCATTTTTCTTCTTTTCTATGCAAAAGCAAAACGCACAGCAAACTGCTGTGCGTTTTGTCTGATTTACACGTTAACTGCGTGAAGCGCGAAGCTGCTGCACGGCGCACAGCAGCTGGTTCATGGCTTTTTCCAGCGTACTGCGCGGCGCGGCCGCGTTCAGCCGCATGAAGCCCGTGAACTTCTTGGAGAAAAATCGACCATCATTCAGTCCGAGCTTTGCCTTTTGAATCATGAACTGCACCAGCTCGTCCTGATTTTCCATACCCAGCCCGCGGCAGTCCAGCCACACAAGATAGGTTGCATCCGGTACAATCGCCTTGATCTCCGGAATATTTTCTTTCAGAAACCGGTCGATATAGTCAAAGTTATCGGAAAGATACGGCAGCAGCTGTGCAAGCCACGGCTCTCCCTCATTCATCGCCACGAGGTTGGCCACCACGCTAAACGCATTATTACGGTGCACGTCCATGGATGCCCAAAAATGGTCAAAGCGCTGCTTGCTCTCCCTGTTCGGGAAGATAATGGTCGCACATTGCAAACCAGCCAGGTTAAAGGTTTTACTGGCTGAGGTGCAGGTGATGACATACTTGGCAAGTTCCGGCGAAACCATCGCCATATTGGTAAACGTTTTGCCGTGGAAAATCAAATCAGAGTGGATTTCGTCGCTGATGAGCAGCACATGGTTCTGCATGGCAAGCGTGCCAAACCGCCGCAGCTCCTCTTTTGTCCAGACAATGCCCATCGGATTGTGGGGATTACAGAACAAAAACGCCTGCACCTGCTGCATTTTTTCTTCCAGATCATCCCAGTCCACCGTCCATTTGCCGTCGCGCTCGACCATCATGGACTCGACAACCTCCATTTCGGCGCAGTCCGCTGCGTCAAAAAAGTCGCCATAGACCGGCGTCAAAAGCAGGAGCTTATCGCCGGGCTTGCAGAATATTTTCAGCATGCTGGCGCTGGCCGGGTTTACCCCGCAGCACCAGCTCATCAAGCCGCAGTCCGGCGACCAGCCGTTTCTGCGCTGCTGCCAGCGCTGCACCGACGGAAAGTAATCGTCCGGGCGGGACACATAGCCAAAGATGCCCTGTTCGGCGCGCGCTTTCAGCGCGTCAATGACCGGCTGACAGGTCTTGAAGTCCATATCCGCTACCCAAAGCGGCAAGACGTCCTTCGTGCCAAAAACGCGCTCCAGCTCATCATATTTCGCCGAATTGTTGTTGCTGCGATCCACGTAGGTGTCAAAACAATACTGCATGAAAGATTCCTTTCTCCGCGGAAAAGGCCGCCGCAATGCGGCGGCCTTCCAGTCCTTTTTCCTTATTTGACGGGCGTTTCCGCCTTTTTCTTCAGCAGCGCCTTCTCCAGCCAGTCCTTGCCATCCACAAAGCGGGACACAATGAAGGAAACCACATAGTCGCCGGCGGAGTTAATCATGGTTGCGGGCGGATCTACGAGATTGCCGATGGTGATGGCAATCGGATAGGCCAGCGCCAGCTGCTCCGGGAAGAAAATGGTGCAGATAATGTACTCGCCAATGTAACCGCCGCCCGGAATGCCGGACATGGCAACCGAGGAGAACACGGCAACCAGAATCACCTTGACGAACGTGCCGACGCCGTCAAAGGGAATGCCGAACACGCCGAACAGAAACGCAATTTTCAGCACGCAGCTAAAGCACGAGCCGTCCATATGCATGGTTGCGCCCAGCGGCAGAACGATATCGCTGACGTCCTTGGAGATACCGGTTTCCTCGGCCACTTCCAGGTTGGTGGGAATCGTTGCAACGGAAGAGCAAGTGCCAAGGGAGGTGAGCGCCGGACGGGCAATGTGCTTCCACATCACCTTCGGGCCGTGCTTGCCGCCGCCAAAGAGGGCAAACAGCGGGAATGCAATGAGGATATAGACAAAGCACAACGGATAATACACCACCATGGCGCGGCCATAGTCGCCAATCAGCTGCGGGCCATAGGTGGCAACGAGCGATGCAAAGAAGCCAAAAAACGCAATCGGCGCATAGTAGGTGACCAGCTTGACAACCTTCAGCATCACGTTGGTGAGGTCGGCCAGGAACTGACCCACCATGGAGTCCTTGCCGCCGGCAAGGGACACGCCAAAGCCAAAGAGCATGGAAAATACAATCAGCGGCAGCATGGCTCTGCGGCTGAGCAGCGCGCTGAAGTCCGAAACCGTGAAGAAGTTCACAATCAGGGTTGCAATTGAGGTCTGCTCATCGACCTCTGCCGCTTCCAGTCCGCTCCACGCAGACAGAACCGGCGGAAAAATCTTCATGAGAACGATCATGATGACGGCTGCAATCGCGCCGGTCACCACAAAGGTGCCAATGGTGGTGCCGACAATTTTGCCGGCACGCTTGCGGCTGCCCATGTTGGCCACCGCGCCGGCAATGGACGCAAAGACAAGCGGCACCACGATGCAGAACATGAGGTTGATAAAGACCGTGCCGATCGGCTCCAATGCCGTCGCGCCCGGCCACATCGCGCCCACGATACAGCCCAGAACAATGGCGCCGAGCATGCAGCACAACAGTCCATAGTTCTTCCAGAAGCTACTTTTTTCCATTTCTTTCTCCTCCTATATTTTAGGTCAAATGACCAAAAATCACAGTTCCTCGTCCGTGACGACGCCCTTTGCCACAATGTTGGTTGGCCCTGTCAAAAGCAGCGCGTGCACGCCGGATGCGTCATAATCCAGATGGATTTTCAGCTGTCCGCCCACCATGTCAATTTTGAGATCCGGCGCATGGAGCTTGCCGGAAAGATTCAGCGCCACCGTTGTGCTGCCCGCGCCGGTGCCGCAGGCGTAGGTGAAGTCCTCCACACCGCGCTCGTAGGTGCGCACCAGTACCTCGTCATCTGCAACGGGGTCATAAAAATTGACATTTGCCCCCTTCGGAAACGCCTTGTGGAAGCGCAGCTTTCTGCCCAGATCAAACAGCCACGCACGGTCGGCCTCTTTGAGGTTCTTGATTGGCACCACCGCGTGAGGAAGGCCGGGGGTGCCAAGCTCAATATACGCGCAGGGATACTCCGCGCCGTCCACCTCCACCACCTGATCAAGCTTAACGGTGGTCGGATTGTTTAACTGCACCTGATACTGCCGCTGGGTCATGCGGTGCCCCACCACAATGCCTGCGGTTGTCTGCACCGTCTGGGTCTGCCCGGCAAGGCCAATCTCATAGCCATAGCGGCAGATGCACCGCGCGCCGTTGCCGCACATCTCGCCCACGCTGCCGTCAGCGTTATAGAACAGCATCCGATAATCCGCCGCAACGCCCGCCTCCGGCGCATCCACCGCCATAAAGCCGTCCGCGCCAATGGAAAGATGACGCTCGCAGAGCGTTTTCGCAATGTGGGGCAGCGCATCGTGCGGAAGCTTCTCCACCAAATTATTGATGACAATAAAGTCGTTTCCGGCTCCGTTCATTTTCCAAAATTCCATAATTTCTCCTTTTCTGAATGTTGGATTTTTGAATTTGCGCAGCAAAAAAGGCCATAAACGCACTGCGCTTATGGCCCGGTCGCCCATTGGGCATATGCCCCCAAGCCAATGCAGCGCTTCACCCTTGGTGACAGTCTGCAGGATTTTTTCCTGCAGCCCAACCCCGCGCGTGCAGACCGCTCGGCATTTCGGCAGCCGCCCCTTTCCCCTGCCGGCAGGCGTCTGAACCTTACGCCGGCGGATACTGATGGATGCTGCACCTCAACATTGTCTGTATTCTAAATGATGGCTGAATCGTATCACATATTCCATAAAAATGCAAGAGTGCAGAAAAGTTTCTGCAAAAAATACGGATTTTGCTTTCCAAACTCATACAAGTACGCTACAATATCGACAGCGTCGTTATAATCGCGCACTTTGGCGCGCGATGGCGTATGACAGCATCGTATCCCGCACAGAGCATGCGTGCAGCATACAGGAGGATTTTCCATGGATTTGAACATTCGGATTCGTCCGGCCCTGCCGGATGATCTTGCGCAGGTCGCCGCGCTGGAAGCGGTCTGCTTTCCTGCCGCAGAGGCGGCAAGCCTGCAAAGTTTCGCGCAGCGGCTGCCCGCCTTTTGCAAAACGCGCAGCTTCTTTGTCGCCGAGCAGGATGGCCGCATCATCGGCATGATCAACGGCGCAATCACCGATTCGCGCACCATTACCGATGCGATGTATGACGAGATTTCCCTGCACAGCGCAGCCGGCGCATACCAAAGCGTATTCGGACTGGACACGCACCCGGCCTTTCAGCGCTGCGGCGTTGCCGCAGCGCTCATGGCGCAGCTCATCGCCCAGGCGCGCGCCGACGCGCGCAAGGGACTGATTCTCACCTGCAAGCAGCGCCTCATCCCATATTATGAAAAGTTTGGCTATCAATGCCTTGGCATTTCCGATTCCGTGCACGGCGGGGCGGTTTGGTATGATATGATTTTGGAATTTTGAGAGGATTTTGATGGAATTGGCTGACATGAAAGTGATTGCCCGGATTCACACGGATTTTGCCACCAAGTTCGGCGTTCCGCGCCAAAGCGGGCTGGTACCGGCGTTACAGGCGCAAATCGTCTTTGAGCCGGAATTTCGCGATCCGGAAGCGCTGCGGGGGCTGGACGGCTACTCCCATATCTGGCTCATCTGGCAGTTTTCCCAGGCGGTGCGCAGCACCTGGTCGCCCACAGTGCGCCCGCCGCGGCTTGGCGGCAACACGCGCATGGGGGTGTTTGCCACGCGTTCCCCTTTCCGCCCAAACGCAATTGGGCTTTCCAGCGTACAGCTTGAGCGTGTAGAGCTTCAAACCCCAAACGGTCCTGTTTTGCATGTTTGCGGCGCAGATCTCATGGACGGCACGCCGATTTTTGACATTAAGCCCTATATCGCCTATGCCGACAGCCATCCGGACGCCAGCGGCGGCTTTACCGATCCTCTTTCCGAGCAGCCCCTTCAGGTGGATTTCCCCGCGCCGCTACTGTCACTGGTACCGCCGGAGCGCCGGGAGGCGCTGTGCGGCGTGCTCGCGCGCGACCCGCGGCCGTCGTACCAAAATGCGCCCGCGCGAATTTACGGTCTGACCTTCGCAGGCCTTGACGTCCGCTTTCGGGTGCACGATGACTGCATTACGGTTGTCGACGTGGTTTCCGTCCAATCGCGATAGAAAAACATCCGCAGGAAAATCCTGCGGATGTTTCATTCTTATTCGTGGCGGTAAATCCGTTTGCCGTCCAGCGCAAAAACGCGGTCAGAAAACGTACCCGGCTGTGTTTTTTCCAACATTTCGCGGTAAATCTCCATGCGGCTGTCAATGAGGTCAATCTCAGAGAGCAGCTCGGCTTCCGCGCACTGGCAAAGCACTGCGCTGCCATACTCCGGCGCGCCGTGATGGGACAGCAGCATGTGCTGCAGCAGCATGGACTTTTCCGCCGGAATGCCCAGCTGCGCGGCGACCTCCGCAACCTCCTGCGCACCCATCACCAGATGTCCCAGCAGCTGACCCTTGGTGGAATAGTTGCTGACAAGACCCAGCTCGGAAACGGTGAATTCCTGAATTTTCGCAAAATCGTGCAGCAGCGTACCGGTCAACAGCAAATCACGGTTCAAAAATGTGCCATACATTTCCGAAAGCTGCACTGCCAGCCGCAGCATATGATACGTGTGCATGAGCAGCCCCCCGACAAAGCCGTGATGCACGGATTTTGCCGCCGGGATGGTCATAAATTCACTTTCATGCCGTTTCAGCATTTCCCGGCAGACCGCCTGATAGTCCGCATCTGCCAGATTGTCCACCAGCTGATGGATGCGGTCCATGGCGTCCTGGGTATCAATCGGCGCGGTCGGCACCAGATGGCTCAACACGTACGGGTCGCGATCGGTTGCCAGACGAATTTTTTCCACATTCATTTGCAGCGCATTTTTGAACTCCGACACGTTGCCGTCGATCTTCACAATTTTCCCCTCGTCCGCCGGGCTGACAGGGCCTGTGTAATCCCAGACCTTCGCTTCAATCATGCCGCCGCAGTCCTGCAGCGTCGCCGCCAGATACGGCTTTCCGGCAAAAGTGGTTTTGCTCTGCGCGGTTTTCAAAATATAGAAATCAGTAACGTGGTCACCGATCTTCAAGTCACAAATCATAATAAAATCTCCATTTCTCAGCATTTCGTTCCTGTCGCCCACGGCGTTTTTTTATCATAACACAGATTTCCGCACTTGGCACGCTGCAAATTACCTAAACCGGCAAATTTGCAAACAGCGATGCGCCGACCACCGTGACAACGCCCGCCACCGCGATGGACAGGCTGCTCATCGCGCCCTCGACCTCGCCCATCTCCATCGCACGCGCCGTGCCGATGGCGTGTGCCGCCGTTCCAAGGCCTACACCGCGCGCAATCGGTTCGGTGATGTGGAACACCCGATAGACGGTTTGAGCGATCATGTTGCCGAAAATCCCGGTCAGAATGATTGCCGCGGCGGTAATCGTCACGACGCCGCCCAGTTCCTGTGCAATGCCGACGCCGATGGCCGTTGTGACAGATTTCGGCAGCAGCGTTACGTACAGCGCCCTTCCGGTATGAAACAGCGCCGCAAGCGCAAAAACGGTCGTAAGACTCGTCAGTACGCCGGACAGGATGCCCGCCATGACCGCCTTCCAGTTCTTTTTCAGCAGTTCCATCTGCTCGTACAGCGGAATGGCAAGGCACACCGTGGCCGGCGTCAGAAGATAGCTGATATATTTTGCGCCGTCATAGTAAACACTGTACGCAGTTCCGGTCAATACCAGAAATAAGATAATGGCCACCACGCAGATGAGCAGCGGGTTAAACAGCGCAAGCTTAAATTTTCGCTTGAGCAGAATGCCGCATTCATAGAACGCAATGGTGATGACCGCGCCAAAAAACAGCGTACTGCCAAAAAATTCATTCATCACGTTTTTTCTCCCATCGAATCACAAGCTGTGTCACAGCCGCCGATACCAGCATCACCAAAATGGTAACGACCACAACGACAATCGGGAACAGCAGCCAAATCGGTTTCAAATAGTGCCAGTCATCCACCAATCCGACCATGGCCGGAACAAACATGATCGGCATAATTTCCACAAGGAACTTCCCTGTTTCCCGCACCGCGTGCAGGCGGAGCAGCTTTGTCTGCAGCATCAGCAGCATCAGCGCAAGGCCGTAAATGCTGGCCGGTATCGGCAGTGGCAGAAAATGATGCAACAGTTCTCCGACAAATGAAATGGCGAGAATGATCCCCATCTGTTTGATATACTTCATTTTGCTCTTTCACTCTTTTCAAAAGCCAATTTATATCGCATGATAGCATATCTGCCCATTGTTTTCAATGTTTTGGTTCCATATTTCCGCCTTATCCGCTATAATAGCGGCAAGGCGGCGATCATAGAAGCCTGTCAAAAAAGGGGGCATCCTATTGCAAATTTATTGCGCGCCGATGGAAGGAATCACCGGCGCAATTTTTCGGTCGGCACATCATGCGCTGTTTTCCTGCGTCGACCGCTACTATACACCGTTTTTGTGCCCCGGCCAAAGAACCAGCTTTACCGGTCGCGATAAGCGCGACGTTGCCCCGGAAAACAACCGCGGCGTGCCGCTGGTGCCGCAGCTTTTAACCAATCACGCCATGGACTTCGTGGGCGCATGCCGCTATCTGGAATCGCTTGGGTACGATGAGGTGAATTTGAATCTCGGCTGCCCCTCCGGCACGGTAGTCGCCAAGAATCGCGGCGCCGGATTTTTGCGAGATCCGGACGCGCTGTCACGGTTTTTTGACGTGGTATTTGCCGGCATGCACATCAAGGTATCGGTCAAAACGCGTCTGGGGCTGCTTGACGCCGCAGAGTTTTCCGATTTGCTGGATGTGTACAACCAGTACCCCATCTGTGAACTGATCATTCATCCGCGCGTGCAGCGTGATCAATACCGAAACCACCCGAATCTTGCTGTCTTTGGCGAAGCGCTCGCGCGCAGCCGCGCGCCTGTTTGCTACAACGGCGATCTGTTCTCCCCGGAGGATGTGCAGGCGTTTGCCGCGCAGTTTCCATCCGTCAAGGCCATCATGCTCGGGCGCGGCCTGATTGCGAACCCGGCGCTTGGCGAGCTGATTTGCAAACAGGGTGCGCTGGACGCTGGGCGGTTTCTTGCATTCCATGAACGGCTGCTGCAGGAAAACATGGCATGCCTGTCCGGTGACCGGAGCCTGCTGTTCCGCATGAAGGATTTATGGGGCTTTTGGCGATGGCTGTTTCCCGCGCAGGAAAAGGCCATCAAAGCCAT
This sequence comes from Oscillospiraceae bacterium, assembly GCA_028691385.1. Classification (GTDB taxonomy): domain Bacteria; phylum Bacillota; class Clostridia; order Oscillospirales; family Oscillospiraceae; genus JAQUZL01. The sequence goes on from JAQUZL010000051.1 coordinate 12,512, forward strand.
CTACAAATCACAGCACCTTACCGACTACCGCAGCGCGGTAAATGCGCTGCTGCAAACCGCCCAGCCGCAGCCGCGCGGCGCGTTTGGGCAGATCTGACGTCTGAATATTACAAACGCACCCTGCCGGTTTGGCAGGGTGCGTTTGCTTGCAAGCCGCAGGCTGCGGCCGTGTGTTAAATTGTTTCGATGGGTTTCATCGTCGGGAACAAAATGACGTCGCGGATGGTGTCGCTGCCGGTGAGCAGCATGACACAGCGGTCAATGCCGATGCCAAGGCCGCCTGTGGGCGGCATGCCATATTCCAGCGCGTTAATGTAATCTTCATCCATCATACCGGCCTCTTCGTCGCCCTTGGCGCGGGCGGCTACCTGACTCTGG
>JAQUZL010000052.1 GCA_028691385.1 Oscillospiraceae bacterium
AAATTACAGCTATCTCATCTGCCCGGACTGCGGCAAAAAGCTCAACGTGTTCGGCGAAAGTCATTTGGACGCGGTTGCCGCACAGTACGGCTATCCGGTGCTTGCCAGAGTGCCGATTGACCCGACAGTGGCGCAGGCGGCCGACAACGGAACCATTGAATCGGTGGATATGACGCCGATTGCACCGGCGCTGGACGCGCTGAAGTGAGAAAAAACCCCTGCCAGCAGACGCTGGCAGGGGTTTTTTGCGGGATCATGCACCGCGCCGTTGCCGGCTACGTGTCGGTTTCCGGCAGGGCTGAACAGCACCAGGTTGCGTTCCGCGCGAAACCGCTTGGAAAGCAGAAAATAGCAGGTGAGCACTGCCGGGAAAAAACAGGCAGATAAAACAGGAAAAGACCAAAAGAAGACGCATCCGCTCTTACGCCAAGCACTGCCTAAGAAAAGCAAACTGGCGGTTATTTTTGATAAGAGGGCAGTCGGCCTGCGTCGGGGCGGCCGACAACGAAAAGAGGATAGTCCAATGCGGCGCTGCAATCGCCGGGCGCGACGCGTGTTTCGTTTTCATCCGGCTCCAGGCAGCAGCCAAGTCCGGCAGCACGCTGACAGGTGGGATAGCGAGCGCAGGAATACTGATAACAGACGGCAGAATAATCCATAAAATAACCTCCTTTTTTCCACACCATTATAGTTGGGCTTGGCCGTGTTGTCTATAGGAGCCAAAAAAATGCGGAAGCGAGTTCGCTTCCGCATCAGGGCTTATTCGGGATCGTCGGCAGAATCATCGGCAGGCGATGGCGCGTGCGGCGGTGTGGACTGCTTGGCACGTCTGCGATTTTTCACGCTCCGATGAATGAGGACAATGACGATGGCTACAACAATGGCCGGAACAAACAAGACCACTGCGCCGCAAATAAGGACAATCAGGCCGTCCTGCGCAAAGCTGCGCATCGCGCGAAGCGTATCGCGCAGCGCGGAGATGATGCGGCCGCCATAGCTCACCGGCGCTTCGTCGGTCAGCGTTTTGACCTCCTGCAGGGACAGGGACAAGGTGCTGTAATCGACCTGCGTTTGCCAGTTTTTCAGGGTCGTGGTCAGACTTTCCAGATGGTAGCGCACCTCGGACAGGCGGGATTCGACGGTGATCATGTCCTCAACAGTGGTGCACTGGCCGAGAATTTCCAGCAGGCGGGCTTGTTCGGTCTGATAGGCGTCAAGCTGGGACTGGGTGTCATAATACTGCGAGGTGATATTTTCGGCATAGGTATTGTAGTAAACAACGTTGCCGATCTGATCCAGCGCGGCTTTGAGATCGCCAAAGCGATCGGCGGGAATGCGCACCGTGAAATCGGCGCAGCGGTTGTTGGCGCTGGAATAATAGTTGGTGCCACTGACGCTGGAGGACTCCACAAAGCCGCCGTAGTCGGCAACAAGCGCATCAATAGCGGTGAGCGCGTGGTCAAAATCGGTGGTTTCCAGCTCAGCATTGGCGGAGTAGATGATCTTTTCCGCGAGATCGGTTTGCTTGGAGATCGCTGCGCTGCCGCTGCCGCTGCCGGCATCCTCTGCGGTATCTATCGAAGCTTCCGGCGCGGCCATATCATAGGACGGCGCCATCATGGAGTCCGCTGCGCCTCCGGACGCGGTGGTCGTGGAAGCGCTTTTTGCGCTGCCACAGGCGCACAGCAGCAGGCACAGCAGTAGTGTCAGTGCAATCAGTTTTTTATTCATTGGAAAACCCCCTTTACTGCATTGGACGCGATTGTGAGGAAAAAGTTCCCACAAAAAAGGCGGTACGGAAAATTCCGTACCGCCAAAAATTCTTGAAAAGAATTATTCTGCCTTTGCGTCTGCGCCGGCTTCCTTCAGCTTGGCAATCAGAGCGTCAGCATCAGCCTGGCTGACCTTCTCCTTGATGGCCTTCGGTGCTTCGTCGACGACAGCCTTTGCTTCCTTCAGGCCAAGACCGGTGACTTCACGGACGACCTTGATGACAGCAATCTTGTTGGAACCGGCAGAGGTCAGGATGACGTCAAACTCGGTCTTTTCCTCGGCAGCCGGTGCGTCGGATGCAGCCGGTGCTGCAACTGCTGCTGCAGCTGCGGAAACACCAAATTCCTCTTCCAGTGCATGAACCAGTTCGGACAGTTCCAGAACGGTCATGGCTTTTACTTCTTCAATAACGGCAGTTACTTTTTCGCTAGCCATTGTAAATTCCTCCTAATATAAATAATTAATAAAGTGTGTTGTTAAGCTTCGGGAACAGCTTCTGCTGCGGGCTCTGCATCGGCAGCGCCGCCGTTCTTTTCCACGATCTGGTTCAGGACGACAGCCAGCGAAGAGATGGGAGCCAGGAAAGTGCCAAGAACCTGCGCAACGAGTGCGTTCTTGGACGGGAGCTTACCGAACTGCCGGAGTTGATCGGCAGACAGGACGGCGCCTTCGACGATGCCGCCTTTGATGGTCAGAAGATCCTTGTTCTTCTTTGCGAAGTCACAGATGATCTTTGCCGGGATGATGGGGTCGCCGGTGGTGCTTGCCATTGCGGTGGTACCATTGAGGACTTCATCAAAATGATCGTAGCCTGCATTCTGGGTTGCAAAGCGGGTCAGAGTGTTTTTGACGACACCGTAGCTGACCTCGGCCTCGCGGAACTTGCCGCGAAGCTCTGTATCCTTTGCGACACTGATGCCTTTGTAGTCTACGAAAACAACAGCGGTGGAAGCCTGAATCTTTTCAGTCAGACCTGCAACGACTGCCTTTTTGGATTCCAGGATCTGTGCGTTAGCCATAAGAGTTTCACCTCCGAAAATAAAAGTGTCCTCGCGCCGTAAGACGTGAGGACACTGAAATGGTTGTACCATTTGGTGCTTCACCTCGGCAGGAAGGAAAATCCTTTACGGCAAAATGCCTCCTGCTGTCTTTGGCAGCGCAATATGAGGATATATTAACAAATCCGACCGGATTTGTCAATACGCAAAATTAGTTGTACTTGGCAGTGGATACCTTGATGCCGGGGCCCATCGTGGAAGCGATGACGCAGCTCTTGATATACTGACCCTTTGCAGCGGACGGCTTTGCCTTGACGACAGCGCCAACCAGTGCCGAGAAGTTCTCGGAGAGCTTGTCCGCGCCAAAGGAAGCCTTGCCGATCGGGCAGTGGATGATGTTGGTCTTGTCCAGACGATACTCAACCTTACCGGCTTTGATCTCGTTGACGGCCTTGGTGACGTCGGGGGTAACCGTGCCAGCCTTGGGGGACGGCATCAGACCCTTCGGGCCAAGAACCTTACCAAGACGGCCGACAATGCCCATCATGTCGGGTGTGGCAACGACAACGTCGAAACCAAACCAGTTCTCTTTGGTGATCTTTTCGACCAGCTCCATGCCGCCGACAAAGTCAGCGCCGGCTGCTTTGGCCTCTTCGGCCTTTGCGTCTTTTGCGAAAACAAGAACCTTGGTGGTCTTGCCGGTGCCGTTGGGAAGAACGATTGCGCCGCGAACCTGCTGGTCTGCATGGCGGGAATCGACGCCCAGACGGATGTGGATCTCCACAGTTTCATCAAACTTGGCCTTGGAAGACTTGACGACAAGATCCATGGCTTCGGGAACGTCGTACTGGACGCCCCGATCAATCAGCTTTACGCTGTCAACATACTTTTTACCGGACATGTTCTTTCCCTCCTAATTAGTCCACTACCGTAATGCCCATGGCGCGGCAAGTGCCTGCGACCTGAGTCATTGCGGCTTTGATGGTGGAGCAGTTCAGATCCGGCATCTTCTTCTCAGCGATTTCCTGAATCTGGGCTTTGGTGATGGTACCGACCTTGTCCTTGTTGGGGACACCGGAACCCTTTGCGAGATTCAGCACCTTGAGAATCAGGGTAGAAGTCGGAGGGGTCTTGGTAACAAAGGTAAAGCTGCGGTCAGAGTAGACCGTGATGACGACCGGAATCTTGAAGCCGGCCTGATCCTTGGTCCGCTCGTTGAACTCTTTGATGAACTGGGCAATGTTAACGCCGTGCTGACCCAGTGCCGGGCCAACAGGGGGGGATGCGGTTGCTTTTGCTGCAGAGATCTGCAGTTTGATATATCCTGTAACTTTCTGTGCCATAATAGCACACCTCCAAATAAAAGTGGTAGATTGGCGGGACGATCAACGTCCCTCCCACGTTCAAACCGCCAGGCGGTTTTTCAAACGGTAGTAACGGGCTCAACCTCGTCTAGCGCAAGCTCGACCGGGGTTTCACGCCCAAACATGGACACGACGACGCGAACCTTGTCCTTATCAACGTCCATCGATTCCACAATGCCGGTAAACGAGGTGAGCGGGCCTTCGCAGACCTTGACACTGTCGCCAACGGCGTATTTTACAACGATTTCGCGTTTTTCGACGCCCAACTGCGCGACTTCATCCTCGGTCAGTGGGGTCGGCTTGTTGTTCGAACCGACAAAACCGGTAACGCCGCGCACATTTTTGATGACATACCAGCCCTCGTCGGTCATGATCATCTTAACGAGAACATAACCGGGAAAGACTTTGCGATCAAATGTTTTGGGGCCGTTATCTGTGATCTCGGTGACGGTTTCCATCGGGATGGAAACCTCGTTAATCAGGTTCTCCAGATGTCTGGTTTCGATGGTTTTGTCAATGGTGGCTTTCACCGTATTCTCATAGCCGGAATAGGTGTGAACCACATACCATTTTGCTTCGTCCGACATGGCGTCAACCCGTCACAAGGGAAATGATACCCTGAACGACCAAAGCGGCAACCGCATCAAAAATCCAGATGCAAGCACCGACGACGAGGCAGCAGACGAGGACAACGAGAACGTTGTTCAGCAACTGACGCTTGGTCGGCCATACAACCTTCTTGAGCTCGCTGCGCATTTCGCGGAACATGCGCTTGATCCGGGCAAAGAAACCTTCTTTTTTCGTGGCTTCTGCCATTGCTTTCACCCTTTCTGAATTGGATGCTCCAAAATCTTACTTCGTTTCGGTATGAACCGTGTGCTATCGGCAGAACGGGCAGAATTTCTTCATTTCAACACGATCGGGGTCATTCTTCTTGTTCTTCATGGTGTTGTAGTTTCTCTGCTTGCATTCGTTGCATCTGAGTGTAATTTTGACTCGCATTTTGTCGGCACCTCCTTATTTCATTCGGACAATGCTGTCCGTGCCTCCCTGTATTTCCCCGGCTATCAAAAATTTAGGCCGCCGCAACTACTTCGGCGTCCGGGGCTGAAAATGAGCGCAAAATATTGACCCATTTTCACAGGTAAAGCCATTCTACCACAAGATTTTTTTGCGGTCAATAGAGAATTTGCAATAAAATGAAATTCCTGTTATAATGCGCCAAGCAGGAGGCGATGCAAATGAAAATTATGGCCATAGACTATGGTGATGCCCGCACCGGCGTTGCGGTGTCCGATCCGCTGGGCATGATGGCGGGGTTCACGGCGGTGGTTGCGCAGTGGAACAAGGAAAAGGCGGCCGACGCGGTTGCTCAAATCGCGAAGCAGCAGGGCGCGCAGGCGCTTGTTATGGGTTTTCCGAAGAATATGGACGGCACGGAGGGCGCGCGCGCGCCGCTGTATCGCGAATTTGCGGACATGCTCGAACAGAGAACCGGGCTAAAGCCGGTGCTCTGGGACGAGCGCAGAACGTCTATTGACGCCCATCAAATTCTTGCAGCCAACGGCAGAAAGGCGCAGCAGCACCGCAAAAGTGTGGATGCGGTGGCGGCCAGCCTGATTCTGGAGGGGTATCTGGCCTATTTGAAAAATCAGAAATAATTACAAGCTGCTGCGCCTGTTCGTTTCAGACGCAGCAGCTTTTTGCGGCATCCGTAAGGCGAACACGCGCTTGCTGCGCGCGTCCGGCGGTCGAACGGATGCATGTGAAAACGTGGAATCTATAATGATAGAAAATCGCGCCAATAGCAAGGAAATTTGCTGAAATTGGCGGGGCAGATGAGAAAAATAGAGAAAATATGGGAATTGAATTGATTTCGGTCTAAAGAACAGGTAAAATGCTACTAATAATATGGTATGACCACTTGTGTGATTGGGGGATTTCGATGTGAATAGACTCAGACGGCCGGTTTGCATGATTCTGGCGGTGATATGCCTGCTATGCTGCGCAGGGACCGCGCTTGCAGGCACGACGCCACAGACGGTGCGGATCGGCTATATTGATTATGACGGCTTCATCATCGGCAACCCAGACGGCACTTATGGTGGCTATGGTGTGGAATATCTGAATAAAATTGCGCAGCATACCGGCTGGAACTATGAATTTGTTTATGATTCCTGGAGCAATCAGCTGGAGAACCTGAAAAATGGCGCCATTGATTTTTTGTGCCATGCGCAGAAAACACCGGAACGTGAGCAAATGTATTTGTTTTCCAACTACGCCGTGGGCACAGAGGCCAGCGTTTTATATGTGCGCAATGACGATGTGCGCTATTACTATGACGATTTTGCCCGGTTTGACGGAATGAAGGTTGGTATGCTGCGCAACAGCTTTCAAAATGACAGCTTAAAGACCTATGCGGATAAAAAACAGTTCGCCTATCAGGCCGATTATTTTGAGACGGAGCGGGATGCGTTTGCCGCGCTTGACGCCGGCGCGGTGGATGCGGTGGCGATGGGCTCGCTTGCGGCCAAGAGCGGATACCGTATTGCGGCCCGATTTGGCAGCGATCCGTTTTATTTCATGACGGGACAAATGAATGGCGCATTGCTGACGGAACTGGATGCGGCGCTGGACGAAATCGTTGGGCAGCACCCATACTACGCAATGGAGCTGTACGAAAAATACTATGGGGATTCGGACGCAATCATTTCGCTGAATCTGACGCGTGAGGAGGCGGCTTATATTGCACAGGCGGGGGTCATTCGCGTTGGACAGGTCAGAAATCGGTATCCGGTTTCCAATCTGAACGAAACAACCGGGGAGCTTGCCGGCATTACGGAGGACATATTGGCGCGATTTTCAGAGCTTAGCGGCCTGCAGCTGGAATCGCAGCCGATTGCGTTGGATGAAAAGCCAATCACTGCACTCAAAAACGGGGAATTCGATTTGGTGATGGGCATATTGGACAACGTGGGATTTCGCAATGATCCGGAACTGCGGCTCACAGACCCGTACTTTGACAGCACACTGTCGCTGGTGATGCGCAGCGACGAAATGTTTGACCCGGATAAGCAGTACACTGTGGCAATGAAAACGTCGTTCCAAGTGGTGCAGGAATATATCCAGACAACGTATCCGCAGTATCAGATTGCGCTGTATTCTACGGATGAGCAGTGCATGGAGGCGGTGCTTTCCGACAAAGCGGATATTATGATGCAAAATGTATATGTGGTCAACTATCTGATGCAGAAGCCGCGCTATGAAAGCCTGCAAATTCTGCCGACCAGCTTTATGACGGAGGAAAACTGCATTGCGGGGCTAAACAGCGCGGATCCGCGGCTCATTTCAATTTTGAACAAGTGTGCGGCAAGTCTGTCTGCCGATGAGATTGATCATATCATCCTTGCCAATACGACGGCAAAGCCCTATGTCATGACGACGCAGGACGTCTTTTATAAGTACAGAGCGCAGATTGGGATGATGGCCGTGCTGTTTATCCTGTGCATGGCACTGTTTGCGGTGCTGCTGATCATTCGGCAGCGAAACCTGCGCCATATGCACGAAAAAAATCGCCAGCTTGCCGAGGCGGTGACACAGGCAGAAAGTGCAAATGCGGCCAAGAGCCAGTTCCTGGCCAGAATGAGCCACGAGATTCGAACGCCGATGAACGCAATTGTCGGTCTGACGGCAATCACCCAGTGTCACAAGACAGAGCCGGCGCGGGTTGCGCAGTGCCTGGAAAAGATTGAAGCGTCCTCCCATGTGCTGCTGAACATCATCAACGATGTGCTGGACATGTCGGCCATTGAAAGTGAGAAGCTGAGAATCGGCAACACGCCGTTTGATTTGAAGGAACTGCTGTCGACGGTATCCAATATTTACTATCCGCAGTGCAAAGCAAAGAATATCGACTTTGACATTGCCGCGGATATTGTCCACGAACGGCTGATTGGCGATGGACTGCGGATGCATCAAATCCTGTTGAATCTCATTTCCAACGCCTACAAATTTACGTCTGACGGCAGTATTCGGGTGACGGTGCGGGAACTTTCTCAGCGTGACGGCGTGTCGTATTTTCGCTTTGAAGTGACCGACACCGGCGCGGGCATGTCGGAGGATATGGTGCAGCGGCTGTTTAAGCCGTTTGAGCAGGAGAGCGTTTCAAGCGCCCAAAGGTATGGCGGCAGCGGACTGGGGCTGTCCATCACGAAAAATCTTTGTGAGCTGATGAGAGGTTCTATTTCCGTGCGGTCGGAAAAGGGCAAGGGCACGACCTTTACGGTGAATTTGCCGTTTACCATCGGGGACGGCGCGTCCAATGAGGATCCTGCGCGGTTTGGCAGCATCCGCGCGCTGGTGGTGGATGACGACAAAAACAGCAGGGAGTATGCTTCGATGATTCTGGAACGAATCGGCGTTCAGTATGATGTGGCGGAGTCCGGCGAAGACGCGCTGCAAATGCTGCAGGCTGCATATGACAGTGGCAGCGGCTACGATATTTGCTTTGTGGATTGGAAAATGCCCAAGGTGGATGGCGTGGAGGTGACGCGGAAAATTCGGGAGCTGTTTGATTCCGACACAATGATTATCATCGTGTCAGCGTATGATCTCAGTGAGGTGGCGGATGAGGTCAAGGCGGCGGGCGCGGACATGTTTGTGCCAAAGCCGCTGTTTCAGTCGACTGTGTTCAATGTGCTGATGCAGCTTTCCGGCGGAAAATACACGCAGGAAACGGCCAAAGTGAAGGAATATGACTTTACCGGGCACAAGGTCCTGATGGCGGAGGACAACGAACTGAACAAGGAGATTGCGGTGGAACTGCTGGATCTTGTGCATCTGGATGTGGATACGGCGTGCGATGGGCGGCGCGCGGTAGAAGCATTTGTGCAGGCCGCGCCGGGCACCTATGATGCGATTTTGATGGATATTCAGATGCCGGTGATGGATGGGTATGAAGCAGCCAAAGCGATTCGCGCGCTTGCGCGGAAGGACGCGGCGACCATCCCGATTTTTGCCATGACGGCCAACGCGTTTACGGAGGACGTGAACGCGGCGCTGTCGGCCGGCATGAACGGACACATCGCAAAGCCCATTGACACCAGCGTGCTTTATGGCACGCTGCAAACGGTGATACGGCATGAAGCCGGCGAAAAGGAACAGTAAAAAGCGTACATCCGGCGGCAAAAGCCGCCGGATGTACGCTTTTTTTGGAATAGAATCAAAGGGTAATCAGCGTGCCGCTTTCGTTGCGCATGGCTTGCGGCGCTTGATCAAGCGATGCGATGACCGCACGCTTGCCCCAGCCGCTGCGGACAAAGGACACGGCGGCTTCCACCTTGGGCAGCATGGAACCGGCGCCAAACTGACCGCTTTGGATATACATATCGGCTTCGCCGGTGGACATGGTTTTGAGTTCTTTTTGATCGGGCTGGCCAAAATTGACGCAGACATGATCAACGGCGGTCAGAATGAACAGATAATCCGCGCCAACCACCTCGGCAAGCTTGGCGGAGGCGAAATCCTTGTCAATGACTGCGGGAACGCCGCAGTAATCGCCGCGTTCGTCCCGGACGACCGGAATGCCGCCGCCGCCGCAGGCAATGACAATATATTCATTGTCCAGCAGGTTCAAAATCGACTTTCGTTCGGCGATGTCGATGGGCTTGGGCGAGGGCACCAAGCGCCGCCAGCCGCGGCCGGAATCTTCCTTCATGCGCAGCTTCGGATCGGCCTGCATCATCTGCTCTGCCACGGCTTCGTCATAGAACGCACCGATGGGCTTTGTGGGGTTCTGGAAGGCTGGGTCGAGCGGATCGACCACCACCTGGGTGATCACGGTTGCGACCTGCCAGGGCATTTTCTGCACCCGCAGTTCACGGCTGATGCCCTTTTGCAGGTGATAACCGATATAACCCTGACTCATGGCGGTGCACTCCTGCAGCGGCATGGGCGATACTTTTTTATTTTCCCGGGCCGCGATGTCAAAGGCCAAATTGATCATGCCAACCTGTGGGCCGTTGCCGTGGCTGATGATGATTTCGTGCCCCTGACTGATGAGTCCAACCAGAGCGGGGCAGGCCGCTTCAATCATGGACTGCTGCTCCTCGGGGGTGTTTCCAAGGGCGTTGCCGCCCAATGCAATGACAATTCTCGCCATGGCGTTACCCCTGCGGCGCGGGCTGCTGCTGCGTGATGCAGTGCACATTACCGCCGCCAAACGCCACTTCCTTGGTCATGACGCCGACAATCTCACGGTCTGGGAACATGGCCTTGGTCTGCTCGACGGCCAGCGCGTCGTTTTCATCGCCATACTGCGGCAGAATGACCGCGCCGTTGATAATGAGGAAGTTCATATACGATGCGATGCTGATCTCGCCGTTTTCCCGCGGCTGGGTACCCTCCACGGAGTCGATGGTTTCCGCACCTTCCAGATAGCACGGCTGTTTGGTGAGGCACAGCTTGTGCACCTTGAGCTTGCGGCCCTTGGCGTCGGTGGCGGCGGTGAGGGTTTCGTAGGCGTCGCGCGCCTGCTGATAGAATGGGTGGGACGGGTCGTCTGTCCAGATGCAGGCGACCTCGCCCGGGGCGACGAAACAGGCGACGTCGTCAATGTGACCGTTGGTTTCGTCGGGGTCGATGCCGTCCTTGATCCAAATTACCTTTTCACAGCCGAGGTAATCACAAAGCGTTTGCTCAATTTCTTCACGGCTGAGATCGGGATTGCGCCCCTCGGAGAGCAGGCACATCTCGGTGGTCATGACGGTGCCCTCGCCGTCAACGTGGATGGAGCCGCCCTCCAGCACAAAGCCGTCGGTGCGGTAGGATTCAACCTTCTCAATTTCGCAGATTTTCTGCGCGACCTGATCGTCCTTGTCCCACGGGAAATAAAGGCCGTCTACAAGGCCGCCCCAGGCGTTGAATTCCCAGTCGACCGCGCGCAGGCCGCCCTTGTCATTGACAAGGAAGGTTGGGCCGCAGTCGCGCACCCAGGCGTCGTCGGTGACCATTTCGATCACACGAATCTCCGGCGGCAGCTTGGCGCGGGCGTTGAGAAACTGAGAAGGGGATACGAGCACGGTCATGCACTCAAAGCGTGCGATGGCTTTTGCCACGTTTGCAAACACTTCCTGCGCGGGCTTGGCGCCGTTGCGCCAGTTGTCGTTGCGCTCCGGCCAGATCATCCAAATGCCGCTTTGCCGCTCAAATTCGGCGGGCATCCGATACCCGTCCTGCTTCGGTGTGGAACCGATGATACGTTTTGCCATTGCTTATCGTCCTCCAATTGTAGATTTAAGATTGACGCTTCCGCTTGCGCGCGGAAATGAGCAGATCACCCAAGACAATACTGATGACGGAGCCAATCGTGATGGGCAAGTAATACGACAGCGTTTCCGGGTCGGTGGACAGGGGAATCGCGGTGAAAAAGATGGAAATGAGAATCAGCGCCATCGGCACATAGGCGAGCCAACTCAAAAATCCGGCGCTGCCCGGCACGCGGAACGGGCGCTCGGTATCGGGATCTGCTTTGCGCAGCTTCAAAAAGGCCGGGAAAACCGGCACGTAGCTCAGCAGCAGCATGACAAGGTTCAGCGCAAAGAAGCTCCAGAACAGAGAGGAGTCCGGGGAAACCGTTGAAATGAGGACGCCCAGCAGGCAAATCAGCGTCGCCACAATTCCGGAGGTCAGCGCGGATCCCACCGGCATATCGTTTTTAGACCAGCGCCGGGCGAACACACGGGGCATATCGCCGTTATCGGCCGCATAGGCTGCGGTGGAGTTAACGCCCATGGACCAGGAAATCATGTTGCCGAAGAGCGTAATTAAAAAGAGTAGAGAAACCGTGCCCACAAACAGGCCACTGGTTCGTCCGAGCATCAGCGATACGGCGTCAATCAGGCCGGAATCCACACTGATTTCATAGGTGGGGATGGCCGCACCGATACCAAAAGCGGAAAACAGATAAATTGCTGCGATCACAATGCCGCCGCTGATGATGGCCTGCGGAATCTGCTTGTTGGGATCCCGCATGTTCTGC
>JAQUZL010000053.1 GCA_028691385.1 Oscillospiraceae bacterium
ATGATTTCATCATGCTATAATACGGCCATCTGCCGCTTCCAGCGGCAGGGCCTTGATATATTTTAAGCGCTTTGGCGCAGAGCGCCAAAATGCGCATATAATAGCCGCCTTGCGGCTATTATAGCATGATTTCATCATGCTATAATACGGCCATCTGCCGCTTCCAGCGGCAGGGCCTTGATATATTTTAAGCGCTTTGGCGCAGAGCGCCAAAATGCGCATATAATAGCCGCCTTGCGGCTATTATAGCATTTCTTTTGGCATGGCACAACTTGCAAAAAGCGATCCGGCCTGATGGCCGGATCGCTTTTTATCGCTTATGATGCTTACTTTTCCGGATAGAAGCCGGACGGTGCTTCGGACAGGTTGATCATGATGTTCTTCTTCTGGGTGTAATGTTCCAGAATCATCTTATGGGTTTCACGGCCGATGCCGGATTCCTTATAGCCGCCAAACGGTGCGCCGGCCGGGATGGCGTTGTAGGTGTTGACCCACATACGACCGGTCTGGATGCCACGGCAGACACGGATTGCGCGGTTAATATCGCGCGTCCAAACTGCGCCGCCAAGGCCATAAACGCTGTCATTGGCCATGTCGATGACTTCTTTTTCATCCTTGAACTTGATGATCACGGCCACCGGCCCAAAGATCTCTTCCTGCGCAACGCGCATATCGTTGGTAACGTTGGTGAGCAGCGTCGGCCGCATGAATGCGCCCTTGCCCATCTCGCCATCGGTGATGGCCTCGCCGCCGCAAGCAACGGTCGCGCCCTCATCTTTGCCGATCTTGACGTAGCTCAAGATCTTCTCCAGCTGACCCTTATTGATCTGAGAGCCCATCTGGGTATCGGCTTCCCACGGCATACCGACCTTGACATTGTTGAACGCCTTGACCGCGTCGGCAACGAACTTATCATAAATGTCCTCATGTACAAACACACGAGAACCGGCGCAGCATACCTGACCCTGATTGAACAGGATGCCCAGCTGGATGCCGTCGATTGCCATATCCCACTTGCAGTCCGGGAAGAAGATGTTCGCGGACTTGCCGCCCAGTTCCAGTGTGGCCGGAATCAGGCGATCTGCTGCCGCGCTTGCAATGCTGTGACCGATCTCGGTAGAGCCGGTAAACGCCAGCTTGCGGAAACCCGGATGCTCGAGCATATACTGACCGGCCTTGGAGCCTTTACCGGTGATGACGTTGAAAACGCCGGCCGGAAGGATGCCGTCAATCAGTTTTGCAAATTCCAGCACGCTCAAAGAGGTATAGCTGGACGGCTTAAAAACGGTGCAGTCACCGGCAGCCAGAACAGGCGCCAGCTTCCATGCTGCCATCAGGAACGGGAAGTTCCAGGGAACGATCTGGCCGACAACGCCAATCGGCTCACGAAGCACCATGCTCATGGTGTTACCGTCGAGCATCGTTGCCGTACCCTCTTCTGCGCGAACCGCGCCTGCAAAATAGCGGAAGTGGTCGGATGCGTACGGAATATCAATCGCCATGGTTTCACGGATCGGCTTGCCGTTGTCCAGAGATTCCAGCATTGCCAGCTTCTCTGCATTGGCGTCGATCACATCGGCGATCTTCATGAGAATATCTGCGCGCTCAATCGGACTGACGTCTTTCCACGTTTCCCATGCAGCCCATGCGGCCTTGACGGCCTCATCGACATCTTCACGGGTAGCTTCTGCACAGGTAGCCAATTCCTGGCCGTTGGCCGGGCAATATGCTTTGAACGTTCCGCCGTCCTTTGCATCTACCCATTTACCACCAATATACAAATTGTAGCTGTCGCGAGCAACCTTTTCCATACAGATACTTCCTTTCGTTTTGTCAGTACCCAGACATGATAAGGTCTGGTGTGGTACTTTCAAGTACATTATATCATATTGATTTGATTATTCAATTCTTCTATATATGAATTTAACTTATAATACATTCTCTCGTTCCTCTCATTTTTGCCAGAAAAAAATTTTTCAGCAATTTTTTTGCAGGATTTGAATCAAGAAAATTTTTTCTTGTATTTCATCCATAAGTAAAAATGCTGAATTGCCGTGCAGGCCGCGCTTTCTTCGTCCGGGCGTCTTGGATTTTCCGTCTTTTCCTATGCAAAACGGAGGAAACAGTCTTCTCTGTTCCCTCCGTTTTGATCGATTATAATATTGTCGCTACGACGTAAAATTATCCGAAGTAACGGGTCAGCAGGCCGGCAAATGCCTTGCCGTGACGGGCTTCATCGCGTGCCATCTCATGCACGGTGTCATGGATTGCATCGAGGTTCGCAGCCTTTGCACGCTTTGCAAGATCGAACTTGCCGGCAGTTGCGCCGTTTTCTGCGTCAACGCGCATCTGCAGATTCTTCTTGGTGGAATCGGTGATGACCTCGCCGAGCAGCTCTGCAAACTTGGCGGCATGCTCTGCCTCTTCGTAGGCGGCCTTCTCATAGTACATGCCGACTTCCGGATAGCCCTCACGATGCGCAACGCGAGCCATTGCCAGATACATACCGACCTCGGAGCACTCACCCTCGAAGTTTGCGCGCAGATCCTTCAGAATGTCCTCGGAAACGCCCTGTGCCACGCCAACAACGTGCTCAGCAGCCCAGGACATCTCAGCGTCCTGCATCTTGAACTTGGACGCCGGTGCTTTGCAGATCGGGCACTGCTCCGGAGCAGCCTCGCCCTCGTAAACATAACCACAAACAGTGCAAACAAATTTAGCCATAATCATTTACCTCCAAATATAATTTTAATTTCATTATGAATCAGGAACTGAACTTTTTCGGATTGCAGGTTTGACACAAACCCGTGAAAATCAGGCGAGAAGCTTCCACAACGCCCCCGGTTTCCTTCTCCGCGCAGGCAATCACCGCAGCGGGAATATCCGCCCGACCCGCGTCAACCACCGCGCCGCAGCTGCGGCAGACCAGATGTCCATGCGGACTGGTGTCGGCATCAAAGCGCTCAAGGCCGCCGACCGTGCCGACGGAAACAATCGCGCCCTCTTCCTTGAACTGCGACAAGTTGCGGTAAACCGTGCCAAGGCTGAGGTCAGGATAATCCGGCTTCAGCTGCTGATAAACCCATTCCGCCGTGGGGTGCAGCTTGGTTCCCTGCAAGCAGGACATGATTGCATCGCGTTTTTTGCTGCGTCGTTTCATGGCCTAACCTCTTTGATATTGATTATCATTACTGATTGCATTATAGCACTGCGGCTGCGATTTGTAAATAGTTTTTTGAAAAAAATGATTTTTCTTTCTTTTTGAGCAAAGCGCACAAAAAACTGTTGAAATTATGCGGCATCCCCGGTATAATATTTGTATCTACAACCAAGATTAGGGGGAATTTCGTGGGTCAGGTCATGGTCGTGTCCTCCGGCAAGGGCGGCACGGGTAAAACCACTCTCTGTGCCGGCGTTGCCTCCTGTCTTGCTGCAGAGGGTTGCAGCGTTTTATGTATTGACGCTGACGTCGGCCTGCGCAATCTGGATCTTTCTCTTGGGATGGCGGACAGCGCCATCGTTTCGTTTCTGGACGTGATGGAAGGGCGAAGCAGCCTTGACGACGCGCCGGCGTCGAGAGAGATTCCCAATTTGCGCGTCCTCACCGCGCCCATGAACGCGGAGCCGGAGGATTTGGATGGGGACGCCTTTTCCGCGCTTCTTTTGGAAGCAAGAAAAAAATTCGACTGGTGTTTGATTGACGCACCGGCCGGTATCGGCGCGGGCTTTCGGTTTGCCGCGCGCTATGCCGATGCCGCCATGGTCGTTTCCACGGCGGATCTGGCCTCCATGCGTGATGCCGCCCGTGCGGCAGACGCGCTTGCCGAACTGCAGATCACAGCCTGCAAGATTGCCGTAAACCGCGTCACGCCGCGGCTTAATGGGCAGATGCGCACCACGGTGGACGACGTCATGGACTCGGTCGGCCTGCCGCTGCTGGGGATTATGCCGGAGGATCATGCGGTCACATTGGCCGCATCGGCCGGTGTTCCCCTAATTCTCTATACCAACCATGGCGCGGCAGAAGCCTGTCTTCATCTGGCGCGCCGACTGCGTGGAATAAAAGTGCCGCTCATGCGGCTGAAGTGAACGGGGTGGATTGCATGAATATCGCACTTATGTCCCATGATAAGAAAAAAGAATTGATGGTTCAATTCTGCGCCGCATACAAAAGCGTCCTGGCCAAGCACAATGTTCTGGCCACCAGCGCAACCGGCCGTCTTGTCGCCGATGCGACCGGCCTGCCTGTCACGCTGTTTCTTTCTCGCGCGCAGGGCGGCGCGCAGCAGCTTGGCGCGCGGATCGCTTATAATGAAATCGACATGGTTCTGTTCTTTACCGATCCGAACTCGACGATGGATCCCTGGCAGGATCAGACTCTGGTGGAGATTTTGCACCTGTGCGACGCGCACAACGTTCCCTGCGCCACCAATCTCGCCACCGCAGAGATGCTGATTCTCGGCCTCGATCGCGGCGATCTTGACTGGCGTACCATCTCTCGCAACGGGCAGGGATTCCTATAAGCATCATCGCGCCATGACGCGGAAGCAGTACCGGTTCGCGCTGCGCCCAGAGAGGAATGCAAACGCTGAAAGCATTCTGTGCAGTCACCCGGGAAGGACATCCGCCAAGCGCGCACGGAAACGTGCAGGCCGCTCCCCTTTATGGAGCTTAAGAGGGCGCATTTGCGCCGAAAATGGGTGGCACCACGAAGCAATGTTTGCTCTCGTCCCATATTTTATGGGACGAGAGTATCTTTTTTTCGTTACCAATTCTGAAAGGACGCAAATGATATGGAAAGAATCAAACCGCGCACACTCTCCGGCTTTATGGAACTGCTCCCCAAGCCGCAAATGCAGATGGAGCGCATCATGGAAACGCTGCGCAAAAACTATGCGCTCTATGGCTTCACGCCGCTGGACACTCCAGCCATTGAGGATGCGCAAATTCTGCTGGCCAAGGGCGGCGGCGAAACCGAAAAGCAGATCTATCGCTTCCAGAAGGGCGACAGTGATCTGGCGCTGCGCTTCGATCTTACCGTGCCGCTGGCAAAATACGTCGCGCTGCACTATGGCGAGCTGTCATTCCCCTTCCGCCGCTATCAAATCGCCAAGGTCTATCGCGGTGAGCGCGCCCAGCGCGGCCGCTTCCGGGAGTTCTATCAGGCGGATATTGATATCATCGGCGATGGGAAGCTGGACATCCTCAACGAGGCGGAAATTCCCTCGATCATCTACCGCACGCTCTCCCAGCTTGGCCTGAAGCGCTTCCAGATTCGCATCAACAACCGCAAAATTCTCAACGGCTTTTATGCCATGCTGGGGCTGGGCGCGCAGGCGGGCGAGATCATGCGCACCGTGGACAAGCTGGATAAGATCGGTGCGGAAAATGTGCGCGCCATTTTGGTGGATGAAGCAGGCGTGGACGCCGCTTCCGCCGACGAAATTCTCAAATTTATCGCCATCACCGGCAATAATGCTGCGGTCTTGACCGCACTGGAGGGCTATCGCGGCCGCAATGCGGGCTTCGATCAGGGTCTAAGCGAGCTGGAAGCCGTTACAAAGAATCTTTCCGCCTTTGGCGTGCCGGAAGAGAACTTCCGCGTCGACCTCACCATTGCCCGTGGCCTTGATTACTACACCGGCACGGTGTATGAAACCGCGCTGCTGGATCATCCGGAGATTGGCTCGGTCTGCTCCGGCGGCCGCTACGACAATCTGGCGGAATACTACACCGATAAGCAGCTGCCGGGCGTCGGCATTTCCATTGGCCTGACGCGGCTGTTCTATGTGTTGGGCGAGCAGGGATACTTGAATGACGCGCTCAATACCGCGCCTGCCGATGTGCTGATTTTGCCCATGACGGACGATCTCACCCCGGCCATTACCCTCGCCACCATGCTGCGCAATGCAGGAATCCGCGCGCAGCTTTATGCCGAGCAGAAAAAATTTAAGGCGAAAATGTCCTATGCGGACAAGCTGGGGATTCCCTACTGCATTTTGCTGGGCGAGGACGAAATTGCGCAGGGCGTGGTATCCTGCAAAAACATGGCCACCGGCGAGCAGATCACCGTTGCGGCCGCTGACGCCATTCAGACCATTCAGGCGGGACTGGACGCGGCAAACTGCGGCACTGTCATTCACGATCACACCTAATCAAAAATATTTTTTGTTTTTAGAAAGCGAGGTCAATTATGACACAATCAAGAACACACACCTGCGGCGCGCTGCGTCTGTCCGATGCGGGCAAGGTCGTCACCATCGCCGGATGGATGGAAAATGTCCGTGAGGTCGGCAGCAATTTTGCTTTTGTCATCGTCCGCGACTTCTACGGCACCACACAGGTGGTCGTGGAAACCGAGGACATGATGCGCATTGTCAAGAGCATCAATAAGGAATCCACCATCGCTGTCACCGGCACGGTACGGGAGCGTGACAGCAAAAACGGAAAAATTCCCACCGGTGACATTGAGATTGTCCCGGAAAAGATCGACATTCTCGGCCGCTGCCGTTATAACGAGCTGCCGTTTGAGATCAACCGCAGCCGCGACGCCGATGAAACCCAGCGGCTCAAGTATCGCTACCTCGATCTGCGCAATCCGGAGGTCAAGCGCAACATTCTGCTGCGCTGCAATGTGGTTTCCGCGCTGCGGCAGGCCATGACCGCCCACGGTTTTTTGGAGATTACCACGCCGATCCTCACCGCCTCCTCGCCGGAGGGCGCGCGCGACTATCTGGTGCCCGCGCGCAAGCACCCCGGCAAGTTCTATGCGCTGCCCCAGGCGCCGCAGCAGTTCAAGCAGCTTTTGATGACTGCCGGCTTCGACCGCTATTTCCAGATTGCCCCCTGCTTCCGCGATGAGGACGCTCGCGGCGACCGCAGCCCCGGCGAGTTCTATCAGATGGATATGGAGATGGCCTTTGCCACGCAGGAGGACGTCTTTGCCGTCCTGGAGGATGTTCTGCCGCCGATTTTTGCAAAATACGGCGCCTACAGCATCGCTTCCGCCGCGCCGTTCCGTCAGATTCCCTATCGGGAGGCCATGGATACCTATGGCTCGGACAAGCCTGATCTGCGCATTGATCTCACCGTGCAGGATTTCACCGCGTTTGCCGATTGCGGCTTCGAGCCGTTCGCCGGGAGCACCGTCAAGGCCGTTGTCGTGCCGGACTGCGCGCTCGCGCGCAAGGCCGTCGACAAGCTCTGCGCGGATGTGGAGGTGCAATCCGGCAACAAGGCCTACTGGTTCAAGGTGGATGAAACCGGCAATCTCGCCGGCGGCATCGCCAAGTTCCTTGCCCCGCGCGCAGCCGAGGTCATGGAAGCCCTTGGCCTGAAGCCGGGCGCGTTTGTCGGCCTGACCGCAGGGAAAAAGGAAGCCGCTCAAAAAACCGCCGGTGTTCTGCGCAGCAAGCTCGGCGCTGCCTGCCCGGGTCACATGGACAAGGAACGCTATGAATTCTGCTGGATTGTGGACTTCCCGATGTATGAGATTGGCGAGGAGTCCGGCGAGCTGGAATTCTGCCACAATCCGTTCTCCATGCCCACCGGCGGCATGGAAACGCTGCTGAAAGCGGAGCGCGGCGAGATGAACCCGCTGGACATCATGGCCAATCAGTACGATCTGGTGTGCAACGGCGTGGAGCTTAGCTCCGGCGCGGTGCGAAACCACGATCCGGAAATCATGGTCAAGGCCTTTGAGATGGTTCGTCTGGGCGAAGAGGACGTCAAAGCCAAGTTCCCCGCCATGTACAACGCCTTCTGCTATGGTGCGCCGCCCCACGCGGGCATTGCGCCGGGCGTGGATCGTTGTGTCATGCTGCTCAGCGGCGAGGAATCCATCCGCGAGGTCATCGCGTTCCCCATGAACAAGAACGCGCAGGACATCATGATGGGCGCACCATCCGTGGTCGAGCAAAAGCAGCTTGACGAGCTGCACATCGCGCTGGTATCCCCGGAAGAATGAGTTTTTGCGCCGCGGCCGCGTGCCGCGGCGCATTTTTTTCTTTGCAAGCAGCCGGTTGTGTGATATGATAGGCCGGTTGTGAGGTGCGATCTTTTATGCGAAGTACATTTCGAACTGCGTTTGTGTTTTCCGGCTTCTTTCTGGGCGCGGGATTCGTTTCCGGGCAGGAGCTGTGGCAATTTTTCGGCTGCTTCGGCGGCTATGGCTTTCTGGGACTGCTGATTGCGGCGGTACTGTTTGCCGTCTGCGGGATTCTGCTCATCCGTCTGGAACAGCTTTCCGGCATTCAGGATATGGGGAAAGTGGTAATCGGCTGGGACTGTCCTGCCCTGCAGGCGCTGGTGGGACTGCTGCAGGCACTGTTTCTCTTTGGCGTCATTTCCATCATGATTGCCGGCGGCGGCGCGCTGGTGCATCAGCTGATTCCCGGCGTTCCGGCATGGCTGGCGGGGATTTTCATGAGCGCAGCCGTGCTGCTCATTTCTCTGTTTGGCCTGCGCGGCATGGCGGCAGCGTTTTCCGTCTGCGTGCCGATCATCGTGCTGTCCACCATCGGGTTTGCCATTGCCGCGCTGCGCAAGTTTGGCCTTGAAAGCTTTACGCCCGCGCCCCGCGGCAGCACCAACGCGCTGCTTCCAAACTTTTTGATCGCTGGCATTACCTATGTGGCCTATAACACCTTTGGCTCTATTGGCGTGCTGACGCCCTTCGGCGAGCTGATCCCGGGAAAGAAAGCCGCCTATCGCGGCATCATCACCGGCACGGTGCTGCTGGTTGCCATCGCCAGTAGCATTCTTGTTTCGCTGCTGCTGCACCCGGACTCCAGTGCCACCGAAATGCCGATGCTGGATTTAGCCTGCCAGCTCAGCCGTCCGCTCGGCTATGCCTATGGCGCGCTGCTGCTTTTGGGTATCTTCGGCGCGGCGATGTCCAGCAACATCGGCCTGTGCCGATATTTACAGCTGCGTCATCCGGTGCTGGAAAGACGCGCCCTGCCGGTGAATCTGCTGCTGCTTGGTCTTGCCTACTGCGCCAGCTTGTTTGGCTTTGGCGATTTAATCGGCGCCATTTACCCAATTTTCGGATACCTCGGTATCTTCTTTTTGATTTTGGTTGCGCTGCATTACCGTAAGTGCCGCAAGGAGCCGGCAAGGGAAGCGATGCTGTAAAAAAGCGAATCCCACTGACAATTGTCAGTGGGATTCGCTTTTTCTTATTCTTTTTGAAAGGCAAGACGCGCCGTGCCGTCCTCCACATAAATGATGCCGCATTCCTTCATGCCGTTTTTGCGGAAGCCATGCTGCATGGGGCGGTTATCGCGGTGCGTATCGCCGCGCAGGTTACCGCAGCGAGCATAGCACCAGTCAAGGCAAATCTGCGCGATTGCCGGCACGCGCCCGGCCGAGGCCAGCCGGTGAATGGTGCCATATGGTCTGTCATTCGGCCATTCGCCGTCATATATGACGGCATAGGTCGGATCCGGCGCGGTTGTGAACAGGAACACCGCTTCGATGTGCCCGGCATCCTCGGCCACAAACAGTTCGCCTCTTTGAATATCCGCCTGCAGCAGGGCAAGACACGGGCCGCTGTTGGCCCACTGGGTCGGATTGCCGTTTTGCACCATAAACGCGCGGGCATTGTCATAAATATGCAGCAATTCCGGCAAATCCGTCGCTGCCGCCGTTCGAATTTTCAAATGTTGCGCTCCTTTATATCAGAACAGGGATACCTGACTGGAATCCGGCAGGTCGCCAAACGCGCCGGCTATTTTCAGGTTTTCGATATGGGTCTTGGAAACCTTGGGACAGGCCAGTGATACCTCATCAATGGAGATAAAGTGCTTCCCCTTTCTGCCCTCGGCAAGATCCAGCGCCGCTGTTTCACCAAGGCCGGAAACCGACACAAACGGCGGCAGCAGCTGCTTGTCCTTAATTTTGAATTTCAGTGCATCTGACTCATACAGGTCGATGGGCGCGAAGGAAAAGCCGCGCAGATAGAACTCATAGCAGACCTCCAGCGTGGTGAGCAAGTCCTCTTCCTTGGCCGTTGCGTCCGGATTGCCGCGAATGGCCTTGATTTGCGCCTTGACGTCCTCCATGCCGTGGGTCATCATGGCCGCGTCGAACCCGTCCTTCTGACTGCGTCGATAAAAATAGGCTGCGTAAAACGCCAGTGGCTCGTGCACCTTGAACCACGCAATGCGGAACGCCATCATGACATAGGCCACCGCATGACCTTTCGGGAACAGATATTGAATCTTTTTGCACGAGCCGATGTACCATTCCGGCACGCCGTGTTCCAGCATCTCCTGCTCCGCGCCATCGGGCAGACCTCTGCCCTTTCGAACCGCTTCCATGATCTTAAAGGCGCGCTTTTCCGGCATTCCGCACTTGATGAGATACAGCATAATGTCGTCGCGGCAGCCGATTGCCGCGTTAACGGTGGCCGTTCCGGACAAAATCAAATCGCGCGCATTGCCCAGCCACACGTCCGTGCCGTGTGAAAAGCCGGAAAGGCGCAGCAGCGTATCAAACTGGGTCGGCTGGGTTTCAATCAGCATGCCCCGCGTGAAGGACGTGCCGAATTCCGGGATGGCCACCGCGCCGGTCGGCCCCAGAATCGGATCATTCTCATAGCCCAAGACCTTGGATGCGGTAAAAATGGACATGGTGTCCTTGTCATCCAGCGGTATTTTCTGTGCGTCCACGCCGGTGAAGTCCTCGAGCATGCGGATCATGGTCGGGTCATCATGGCCGAGCATATCCAGCTTCAGCAGGTTTTCCTCCATGGAGTGGTATTCAAAATGGGTGGTAATCGTGCCGGAGCCAAAGTCATCGGCCGGATGCTGCACCGGGCAAAAATCATAAATTTCGTTTTCCGCCGGGATGACGACCATGCCGCCGGGATGCTGCCCGGTGGAGCGCCGCACACCGACGCAGCCGGACGCCAGCCGGTTTTCCTCCGCCTTGGAAACCACCATGTTGCGTTCATCCAAATACTTTTTTGCATAGCCATAGGCCGTTTTTTCCGCCACGCCGGTGATGGTTCCCGCGCGAAACACATGCCCCTCGCCGAACATCTCGCCGCAATAGGCGTGCGCCTTGGCCTGATATTCGCCGGAAAAGTTCAGGTCAATATCCGGCACCTTGTCGCCGCCAAAGCCCAAAAAGGTTTCAAAGGGAATATTGAAGCCGTCTTTATCCAGCTTTGTGCCGCATTCCGGGCAGTCCAAATCCGGCAAATCCGCACCGCAGGCGCAGGCTTCCGGCACGTCGAAGGTGACATACCGGCACTTCGGGCAGCGGTAATGGGGCGGCAGAGAGTTGACCTCGGTGATGCCGGACATATAGGCCACGATGGACGAGCCGACCGAGCCACGCGAACCAACGAGATACCCATGCTCCAGCGAGTTCTGCACCAGCTTCTGCGCGGACATATAAATCACGTCGTAGTGGCAGCGGATAATGTCGCCAAGCTCCGTTTCCACACGCTTGGTAATCAGCTCCGGCGGATTTTCACCGTAAAGCCGATGCATTTTCCCGTAAACCAGGCGTTTGAGATCCTCCACCGAATTCTCAATCTTGGGCGCAAACAGGCCGTGCGGCACAGGGCGCAGCGTTTCGCACATGTCGGCAATGAGGTTGGGATTTTCCACCACAATCTCATGCGCCTTGGCCTTGCCGAGATAGGAAAATTCCTGCAGCATTTCGTCGGTTGTCTTGAAATACAGCGGCAGCTCCCGATCCACGTCCGGGAATTTATTGGCCGCCATCAAGAGCCTGCGATAAATCTCGTCCTCGGGATTGAGAAAATGCACGTCGCCCGTGGCGACCACCGGCTTGCCCAGTTCTTCTCCCAACTGCACAATCACGCGGTTGAACTGCCGCAGCTGCTCGATGCCGGACGCCTGCCCGTTATTCAGCATGAACGCGTTGTTGCAGATGGGCTGAATCTCCAAAAAGTCATACCAGGCCGCCAAGCGCTTCAGCTCCGTGTGGCTCTTGCCCTCAATGACCGCCTGAAACAGCTCGCCCGCCTCGCAGGCAGAGCCGATGAGCAATCCCTCACGCCACCGACACAGCTCCGATTTCGGCATACGCGGCTTGCGGTGATAATACTTGAGATGGGCGTAACTCACCAGCCGGTACAGATTTCGCAAACCC
>JAQUZL010000054.1 GCA_028691385.1 Oscillospiraceae bacterium
CCATTGCGTTCAGATCATCCGGGTTGATGATGGTCTGCATGGAAGCACGATCCAAAGTGCCATCCGGATTGACGGCAACCTTACCGGAAGTATCCGGAACCTGCTTAACACAAACAAGAATTTTCATTTTCGTGATACCTCCTTACAGAATATTGCTGGAAATGACAATGCGCTGAACCTCGGAAGTACCCTCGTAGATTTCCGTGATCTTTGCATCGCGCATCATACGCTCAACAGGATAGTCCTGCGTATAGCCGTAGCCGCCGAACATCTGGACAGCCTTGGTGGAAGTCCGCATGGCAAGCTCGGAGCAGAACAGCTTGGCACAGGCAGCCTCAACAGTGAAGCGCTGGCCGGCAGTCTTGGTAGCAGCGGCCTTGTAGGTCAGCAGCTGGCCGGCCTGAATGCCCATGTACATATCAGCAAATGCGAACTGCGTATGCTGGAACTTGGAGATCGGCTTGCCGAACTGTACGCGGCCCTTGGTGTATTCCATAGCCTCGTTCATGGAGCCTTCTGCAATGCCCAGAGCCTGTGCAGCGATGCCGATACGGCCGCCGTCCAGCGTCTGCATGGCAATGCCGAAGCCCTTGCCCTCTTTGCCCAGCAGGTTTTCCTTCGGGACAATGCAGTCGGTGAAGACGATTTCAGCGGTGGGGGAGCCATGCAGGCCCATCTTGACTTCGTGCTTGCCGACGGAATAACCCGGCATATTGCTTTCAACGATAAAGGCGGAGATGCCCTTGGTGCCCTTGGACGGATCGGTCATTGCAAAAACGACCAGAACGTCGGCAACGTAACCGTTGGTGATGAAGATTTTGGAGCCGTTCAGGACATAATGGTCACCCTCAAGCACTGCAGTGGTGCAGCCCTTGGAAGCGTCAGAGCCGGCGTTCGGCTCGGTCAGGCAGAATGCGCCGACCTTGCGACCCTCGGTCAGCATGCGCAGATACTTCTGCTTCTGCTCTTCGGTACCGCTCTTCAGAATCGGGCCGCAGCACAGACCGTTGTGGGTAGCGACAATATCGCCGGTGGAAGCGCAGACCTTGGAGAGCTCTTCGATTGCGATTGCACCGCAAATGTCATCGGCGCCGTAGCCACCGTATTCCTTGGGCACGCACATGCCCATGATGCCATAGCGAAACAGCTTCTCGATATTTTCCCGGGGATACTCAGCAAACTTGTCGGTATCAGCAGCAATTGGACGAACTTCGTTTTCCGTGAAATCGTGCATCATCTTGCGGAGCATCAGTTGCTCTTTGGTAAGTGTAAAATCCATGAAAATGTTTCCTCCTATCAGAATAGTGTATAAATAACGACCGTGGATAATCCGGCCAATTATTTCGAGTAGTCGAAGAAGCCCTTGCCGGTTTTGCGACCAAGCTGGCCGGCACGAACCATTTTGCGCATCAGCGGTTCGGCACGATACTTCGGATCGCCGGTTTCATTATAGATGACATCCATAATGTTCAGGCAAATATCCAGACCGACCAAATCGCCCAGATGCAGCGGACCCATCGGATGGTTTGCGCCAAGGCACATGGCCGTATCGATGTCATCCGCGGTAGCGACGCCGTTGGCATAAAGGCCGACTGCCTCGTTAATCATCGGGATCAGGATGCGGTTGACAACAAAACCGGGATACTCATGCACCTCGACGGCCTGCTTGCCAACCTCCGCTGCCAGATCACTGACGAGCTGATAGGTGGCGTCGCTGGTGTGGAAGCCGCGAATGACCTCAACGAGTTTCATAACGGTGGCGGGATTGAAGAAATGCATGCCGATGAACTGCTCCTTGCGCTTGACGGCAGAGGAGATTTCCGTGATGGAAATGGAAGAGGTGTTGGAAGCAAAGATGGTTTCCGGCTTGCAGATCTCATCGAGTTCCTTGTAAACACTCTTCTTGATGTCGATTCGTTCCACAATGGCCTCCACAATCAGATCGACATCGGCAATTGCGTGGAGATCGGTGGTGAAAGACATGTTTGCCAGAATGGCAGCCTTCTGCGCCTCGTCCATTTTGCCCTTGGCGACCTGCTTGTCAAGACCCTTGTTCAGCTTTGCTTCGGCACCAGCAATGATTTCGTCGGTGATATCACGAACGATGACCTGCTTGCCGGCACGGGCAAAAACCTGTGCGATGTCAAGGCCCATGGTACCGGCACCAATTACGGCAACCTTTTGAATACTCATGCTGCTATGTTCCTCCTTATGCGCCCTTATGTAGGGGCATGATTCATGGCAGAGCGGTAAGCCCGCGCTGCCCGCGATATTGAACGAAATGCCTTGCTGCGGACGCGTTTTTACCGCATCCGATTCCACAAAGAAAAACAGGTTTCCATGGAGAGGGCATACTAATTCAATATG
Source organism: Oscillospiraceae bacterium (assembly GCA_028691385.1). Taxonomy (GTDB): domain Bacteria; phylum Bacillota; class Clostridia; order Oscillospirales; family Oscillospiraceae; genus JAQUZL01. Next base: position 2,368 of record JAQUZL010000054.1, read on the forward strand.
GCATTATGATAATTCAATTTCGACAAAAAAGCAAGGAATTCTTTCAGATAATATCACGGAAAATTTAATTTTTGGAGCATAAAAACTAGCTAATATTCACAACAAATGGGCGATTGCATGGTGCACATGGGGAAAAAAGGAAATGTGCAGCAAAATATATTTGCTGCACATGTATAAATTTTATTAATTTCCGCCGAGCTTGTGCAAAAACTTTTCTACACGTTTGTACAAAATAAAGGTCAATGGGGACACGATTGCACCCTTCAAAATGTTAAAAGGAACGACCGCGAAGAGAACGAGCGTCGACACGCTGCTGATGGATGCGTTCACGGCCGTGCCCATTCCGATCAGCGCGTCAAGCGGCAGACCGTAGAGCTGCGCAAATTTCGGGAGCAGATAAACGCCGTTGAACAGTCCGCCAAAGATGCTCATGACAATCGTGCCGGCAATCATACCAAAAATGGCGGAGGATTTGCTTTTCTTCGCATGGTAGAAGATGGACGCTGGCAGAATCATGGCGCAGCCAACGCAGAAGTTGGCAAAGTCACCGACAAAGGCCGTTGTAGTGCCCTTGAGCAGAAGCTTGATGACCACCTTGACCAGCTCACAGATCACGCCTGCCACAGGCCCAAGATAGAACGAGCAGATCAGGACGGAAATTTCGCTCAAATCAATTTTATAGAAAGACGGAGCGAAAAACAGCGGAATCTCAAATAGCATCAATACCGCTGCCACTGCGGCGAACATCGCAATGAATGCAATATAGCGGGCAGAACCGACACGGTGCCGGTGCATGCCGCTCAGCCGTTCCGCCGCGAGCGCCACGCCGAGTAAAGCCAAAAAAACCAACAGACAAACTCCAAGAAATGACAGACTGCTTTGTGCCGCCTGCAAAAGTGATGCCATAGGTGCAGCAAACCTTTCCATCGCCGTAAATCGACGTTATTTGGGGATTTCCTGCGCTATTATAACAACGATGGGTGGAAAAGCAAACACTTTTTTTCCGGACGGCGATCTGCTATGATAGCAATATCGCAGGTTTTTTAGTTGGGCGCGTCGAAACCGTGGATGAAGCCGTTTTGCTCGGAAGAGCTGACGTCGCCGCCGATGACCTTGTTGCGATAGGTGAGGACCGTGGCCTTGACGGTAGCGCCCTCCGGCACGTCGGGATAGTTTGAAACATGGTAGACATAGCGTTTGACCTTCTTGCCCTCGTATTTGTGCAGGTCAAAGCCCTGATTTAGCTGAATCTCGTTATAAGACTCCAATACCTCCGGAAAGCTGTCCGGAATTCGGACTTCCTGGGATTCGACCGGTATCTCATCCACAACCCATCCGTAGGTGGCGAGGTAGGCGACGCGATCCTCGTTGGTCTCCGCCGCAGTGGCGTGTGCAGCCGTTTCCAAATCCTTTGTGCCGGCGGCAGTGCGCATCAGGATCAGCAGTACGAGTACGGCCAATATCATCGCGCCTACCATAGCAAGTTTCCCTTTTTTAAGTTTTGCGGTATAAATAAACATCAATCGTTCCTCCGTTCCTAAATCGTGGTAAACATTATGAACCGGCTGGGACAAATATGACAAGCAGGTGAAGTATGCAAAGACTGGATAAGATTTTATCGGAGGCGGGCGCGGGAAGCCGCAAAGAGCTGCGCAGCGTGATTCGTGCAGGACTTGTGACAGTAGACGGCGCGGTGGCGCGCAGGGAGGACGAGAAATTTGACGAGCAGGCGGTGACAATCACCCTGCGCGGCGCGCGGGTTGCGCTGTACCGCACGGTTTGGCTGATGATGAACAAGCCCATCGGCTATGTGACCTCGACACAGGACCCGCGGGATCAAACGGTGATGGAGCTGCTGCCGGCGCAGTATCGGACGCTGAACCTGTTCCCGGTCGGGCGACTGGACAAGTTGACGCAGGGGCTGCTTCTCTTTACCAATGACGGGGACGCGGCGCACCGGCTGACGTCCCCCGGGCACGCTGTGAAAAAAGTGTATGAGGCATGGCATGAGGGGCAGGCGACGGCAGAAGATGCGGCGGCGTTTCTCGCGGGTCTTGCGCTGAAGGACGGCACGATTTGCAGGCCCGGCGTGCTTGAGCCGCTCGGCCCGGGCCATAGCCGCATCACGGTGACCGAGGGAAAATACCATCAGGTGCGGCGGATGATGGCAGCCCGCGGCATGACGGTCACGGCGCTGCGCAGGGTACGCGAGGGCACGCTGACGCTTGCCGATCTGGAAGTGGGCGCGTGTCGGGAACTGACAAAAGCGGAGGTTTTGCGTTTGAACTGTGAAATATGATGAGTTTTGAGCCGAAAATTTGGTTTGGACGGCGGCGAAAAGCATTGAAATCAGAGCCTCTTCATTATGCAATCGTCAAATTAGATAAAAACTTACGCTTTTTTGAAAGAAATTGTACACAAATACTTGCAATTTGCCGAATTTCAGCGTATTATTTATTTGCATTTACAACAATTTGTGCATAGCGCATAATGCGTGATGAGGAGGATAAGCCATGTCCAGCCGAATGTTTCAAAGCGTAATCGTGCAGATGAAAGATGCGACGGATCGTATGTTTGGCGTAATTGATTCTGAGGGACACATTGTCGCCTGCAGTGAACCTTCTGCAATCGGTGAAAAAATGGACAGTCCGGTGCTTCGGCTCAATGCCGCACTGGATTCTGTTTGCGTCGCCGAAAAGAAAACCTTCAAAGCTCTGGCCAGTTGGGGCGCCTATTTTGAATTTGCGGTGTTTGTCGATGGAGAGGACGAGCTTGCAACCTCTTTGTGTCTGATGGCGGCCGTGGCATTCAATGGCGCAAAGTCCTACTATGAGGACAAGCATGATAAGGGAACCTTTGTCAAGAACATTATCACGGATAATATTTTGCCGGGGGACGTCTACATTCGCGCCAAGGAGCTTCATTTTATTACCGACACTCCGCGCGCGGTATTTCTGGTTCGGCAGATCGGCCGAGCCGACGTCGCAACGGTGGATCTGCTGCAAAAGCTGTTTGCGGAAAAGCAGCAGGACTTTGTGCTGTCCATCAACGAAACGGATATTGCGATCGTCAAGCAGGTGGAGCCGGGCACAACCAATGAGCAGCTTGTCGCCATGGCGCAGAGCATCGAGGAAACCATCCGCACGGATCTTTTGATTAAAACAACCATCGGCATCGGTACCATAGCCGGTCATCTTCGGGAGCTTGCCAACGTCTATAAAGAGGCGCAGGTGGCCATTGAGGTCGGCAAGGTGTTTGATACGGAAAAGAGCATTATCCATTATGAGAATCTGGGCATCGGCCGCCTGATTTATCAGTTGCCGACCACACTATGCGAGATTTTCCTGTCCGAGGTGTTCAAGAACAACTCCATTGACGCGCTCGATCAGGAAACGCTTTATACCATTAATAAGTTTTTTGAGAACAATCTGAACGTATCCGAAACATCCAGAAAGCTGTTTGTCCATCGCAACACGCTGGTTTATCGACTTGAAAAAATCAAGAAGCTGACCGGCTTGGATTTGCGCGAGTTTGACCACGCAATCATTTTCAAGGTGGCGCTCATGGTCAAGAAATATCTGGTTTCCCGCGAGCCGGTCAGGCACGGCAAGCAGCTTCCTCCATCGTCTGCAGGGGGATTTTAATGAATGATAGACCTTCGTAATGTAACAAAAACCTATGACAACGGCGCAAAAGCGGTTAAGGGCATTTCTCTTCACATCGAGGATGGGGAGTTCGTGTTTTTGGTCGGCCCTTCCGGTTCCGGCAAATCGACGCTGATCAAATTGCTGACAGCGGAGCTTTTGCCGACCACCGGAATGGTTTTGGTCAACAATTTTAACACAGGAAAAATCAAACGTTCGCAGATTCCGTATATGCGGCGGACACTGGGCGTCATCTTTCAGGATTTCCGCCTGATTGAAAAGAAAAATGTGTTCGACAATGTCGCCTTTGCCATGCGGGTGATCGGCGCGTCGGAAAAGGAAATCAAAAGCCGCGTGCCGTACGTGCTGGAGCTTGTGGGGTTGGAAAACAAGTCCCATCGGCTGCCAGAGGAGTTATCCGGCGGTGAGCAGCAGCGCGTAGCCATCGCGCGCGCGCTGATCAACAATCCGCAGATGATTATCGCCGATGAGCCGACCGGCAACCTCGATCCGGCGCGCTCCTTGGAAATCATGATGCTGCTGGAGCGGATCAACGCCCTTGGCACCACCATGATGGTTGTTACCCATGAAAAAGCACTGGTCAACCGATTTTCAAAGCGCGTCATTGCCATTGATGATGGGCTTGTCATCAGCGACGGAATGGACGGATATTATAATTATGAAACGGAATAATTTTGGATACTACATCCGGGAGGGCAACAAGGGCATTTTTGTGCATGGCTTCATGTCATTTGCTGCAATCTGCGCGATTATCGCGTGCCTTCTCATCATGGGGAGCTTTGTGCTCATCACCCTGAACCTGAACAACATTATTTCAGATCTGGAGCGCGAGAGCGAAATCCTGGTCTACATAGACGATAACCTGTCAGAGGCGGAAGCCAAGAGTGTTGGCTCCAATATTAACATGATTACAAACGTGCAGCAGGCTGTCTTTGTTTCCCGAGATGAGGCGCTGCAGGACTATATCGGGCAGCAGGATGACCCGACGCTCTTTGACGGCGTTGACGCCACCACCCTGCGCGACCGCTATCGCGTGACGCTTTTGGACATTGGCCAGACCAAGGACACGGTTACGAAAATCGAAGCGATTTCCGGCGTTGCCAAGGTCAGCGCGCATTATGAAATCTCCAATGGCTTTATGACCATGCAGAGTATCCTGAATGTAGCCTCCACGGCAATTATTGCAATCTTGATGATTGTTTCGCTGTTCATCATCTCCAACACGGTTAAGCTTGCACTCTATGACAGACGGGAAGAAATCGCCATCATGCGCATGGTTGGCGCGACCAACCGGTTTATTCGCGGGCCGTTCCTCATCGAGGGCTTTACCCTTGGCATCGTAGGCGCAGCGATCGCGTTTTTTGCCGAGTGGGGCGTTTATTCTTTGATTACCGTCCGAATTCAGGCGGTCGATACGATGAAACTTTTGAACTTGCTCCCATTTATGGACATCTGGGCGCCGATGGCTGCGGGCTTTGCAGCGGTCGGATTTGTGGTCGGCGTCATCGGCAGTGCGCTTTCCATTCGCAAGTTCCTGCGCGTGTAGGAGGAAAACCATGAAACGCAAAAAAATTATTTCGATTATTGCAATCATTTTGGCACTGATGATGTTTTTGCCGCTGCTGCTCAGCGCGTTTTCCATGACGGCGTCCGCCGTCAGCTCTTCTGAGCTGAAACGGCAGCTCGGCACCTTGCAGGATGAGGCGGACAACATCGCCTCCGAGGCGGCAAAGCTGCAGACTGAAATCGATGGCAATCAGTCAAGCACAAAATCTACGGTGGATCAAAAGGGCTTGATTGACCAGAAGATCGAGATTACGCGGCAGGAAATCAACAACACCAACGACCAGATTCAGCAGTATAATCTGCTCATTGCGGCTAAGCAGGAAGAACTGGATCAGGCGCAGGCCAATGAAACCGAGATGCAGTCGCGGTTTCGCAGCCGCATCCGCGCCATGGAAGAGGGCGGCGCGGTATCGTATTGGTCGGTGCTGTTCAATGCCAGCAATTTCACGGATTTGCTTGACCGGATTGACATGATTCATGAAATTTCCCAGTCTGACGAGCGGATGATGGAGCAGCTTGCGGCGGCAACGGCGCAGGTAACCGCTGCGCGGCAGAACCTGGAGGCGGAAAAGGAAGAGCTGGAAACGGCCAAGCAGACCCTGGCCACGCAGCAGAGCACGCTGGAATCGGAGCGCGCCGAGGCGGACACCCTGCTGGTGAAGCTTGCCGCAGAGAGCGAAGAGCTGAATGAGCTTTTGGCAAAAAAGAACGCGGAAGGCGACGAGCTTGACGAAAAGATTGCGGACAAGCTTGCCCAGTATGAAAAAGTGCTGGCAGATGAGGCCGCATCCAGAAAGGCTGCCGCTGCGGCGACCACCAACAAAGGCTCCGGGCAGTCCTCCTCCGGCTTTCAATATCCGCTGCCGTCCGGCAGCGCCTATGTGAGCTGCGCTTATGGCTACCGCTATCACCCGATTTACGGTTATTATGCCATGCACTATGGCGTGGATTTGGCGGCTGCATCGGGCACTCCGATTTACGCAATCAAAAGCGGCACGGTCAGTACCGCTACATATGGCACGGCGAACGGAAATTATGTGGCAATCAATCATGGCGATGGATCCTCTTCGATCTATGCGCATATGACTTACTATACGGTTGCCGTTGGGCAGTCGGTGTCCAAGGGCGAAGTCATCGGCTATGTCGGCTCCACCGGTTGGGCGACCGGCGCGCACCTGCACTTTGAGATCCTGATTAACGGATCCAATGTGAATCCGATGGACTATGTCAGCGGATAATTTCACATGGAAATGACTAAAATCTGAAGGGGCTTCCGCTTCTTCAGATTTTGGTATGCTGGAGGGGAATTCATGCGCAAACTTTATTATATTTTGATCCTGCCTGTTGTGATTGCGGCGTCTGTGGCAGCAACACTGCTCATTTCCGGTCAGCTTGGATTTTCGTCCGGCGATCCGGTTGGCGACAAGGTTGCGCAGGCAGACGAGATCATATCGACCGTGTTTGTCGGCGATTACGACGAAACGGCCGTAGGCGATGCTGCGGTGGAGGGAATCGTGGACGCGCTGGGCGACCGCTGGAGCTATTATATCAGCGCGGCGGACTATGCGGCCTATGCGTCAAAAATGACCAATTCCTATGTTGGTATCGGCGTCGTGGTGGAACAGGATGTGGACGCGCAGACCATCACGGTGAAGTCGGTGACAACCGGAAGCCCCGCCGATGGCGTCGGTATCCTGCCCGGCGACCAGCTGATTTCAGTTGGCGGAAAGCAGGTCAAAGAGCTGGGACTCGGCGCGGCAATCAATGCAGTGCGCGGTGAGGCCGGCACCGCGGTGGATTTGGTCTTTGTGCGCGACGGCGTGCAAATGCCCTGTACCGTCACCCGCGAAAGTGTGCAAAATGTCATTGCGACCGCGCAGCTTTTGGACGGCGCGGTTGGCTATATTACCATTGCCAACTTTGATGAAAACTGCGCCGACCAGACCATTGCGGCCATTGATCAAATGATTGCCGCAGGGGCGAAATCTCTTGTATTTGACGTGCGCTTTAATCCGGGCGGGCTGCAGACAGAGCTGGTGAAGGTGCTCGATTATCTGGCGGAGGACGGCAAAACGCTCTTTGTCAGCGAGTATTATACCGGCGATCGCTACACAGATTATGCCAAGGACGGGCACAGTGTGGATCTGCCGATGGCGGTGCTGGTCAACGGGGACAGCTATTCTGCGGCAGAGTTCTTTGCAGCGGCGCTGCAGCAGCTGGATCTTGCGGAGATTGTCGGCGATAAAACCTGCGGAAAAGGATATTTTCAGATTACCTATTCACTGGACGACGGATCGGCCATTGCAATTTCCTCCGGAAAGTACTATACGCCGGACGGCAGCAGCTTGGTAGATGTGGGTATTACGCCGGATGTGGTGGTCACACTTGAGGATGCGGACGCTAGCGCGCGCTATTATAACGCGCTGCCCGTGGACAAAGACGCGCAGCTGCAGGCCGCGCTGGCAAGATTGCAGCCAAAATAACTTGACAGCAGGGGCAAATTCCTCTATAATTGCACACACATTAAAAGAAGCTGTTTCCGGCGCGCTTGCAGTGCCCGGAAGATTGGAGATTGATAATAATATGGCGGTAAAAGAATTCAAACTGACGGCAGATCGTCTGGAAGAACTGGAAAAGGAACTGAACTGGCTGAAAACAACGCGGGAGAAAGAGGTCGCAGAGCTGATTAAAGAGGCGCGCTCTTTCGGTGACCTTTCGGAGAATTCTGAGTACGATGAAGCCAAAAACGAACAGTCGAAATTGTACGGCCGTATTGCTGAAGTTGAGAACATCCTTGCCCACGCGGTTGTCATTGCAGAGGATGAAGCCGCATCTGACTTGATTGGCCTTGGCTGCACGGTCCTGGTGAAGGAAGTCGGCGAGGACGATGAGGAGAAGTATAACATTGTCGGCTCGCAGGAAGCAAATCCGGGCGAGGGCCGCATTTCCGACGACTCGCCGTTTGGCCGTGCCCTGATCGGCCATCGCAGCGGCGACGTTGTCGAGTTTGAAGCGCCGATTGGAACGATTCAGTTTGAAATTATTTCCGTCGTTCGTTGAATGATTTGGGAGGAAACAGGATGGATGAACAAAACAATCAGCTCGCGGAACTGAATGATCAGCTGCGCATCCGCAGAGAAAAACTCGCTGCGCTGCGTGAGGCTGGTCAGGATCCGTTCGAGCTGACCAGATTTGATGTCACTGCATACAGCGAAACGATCAAGGCGCGGTTTGACGAATTGGAAGGGCAGGCGGTTCGTGTTGCGGGCCGCCTGATGTCCAAGCGCGGCATGGGCAAGGTCAGTTTCTGTGATTTGCAGGATCGCGAGGGCAGAATTCAGCTCTATGCGCGGAAGGACGAAATGGACGAGGCGGCCTATGACCGCTTTAAGAAATTTGATATTGGCGATATTGTCGGCGTGACCGGCATTGCTTTTCGCACCCAGCGCGGCGAAATGTCCGTGCGCTGCACTGAGGTAACCTTGCTTGCGAAGGCGCTTTTGCCGCTGCCGGAAAAGTTCCACGGCCTTACCAATCAGGAGCTGCGCTATCGGCAGCGCTATGTCGACCTGATTGTCAACCCGGAGGTGCGCCGTGCCTTTGAGATTCGCTCCAAATTCATCAAGCATGTCCGTGATTATCTGGATAATATGGGCTACATCGAGGTAGAAACTCCCGTGCTCAATACGATTTCCGGCGGCGCGTCCGCGCGTCCGTTCGTCACGCACCATAATACCCTCGATATGGATATGTATCTGCGGATTGCGACGGAGCTGAACCTGAAGCGTCTGATTGTCGGCGGGATGGATCGCGTATATGAGATTGGCCGTATTTTCCGCAATGAGGGCATGGATCCGAAGCACAACCCGGAGTTTACTTCCATTGAGCTGTATCAGGCCTTTGCTGATTTCAACGATATGATGGACATTACCGAGGGGATTCTCAGCTCTGCCGCCATGAAACTGCATGGCACCTATGAGCTGGAGTGGCTGGGGCAAAAGCTGGACTTGAAGCCCGGCTGGAAGCGGATGACCATGATTGAGGCAGTCCGTACATTCGTGGGCATTGATTTTGCCGCCATTTCGGATGATGCTGAGGCGGTTGCTGCAGCGAAGAGCAAGGGCATTGAACTGGATAAAACCAAAGAGCCGACCTGGGGCAACGCACTCTATGAGTGCTTTGACCAGCGTGTGGAGGAAAAACTGATTCAGCCGACCTTCATCACCATGTATCCCGTGGAGGTGTCGCCGCTTGCCAAGCGCAGCGCGGCTGACCCGCGCCTGACCGAGCGCTTTGAGTGCT
>JAQUZL010000055.1 GCA_028691385.1 Oscillospiraceae bacterium
GGGAAAGGAACGACCATGAAAAAACAAAAAAAGTGGGTGCTTGCGCTGTTGAGTGTGGCACTTTTGGCGCAGCTGGGCGCATGCGGCGTGGCAAGCGCCCAGCCCGAAGAGCCGGAACAGACGCTGCCGTCGCTGCCGGAAAGCAGCTATGATACCGATTGTTTTTCCGAGCAGGACGGATTTTATACCTATGACGACGGCGACGTGCGTGCGAGCCTTGGCGTTGACGTTTCCACGCATCAGGGCGAAATCGACTGGCAGGCGGTGAAGGACGCCGGAATTGACTTTGCGATGATTCGCCTTGGATACCGCGGCTCGTCAGAGGGCGGCTTATATTTGGATGACTATTTTTTGCGTAATATGGACGGCGCGACGGCGGCCGGGCTGAAAATCGGCGTCTATTTCTTTTCGCAGGCGCTCAGCGCGCAGGAGGCCGAGGAGGAAGCTGCGTTTACGCGTTTGTGGCTGGAGGGCTATTCGCTTTCCATGCCGGTTATCTTTGACTGGGAGCATCAGGGCGCGGGAAGCAGAACGGACGACGCCGATGGCGCGGTGATGACGGCCGCTGCAGAGGCTTTCTGCGACGCGATCGCCGCAGCGGGATTTACGCCGGGCGTTTATTTTAATCAGGAGGTCGGCTATCGACAGTTCGACCTGCCGGCACTGAAGAATTATGATTTTTGGCTGGCGGAGTATGCAGCAGTGCCGACGTTTGCCTATCAGTTTCACCTTTGGCAGTATACCAATGCCGGAACGGTTTCCGGCATTGACGGCACAGTGGATTTGAATCTCTATTTTACGCAGTAAGCACGGCTTACGGTAAGAACGCGCAGGGCGGAGATCATTGGATCTCCGCCCTGCGCGTTGTATTGCTTACAGCCAGTCGGCCTGCAGCGCCTTGCGCGGCACCGTCCGGCGATAGGTTTGCGCGGGATAGCCCACCAGCATGCACAGGACAAACTCCTTGCCGTCCATGCCCAGAAAGTCCTGCACCTTGCTGCCATAGAGCACACTGCGGCGCACAAAGCCGGTGAACAGGCAGGCAAGCCCCTGGGTATAAGCCATCAGCTCCACGTTGGAAGCGACAAGCTCCGCGTGCTGGGCAAAGCGCCCTTTGACCACGATGACTGCGGGTGCGTTGAAAAACATGGCGTCGTTTTCGGGATTGGCGGGGTCAAGCTGGTATTTCTCGTAAGAACGCTGCCAAAGGCGGGCATAATTACTTGCGGTGGGGTCGGTGGCGGCAAGCTCGCCGCGCGCGGCGGCAGCCGTCACATGATGCAGGCTTTCCCAGCAGAGCGCCTTGAACTGGGGAAGGGAATCCTGAATGACGGAAAAGCTGACATCCTGCAGATTGGCGCCGGTGGCGGTGAAGCGCCCGGCTTCCAACATCAGCGCCAGCTTGCTGCGTTCCACTTTGCGGTCAACAAAGCGGCGGCAGCTGCGGCGAAACTGAATAAACCGCAGCAGATTCTCCGGCGCAATCTGCATCGCTGCGGGGTCGTAGGGATACAGCGGCTGCGCAGGGTAGTCGTCCAGCGAGATGGCTTCGGTGGGACAGATGGCGATGCAGTGGCCGCATTCCATGCAGGCGCGCTTCACGGTCATTTTGCCGCCGACCGGCTTCAGATTGTGATTGAAGCAGTCCGGCGCGCACTGGCCGCAGCCAATGCATTTGGCGGAATCAATGATGACCATGCGCGCCTCACTTTGCCGACTTGAAGCTGTCCTTCAGCGACACCGCGCGGTTGAACACCAGATGCGCCGGGGTGCAGTCGCGATTGTCCGGGCAGAAATAGCCAAGGCGCATAAACTGATAGGCAGGCACATCCTTGGCGCGCGCCGGCATCGGCGTTTCGGCAAGGGACGCTTCCAGTTTGCAGCCGGTCAGAACCTCCAGCGACTGGGGATTCAGGCAGTCCAGGAAGTTTTTGTCGCCGCCATCGGGGTCGGGATCGCTGAACAGAGTGTCATACAGCCGCACCTCGGCGTCCACGGCAGTGGCCGCGTCCACCCAGTGGATGGTTGCGCCCTTGACCTTGCGGCCGTCGCTGGGATCGCCGCCGGAGGAGTCGGGATCGTATTCGGCATAGATTTCGGCAATGGAGCCGTCGTCGTTGCGCTTGCAGCCGGTGCATTTGATGAGATAGGCGCCTTTCAGGCGGCACTCCGGGCCGTCCGGATACAGACGCTTGTATTTGGGAACCGGCGTTTCCAGAAAGTCGTCGCTCTCCACATACACCTCGCGGGAGAAGTGCACCGCGCGGGTGCCGTCCTCGGGGCGATTGGGGTTGTTTTCAATCTGGAACACTTCGCGCTTGTCCGCAGGATAGTTGGTGATAATGAGCTTCACCGGGCGCAGCACGGCCATTACGCGTTGGGCGTGCGCGTTGAGATCGTCCCGCAGGCAGGCCTCCAAAAGCGCATAGTCCACCACGGAGTCGGATTTGGAAACGCCGATGCGTTCGGCGAAATCGCGAATGGAATGGTGGGTATAGCCGCGGCGGCGCAGGCCGCACAGCGTCGGCATCCGGGGGTCATCCCAGCCGGAAACGCGGCCTTCTTCCACCAGCTGACGCAGCTTGCGCTTGGACATGACGGTGTAGTTGATGTTCAGGCGCGCAAACTCAATCTGGCGCGGTTTGCGGTTGGGAATGGGCACGTTGGAAACGACCCAGTCGTACAGCGGCCGGTGCGCCTCGTACTCCAAAGAGCACAGCGAGTGGGTAATGCCCTCGAGCGCGTCCTGAATGGGATGGGCGAAGTCATACATGGGGTAGATGCACCATTTGCTGCCCTGACGGTGATGTTCCACATAGCGGATGCGGTAAAGTGCCGGGTCACGCAGATTGAAGTTGCCGGAGGCAAGGTCGATTTTGGCGCGCAGCGTATACTGCCCCTCGGCAAACTCGCCCGCGCGCATCCGCGCAAACAGGTCAAGGCTTTCCTCGATGGGGCGGTCGCGCCACGGCGCGCGCGCGGGAGTGCCGATGTCGCCGCGATAGGCGCGGAACTCGTCCGGCGTCAGCTCGCACACATAGGCAAGTCCCTTTTTGATGAGCGCAACGGCCATTTCATAGGTCTTTTCAAAATAGTCCGAGCCATAGAAAAACCGATCGCCCCAGTCAAAGCCGAGCCAGTGAATGTCGTCCTGAATGGCGCCGACATATTCGGTGTCCTCCTTGGCAGGGTTGGTGTCGTCCATGCGAAGGTTGCACAGACCGCCGAATTTTTCTGCCGTTCCAAAGTCAATGCAGAGCGCTTTGCAGTGACCGATGTGCAGGTAACCGTTCGGCTCCGGCGGAAACCGGGTGTGAACCGTCATGCCCTCAAACTGGCCGCCCGAGGCCAAATCCTCATCAATAAAAGCGTGGATGAAGTTTTTCGATTCTGTGGGCTTTGTTGCCTCTTCCATACGCAAAATCCCTCCGCAGATTGTAAAAGTAAAATAATATATTATTATATAACATAATTGGGAAATAAGCAAACAATAATTGCCGGTTTTGGAGAAACAGAAAACATTCTGTGAAATTTGAAAATTAGGCTTCCAAACTGGACGTTCTTATTATAAAATAGAATTCGGAAAATATTGCAGATTAAGGTGCAAAGGAGCGCATGAGAATATGAAAGAACCAAAATATAAGCGCGTACTTTTGAAAATCAGCGGCGAAGCGCTGGCGGGCGACAAGCATCGCGGACTGGATTTTGACGTGATGGGCAACGTCTGCGACGTGGTCAAGCAGTGCGTGGAGCTGGGCGTGCAGGTCGGCATTGTTGTCGGCGGCGGCAATTTCTGGCGCGGCGTCAAGGACGGCGGCGGCAAAATGGAGCGCACGCGCGCAGACCACATGGGTATGCTGGCAACGGTCATCAACGCCTTGGCGCTGGCGGACTGTCTGGAACAGCGCAATGTGGAAGTGCGCGTGCAGACCGCCATTGAAATGAACAAGATTGCCGAGCCCTATATTCGCGGCAAGGCCATCCGTCACCTGCAAAAAGGACGCGTTGTCGTCTTTGGCTGCGGCACAGGCAATCCCTATTTCTCCACGGACACCGGTGCGGTGCTGCGTGCGGCGGAGATTGAGGCAGACGCAATCCTGCTGGCCAAGAACGTCGACGGCGTCTACAGCGCGGATCCCGCCGTGGATCCCTGCGCGCAGAAGTTCGACTCGATCACCTACGATCAGGTGCTGGCGCAGCATCTGGCCGTGATGGACTCCACCGCGACGTCGCTTTCCATGGACAATCACATTCCGATTGTACTGTTTGCACTCAAGGATCCGCAGAATATCCTGCGTGTCATCATGGGCGAGCAAATCGGTACCATCGTAAAGGAGGATAACTAATTATGGCAGTAAACAAGGAAATGGCAGCCCGCATGGACAAGACGCTTGAAGCGCTTGGCCATCAGTTTTCGTCCGTTCGCGCAGGCCGCGCAAACGCATCGGTTCTGGATCGCATCACGATTGAATACTATGGTGTTGACACGCCGATCAATCAGGTGGGCAGCATCACCTCGCCGGATGCGCGCACGCTGGTCATCCAGCCGTGGGACGGCTCACTGCTCAAACCCATTGAAAAGAGCATTCTGACCTCGGATCTGGGCATCAATCCCCAGAACGACGGCCGCATCATTCGCCTGAGCTTCCCCATGCTGACCGAGGAGCGCCGCAAGGAACTTTCCAAGCAGGTGCGCAAGTATGGCGAAGAGAGCAAGATCGCGATCCGCAACATCCGCCGCGATTTTCTCGAGAGTGCAAAAAAGCAGCAGAAAGCCGGAGAATTGACGGAGGACGAGCTGAAAAAGGAAGAAAAGAACATTCAGGATACCACCGATCAGTATATTGCGAAGGTCGATGACGCGGTGGCGAAAAAAGATAAAGAACTGATGGAACTGTAAGGAGATACAACGTGCCAAATGAAGTGATTCATGCCGGGGATCAAGCCGTTCCCCGGCATATCGCCATTGTAATGGATGGCAACGGCCGCTGGGCGCAAAAGCGCGGCCTGCCGCGTACGGCCGGACACAAGGTCGGCTGTGAGGTGCTGCGGACACTGATTAAATACTGCAAAAAAATCGGCGTGGAATATGTGACGGTGTACGCCTTCTCCACGGAAAACTGGAAGCGCTCCGCCGATGAGGTGTCCACGATCATGGGTCTGCTGAAGCGGTATTTTAAGGAAGCAATTGACTCGCTGGAAGACGAGGGCATTCGGCTGCGCGTGTTGGGCGATCTGCGCCGGCTTTCGCCGGAGCTGCAGGCGCTGGCGCACAAGACCGACGAAATTTCGGATCATATTTGCGGTACGCAGGTCAATATCTGCGTTAACTATGGCGGCAGGGATGAGATTGTCCATGCCGCAAGCGCGTTTGCGGCCAAGTGTGCCGCCGGTGAGGCAAAACCGGAGGATTTGACGGAGCAGCTGTTCCATTCTTATTTGTACTCTGCCGGCATTCCCGACCCGGATCTCGTGATTCGACCCAGTGGGGAACAGAGAATTTCCAATTTCCTGTTATGGCAGTCCGCCTATGCGGAATATTATTTCACAGATACGCTTTGGCCGGACTTTACCCCGGCGGTGCTCGATGAAGCGATTGCCGCCTATCACGGCCGCAATCGCCGTTTTGGGGGCGTGTGACCCATGAGAGATAGGCTGCTTGTTGCAGCAATCGGTATTCCGATTTTGCTGTTGGTGATTATTGTTCTACCCAAAATCGCGCTTGCACTGCTTGTGGCGGGCATGTGCTTTCTGGCGGCGACGGAGCTGCTGGGAACGACGCGCCTGCTGCGGCATCCGCGGCTTCGGCTGTACAGCGCAATGTTGGCGGCGCTGGTGCCAATCTGGTGCTTTTTGGGGCAGCCGAAGCTGCCGCTCAGCATGGCGCTGCTGATTTATTTCCTGTTGATTCTTGGCGAGCTGCTTCCGGCATTTGAATCGCTGCGTATTTCGCAGGTTTCCGTTGGCTTGCTGGGCGCGCTGCTGGTGCCGTACCTGCTTTCGGCGATGGTTCGCCTGATGATGCTGGAGCAGGGGCGGTTTTATGTCATTTCGCTGCTGGTGATCACATTTCTTGCCGACGGCGGCGCGTACTTTGCCGGCTGCGCCTTCGGCAAGCACAAGATGGCGCCCAACCTCAGCCCGCACAAGACGGTCGAGGGGCTGCTCGGCGGCTTTTTTGCGGCGGTGCTGGCCATGCTGGCCTATGCGGCGGTCTGCCGGTACGGCTTCAAGCTGCAGGTGAACTATGTTGCCGCGCTGGTCTACGGCGTCGTGGGCGCAGGCGCGTCGGTGCTGGGCGATCTGGGCTTTTCCGCCATTAAGCGCCAGACCGGCATCAAGGACTATGGCAACCTTCTGCCGGGACACGGCGGAATTCTGGATCGGTTTGATTCGATGGTCACCACCGCGCCGGTCATTGAGGTACTTGTGGCATTTTTGCCGCTGTTTGGAGGAAAAATCGCGTGACGAATACCATTTCTGTTTTGGGCAGCACCGGCTCGATCGGCCGGCAGACGCTGGACGTGGTGCGCGCGCTGAACATTGGCGTGGCGGCGCTGACGGCGAATCGCAGCGTAGAGATCATGGAGCGGCAGTGTCGCGAATTTCAGCCGCAGTTGGCCGTCATGGCCGATGAAGCGGCCGCGCGCGACCTGCGCGTGCGCCTGCGCGACACACACATCAGGGTGGCGTGCGGCATGGACGCGATCTGCGAGGCTGCCACCATGGAACAGGCCGATACTGTCGGCGGCTCCATGATGGGCATTGCAGGACTGCGCCCGACGCTGGAAGCATTGAAAAAAGGCAAGCGTCTGGCGCTTGCCAACAAGGAAACGCTGGTCTGCGCGGGCGAACTGGTGATGCAGACGGCGAAGCAGTATGGCGCGGAGATCATCCCCGTGGATTCCGAGCACTCGGCCATTTTTCAGTGCCTGATGGGCTGCCGTGACCGCGGTGAGGTCAAGCGCCTGATTCTGACTGCGTCCGGCGGGCCATTTTTCGGAAAGTCCCGCGCGGAACTGGAACACGTCAAGGCTGTCGCCGCGCTGAAGCACCCCAATTGGACCATGGGGCAGAAAATTACCATTGACTCGGCGACCATGATGAACAAAGGCCTTGAGTGCATCGAGGCGATGCGCCTGTATGATTTGCCGCAGGAGAAGGTTTCCATCGTCATTCACCGGCAGAGCATCGTACATTCTCTGGTGGAATATTGCGACGGCGCGGTGCTCGCGCAGCTGGGCGCGCCGGATATGCGCATTCCCATCCAGCTGGCCATGACTTACCCCAACCGTACCTGCGGACCGGCGGATACGCTGGATTTGCTCGAATGCGGCGCGCTGACCTTTCAGGCGCCGGACTATGAGAACTTTCCCTGCCTTGGCATTGCACTGGACGCCGCACGCCGCGGCGGCACGGCCTGCGCGGCCATGTCCGGCGCGAATGAGGTGGCTGTGGAAGCCTATCTCGCCGGGAAAATTGGATTTTATGACATTTCACGGCTGGTTTTGGCCGCAATGGATACCGATACGACCATTGTGCACCCGGATCTATCGCAAATTCTGGCGGCGGACGCGCGTGCGCGGGAGTATGTTGCAGCGCGTCTTTGAGAGGAGATTTCATGTATATTATCCTGGCAATTGTTCTGTTCAGCGTGCTGATTTTTGTCCATGAGCTGGGTCACTTTGCAGCGGCGAAGCTGCTTGGCGTGCGCGTCAACGAGTTCTCGCTGTGCATGGGGCCTGCTATTTTTCAAAAGACAGTTGGGGAAACAACGTATAGCCTGCGCTGCATTCCAATTGGCGGATTTTGTGCCATGGAGGGGGAGGACGAACAGTCCGGCGACCCTCGCGCCTTTACTTCAAAAGCCCCATGGCGCCGCGTCATCATCCTGGTGGCCGGCGCTTTCATGAATCTGGTGACCGGGTTTGTGATTCTGGTGATTTTGTTCAGCCTTTCCTCCGGCTATCTGATCAAACCGGTGATTTCCGGCGCGTATGACGGCTGCACGCTGCTTTCCGCGGAGGGCTTGCAGGTGGGCGATCAAATCTATTCCGTCAATGGCACGCGCATTTTATTGTATGGCGACGTTGCGACCCTGCTCAGACGGGGCAATGGGGAAACCTATGATTTGGTGGTGCTGCGGGACGGGGAAAAGGTTCGACTGGATGATTTTGCGATGCAGCCGTCCCAATTTGTCGTGAACGGCGTCCCAAAGACAATGTACGGACTGAAATTTACGGCGGTGGAAAAGACATTTTCGGCAGGCCTTTCCACGGCGTGTTATACGGCCATTGACTTTGTGCGGATGATTCAGTGGAGCTTACAGGACATCCTGCGCGGCGCGGTGGGCATTCGGGATTTTTCAGGCCCGGTCGGCATTGTGTCGCTGATTTCCGACACCGGAAAAGAATCTACGTCAGTGGCGGACGGCATGGAAAATATTTTCTACCTCGGGGCATTTCTGGCGGTCAATCTGGCGGTCATGAACATGCTGCCAATCCCGGCGCTGGACGGTGGGCGGGTTTTCTGCCTGCTGTTGACGGCGATCATCGAAAAAATCACGCGTAAAAAACTGAATCCAAAATATGAGGGATACGTCCACGCCACCGGCATGGTGTTACTGCTGAGCTTTATGGCGGTTGTGACGATCTCCGATGTAGTGAAACTGATTGTGAGCTGATACAAATGACAAGACAAATTATGGTGGGCAATGTTCCAATCGGCGGGGGCGCGCCCGTCAGTATTCAGTCCATGCTGAACACGAAAACAACGGATGTGGAAGCGTCGCTGCGGCAAATTCGGGCGCTGGCGGCTGCCGGCTGTCAGATTGCGCGGCTGGCCATCCCGAATAGGGACGCCGCGCGCGCCTTTGCGGAAATTGCGGCAGGCTCGCCTTTGCCGCTGGTGGCGGATATTCATTTTGATTACCAGCTTGCGCTGGCCTGCGCCGAAGGCGGCGCGGCAAAGATTCGCATTAACCCCGGTAATATCGGCGGGGCAGAGCGGGTGCGCGCGGTGGCAGATTGCTGCAAGGAAAAAAACCTTCCCATCCGCATTGGCGTGAATGGCGGCTCGCTGGAAAAGGAGCTGCTGGAAAAATACGGACACCCCACGGCCGAAGCGCTGGTGCAGAGCGCCTTTGGGCACATTCGCCTGCTGGAGGACTGCGATTTTCAGGATATTTGCGTGTCCATGAAGTCGTCCTCCGTGCCGGTCACCATGCAGGCATATCGCCTGTTTTCCCAGAAGTCGGACTATCCGCTGCATCTTGGCGTGACGGAAACCGGTACGGTGGAAATGGGTGTTTTGAAGTCCGCCATCGGCATCGGCGGCCTGCTGTGTCAGGGAATCGGCGACACCATGCGGGTATCGCTGACGGCGGATCCGGTGGAGGAAGTCGCTACCGCGAAGAAAATTTTGCAGGCGGCCGGCCTGCGCCGCGAGGGGCCGAACATTATTTCCTGCCCGACCTGCGGCAGAACGCAGATTGACCTGATCACGCTGGTGCAGCAGGTTGGCGATGCGCTGCAGGACTGCAAAAAGCCCATCACCGTTGCCGTCATGGGCTGTGTGGTGAACGGCCCGGGCGAAGCCAGAGAGGCCGACGTCGGCATCGCCGGCGGCGACGGCTGCGGCTACCTCTTTGTGAAAGGACAGCCACAGCGCAAGCTGGCAGCGGAGGAGCTGCTGCCGGCGCTGCTGAACTATATTAATACCCTGTAAGGAGAGAGAAATGGAAGAAACCGTTGCGCTGCTTGCCATGTTCTCCCGGTTTGAACCGGAGCAGCCCCTGCGGGAAGCACTGACCGATGCGGAGGTGCTGCACGCGGAAATCAACTGCGCCCAGCGGCAGGTGACCGTGGAGATTGCCTGTAAGCGCTATTTACCGACCGCCCTGCTGACGCAGTTTGCCGGCGGCGCGGCGCGCGCCTATGGCGTGGGGCGCGTACATCTGGTGGAGCGCTGCCCACGCGATTTTTTGATTGGCGACGCCTTTTTGGATGTCGCGGACGCGATTATTTCAGACTATTCCATGGCGGTCGGCACACTGGCCGGCGCAAAGTGGAGTCTGACCGGCGATCAGATCACCATTTCGCTGCGCGCCAACGGCGCTCATGCGCTCGAGCAGCATCTGCGCGCCGGCGAAAATTTTGTACTGGAACGATTTGGATTTCGGCCGTCCTTTTCCGTGATTGCCGGAAATCAGGTGGAGGGCGCCGCGCTGTATGCCGAAACGGAACGGCTGCGAAACGAAGCGCTTCGCAATGTTTCGCTGCCGGAATATAAGGCTGCGCCGGAGAAGAAGCGGGAACTGGCGGACGTCATCTATGGCCGTGCGGTTCGTGGTGAGCCGGTGCCCATCAAAGAGGTCAATCTCGATATGTCCACGGTTGTCGTACAGGGGCTTGTGTTTGCCATCAACCACAAGGAGCTGAAAAAGCGCGGCGCGTGGGTGGTCAATTTTGATATTACCGATTATACCGGCTCTATCCGCATCAGCCAGTTCATGGAGGAAGCGCAGGCAAAGCCGATTCTGGATCGCGTGCAGACCGGCATGTGGTTGAAAATTCAGGGTCGGATGGACGTGGATCGCTATGAACACGAAAATGTGCTGCACCCCAACGCCATCGAAGTGGGCAAACGAACCTTGCGAGAGGATCGCGGCGAGGACAAGCGGGTGGAGCTGCATCTGCATACCAATATGTCCGCCATGGACGCACTGACAGACCCCGGCGAAGCGGTGAAAACGGCTGCGCGCTGGGGGCATAAGGCCATCGCCATCACAGATCACGGCGTGCTGCAGTCATTCCCGGACGCTATGAAGGCGGCGTCCAAGGCAAAGGTCGCCGGAACGGACGAAAACATCAAAGTGCTCTATGGCTGCGAAGCGTATTATGTAAACGACTTGGACGACCGCATCGTGGTGCACGGCGAGCAGAATTCCTCGCTGGACGACGAGTTTGTGGCGTTCGATTTGGAAACCACGGGTCTGAAAGCGGCCACCGAGGAGATCACGGAGATCGGCGCGGCCGTTTTTCGCGGCGGCGAGGTGGTGGACAAGTTCAATGTTCTGGTGAATCCCGGAAAGCCCATTCCGTTCCGCATCACGGAGCTGACCGGCATCACCGACGCCATGGTAAAAGATCAGCCGCCCATCGCTGTGGCGCTGCCGCAGTTTTTGGCGTTTGTGGGAAATCGGCCGCTCTGCGCGCACAACGCGGAGTTTGACATCGGCTTTATCATGGCGGCCTGCCGCAGACTGGGCACTGACTATGACCCAACCTACGTGGACAGCTTGATTATGGCGCAGAATTTGCTGCCCGAGCTGAACAAGCACAAGCTGGACGTGGTGGCGGAAGCCATGGATTTGCCGGAGTTCAACCATCACCGCGCGGTGGACGATGCCATGACCGTAGTGTACATGCTGCAAAAGTTTTTTGACCAGCTCAAGCAGCAGGGCGTCACCGAGCTGCGGGAGATTAACCCCCTGATGATGAAAAAACGCGCCGGCGGCCGCATCGACAACCGTCATGCGCGGCATCTCATTGTGTTCGCCAAAAATAACACAGGTTTGCGAAATCTGTACCGGCTGGTGAGTTACGCCCATCTCAAGTATTATCACCGCAAGCCGCGTATGCCGAAATCGGAACTGTGTCGGTGGCGTGAGGGATTGCTCATCGGCTCTGCCTGCGAGGCGGGCGAGCTGTTTCAGGCGGTCATTGAAGGCAAGAGCCACACGGAGCTGAAGCGCT
>JAQUZL010000056.1 GCA_028691385.1 Oscillospiraceae bacterium
CTCGAGCTGCTCGGGATCGAGAACCGTGGTGTCGCCCACCAGCCCCAGCAGATGCGCCTGCTGCCCGCGCGACTCGTGAATTTCCAAATGCTGCGCATGAATCCAGTCCCGCAGCTCGGAAACCTTAGCTTCCGGCGCGTTTTGCTTCAAAATGACAATCATATGATTCGCTCCTATCTCAAAAGTCCCATGGGACATTAACGCTTTAACTCATAATAGCGTGAAAGTAATAAAGTGTCAAGTGGTATTTTTATGGGTTTTTAGCACTCTTTATTGTAGAGTGCTAAAATTAACAGTTTCGTCACAGTTTTTGGTAGGATCGTTCATAATTTCCCCGTACAATAAAGAAAAAAACAAAGGAGCGAACCATTATGTTTAATCTCATTCCTGTGAACCGCAATAATTCCCTGTTTCGGATGTTCGATGATTTGGAGCAGCAGGTGTTCACGCCGGTCACGTCCGGTTCTTCGTTCCGAACCGATATTTTGGAGAACGAAACCAGCTACATTCTACAGGCGGAGCTGCCCGGCTTCCGCAAGGAGGACATTGCCCTTGACCTCACCGATGGGGTTCTGACCATTGCCGCACAGCGCGCCGAGCCGGAAAACGCGCAGGCCTATCTGCGCCGCGAGCGCAAATATGGCACGTTCAGCCGCAGCTTCAACGTGTCCGGCATTCGCGAGGGCGAAATCACCGCAGCGTTTGAAAATGGCGTTCTGGAGCTGACGCTGCCAAAGCTGGCGCCGGAAACGCCGCCCACCCGCCGCATCGAAATCCAGTGACGCAAAATCCCGCAGGCACGTGCCTGCGGGATTAACTGTCCCCAAAGCGGCTTCGCCGCTTTGGGGACAAAGGATGCACGCAAGCTGCACCTCGATTCTTTCAGAAAAGTCGGCGCAGCTTGCGTGTAAAGAGTCATTTTCGAGGCGCATGTCCCCGAAAATGACGGATTTAGATTTTATTCCGCCATTGCGATGGCGGAACTCTGCGAGGCCGCTTGCCCCGGAGGTTTTTTGACAAGTGAAATCCCGCAGGCCTTCGCCTGCGGGATTTTTTTACATAAGGGGCGCAAAGGTGCGCAGCACGGCAAGCCACAGCTTTTTCACCGCCGTCATGCGCCCGAGGGGGCTTTCCTGCATCTGCTGGCTCTGCTGCTCGGTGTGCAAAAAGTCGCGCTTCACCGCGTCCACCGCGCCGCAGCCGTAAAGCCACGCCGCGCACTCCAGATGCAGGTACAAGCTGCGATAGTCCAGATTGATCGTGCCGACCACCGCGTATTCATCGTCGCAGACCATGGTTTTCGCGTGGATAAAGCCGGGGGTATACTCGAAAATCTTCACGCCCGCGTCCAGCAGCGGCTTATAATACGACCGCGTCAGGAAAAACACGATTTTTTTATCCGGCACATGGGGCGTGATGATGCGCACATCCACGCCGCTTTTCGCCGCCATTTGCAGCGCGGTCACCGTTTCGTTGTCCACAATGAGATAGGGCGTGGTGATGTACACATAGCGCTTGGCGCGGTGAATCATGTTGAGATAGACCGTTTCGCCCACCAGCTCGTCGTCCATGGGAATGTCGGAATAGGGCTGCACATAGCCGTCCGACGGCGTCTGCGCGAGCTGCGCGGCAGGCGGCGCAAACGGGACAAAGGCTTCCTTTTCACCGGTGGTGAGATCCCACAGCGCCAAAAACTGCACCGTCAAGCTCCATGCCGCCGCGCCATGCAGGCCGATGGCGGTATCCTTCCAGTGGCCGTGCTTCACGATGGCGTTGATGTACTCGTCGGCCAGATTCACGCCGCCGGTGAAGGCGGTGACGCCGTCCACCACACAGATTTTGCGGTGATCGCGGTTATTAAACCTGGGCGAGAGGATGGTGTTGAACCGGTTGAAGGCGGTCGCCCGCAGTCCCCTTTTCTGCAACTGCCGATCATACTTGCGCGGCAGGGTGAAAAGGCATCCCAAATCGTCGTACATCACCCGCACATCCACGCCGGAGGCGGCCTTGCGCTCCAAAATCTCCAGAATGGTGTTCCACATGACGCCCTCTTCCACGATGAAATACTCGAGGAAGATATACTTCTCGGCGCGCTCCAGCGCCTGACACATCGCCGGGAAAAAGTCGTCTCCCAAGGGATAATAGGTCACGGCGGTATGGTCATAGGGGTGGCAGTGGGCAGCGCCGGAAAGATAGCGCGACTGCAGCGCGGCCTCCGGCGCGGATTGTGCCAGCGTCTGGGCGGCGTTTGGCACAAGCTCCATGGCGGCGCTTGCTTCCGCGCCGATGAAGCTTGCCATATGCCGCAGGCGGTGGCCGTGACGGCTAAAGCCGAACATCAGATACAACAGACCGCCGAAAATGGGCAGCAGCATAATCGGAATGAGCCACGCGATTTTATAAGCGGGGTTCGAATTCCCGTTGAGAATATGCGCCACCGCCAAAACGGTGATGATGGCGCATAAAAGGTAAAAGTAGGAAAACTTGTCCCGGAAAAAGCCGAACATCATGACCAGCGCCGCCACCTGCAAGGTGACAAACAGTGCAATGTAGAGCACCCGGCCAAAGATAATTTGAATGTGTTTTTTCATTTCCGTCCCCCCACGGTGATTTTTTACAGGATTCCGAAGTGCTCCAGTAAAATCTTGACGCCGATGAGAATCAGCACCGCGCCGCCCGCGACGGCGGCCTTTTTCTGAAAGCGCGCGCCAAACACGCCGCCCACCAGCACGCCCATGGCGCTGATGGCTGCGGTGACCACGCCGATCACCGCCACGCCGAACACCGTGTTGGCAAATTGGCCGGCATGGAGCACATGCACCGGCACGCAGGAGATGGTGACGCCGACAGCCAGCGCGTCAATGCTGGTGGCGACCGCCAAAAGGAACATTTCCCGCGCGGAAATGCCCCCGTCCGCCGTTTCCTCGCCACCAAACATTGCCTCGCGAATCATGTTGCCGCCGATGAGCAGCAGCAGGCCGAAGGCGATCCACGCCGCCGCCGCGCCGAAAAACCGCTCGAACCGACTGCCCAGCAGATAGCCCAGCATGGGCATGAGCGCCTGAAAACCGCCAAACCAAACCGCGCAGACCACGGCGGTTTTGCCCGCGCCGTGCTTTGTGGCAAGTCCCTTGCAAATTGACACGGCAAAGGCGTCCATCGCCAGTCCTGCCGCCAACAATAAAAGCGTAATAAAATCCATTTTTCATCCTCCCACAGCAAAATTTACTCTATCACACCACCCGCGCAAAGTCAACGCGCAGGCGGTTGCGCGGCCGGGCAAGCTGTGCTACAATAACAAAGAATCAACATTTTTTCCCGGGAGGAATGTCCATGATGCTCGGAACGCTGGTCAACACAGGCGCGATCGCCTGCGGCAGTGTGCTCGGCAGTCTGCTGAAAAAGGGAATCAAGGCGCAATACCAAGCTGCGCTTTACACTGCCATGGGGCTTGCCGCCGCGGGACTTGGCGTGAACGCCATTGTGCAGAACATGCCTAAATCCACCTTTCCGGTGCTGTTTATTTTGAGCCTTGCGCTGGGCAGTCTTGTGGGCGCTGCGGCGGATTTGGACGGGCGATATGCCCGGGTATCGGCGCATCTGCCGGGCAAAAACCTCGGGCAGGGGCTTTGCACGGGGGTGCTGCTGTTCTGCATCGGTACTTTGTCCATTCTCGGCCCCATCCAGAGCGCGCTCTATGGTGACAACACTTACCTGTTCACCAATGCCACGCTGGATTTTGTCACCTCCACGGTGCTCGCCTCCACCTATGGCATTGGCATGGGGCTTGCCGCGCCGATCCTGTTTTTGTGGCAGGGCGGCATCTATCTGCTCGCAGGCGTGCTTTCGCCGTTCCTCACCGACGCGCTGATGGTGGAGGTGTCCATCGTGGGCGGATTTCTCATTCTCAGCTCCGGCCTTAGCATTTTGAACATCAAGGACTGCAAAACGCTCAACCTGCTGCCGTCGCTGCTGGTGCCGCCGGTCTATTTCGCGCTGCGGCTGCTGTTTTAACGGAGGGATTTTATGGAAGTTTTTTCCGCATGGCTGCATCTGACCGCCACAAGTCAAACCACCGCCATCATTGTGGCGGGACTAAGCGCGGTCTTTTTTGCCGTGGGCGCGGCGTTGCAGCTCTGCGCGGCGGGCAAGACGCGCATCGTTGTCCCCTGCGCCATGGCGGTGGTTCTGTTGGCGGCAGTTTTTTTGCTCCATAGCCCACGGATTCTGTTTTCTCTTGCCGGCGCGTTTCTGGGCGGTCTGGACGAATGCGCACTGGCCGGCAGTCTGCTCATAGAGCTTTTGCGCTTGGTGCGCCGAAAAAAATAACTGGGCAGGCGCAGCTTGCGCCCCGGAGCATTGCGTAGCTTTCGGCGAAAACCGTGCGCCGCGCAGCAAAAAAGCCACAGAAAAGCAGCCGCTTTTCCGTGGCTTTTTTGTTTGCACAGATGGCTGGCAAGCCCCGCCCATGGATAGAACGGTTACCATAATCTGTGCACAAGCCAAACAAATTTTTCGAAATGACTCACATATCCACAGTCTTTTCCACAAAGTTTCCCTCATTTTTTCAACAAACCTGTCGAATTTTGTCCCTTTGACGCAAGCGATTATGAGAAACTTGCCCCCACGCGCCAGGCGCTGACGCATGGCGCGGCAATTCCCGCTGCCGGGATGCAGTCATATGGCGTCGTCAATTCCGAAAAAGACTTTTGCGTTGCTTGTTGTCTGCTGCGCCACGATTTCCGGGTCAATGCCCTTGATCTCGGCAATTTTTGCCGCCATATAGGGCAGAAGCCGGCTGTCGTTGCGCTTGCCGCGAAAGGGAACCGGCGCAAGATAGGGGCAGTCCGTTTCCAGCAGCAGCCGCTCCAGCGGTGCGATGGCCAGCACCTCGGGCGCGCGGCGCGCGTTTTTGAAGGTCACAGCTCCGCCAAAGCCCAGATACCAGCCGCGCCGCAGCAGCTCACGCGCATCCTCAACGCCGCCGGAATAACAGTGCAGCTCACCCCGCACGGCGGGAAATTCCCGCAAAATGGCCATGGTATCGCCGTGGGCGTCCCGGTCGTGGATGACCACGGGCAAATCCAGCGCCTGCGCCATGTCCATCTGGCGGCGCAGCACGGCCTTTTGAACGTCCCGGTCGCCCGGCCAATAATAATCCAGACCAATTTCGCCGATGGCCTTCACCTTGTCATGGGCGGCAAGGGCGCGAATCGTTTCAAAGTCCGCGTCCTGCACGCCCGCGCAGTTTTCCGGGTGAATGCCCACGGCGGCATAGACAAAATCGAATTGGTCGGCAAGGGCGATGGCCGCGCGGCTCGACGGCACATCGCAGCCAAGGGTCACAAGGCCCACCACGTCGTGCGCCGCCAGATCGGCAAGCACCGCGTCCCGGTCGGGATCAAAGGCGGCGTCGTCATAGTGGGCGTGGGTGTCAAAGTACATTGTGCTGCCTCCCCTCCAGATAGACCATCAGCACAGCGAGGTCTGCCGGGCTGACGCCGGAAATGCGCCCGGCCTGCCCGATGGACACCGGGCGAATCTCCGAGAGCTTCTGCCGCGCCTCGATGCGCAGCCCCGTAATGGTCTCATAGTCCACGTCCGGCGGCAGCAGTCTGCTTTCCGCCTTGTGGAACTCGGCCACCTGTTTTTCCTCCCGGCGCAGATAGCCCTCGTATTTCAGGTGAATTTCCACCGATTCCTGCACGGCGGCGGGAAGTGCCGGCCGCGCCGGGTCAAACGGCGCGAGCATTGCATAGCCCACCCGCGGCCGCCGCACAAGGTCGGAAAGGCGCGCGCTGCCGGAAACCGGCTCTGCGCCTACCGCCGCGAGCGCGGCATTCAGTGCGGGCGACTCCGCCACGCCGCTTTTTTCCAGACGGCGGATTTCCCGCCGCACCTGCTCATATTTTTCTTCCACCGCCGCAAGCTGCGCCCCGTCCACAAGCCCCACCCGGTGTCCGATGGCGGCAAGGCGCTCGTCGGCGTTATCCTGCCGCAGCAGCAGCCGGTATTCCGTGCGCGAGGTCATCATGCGGTAGGGTTCGTCCGTGCCCTTGGTCACAAGGTCGTCGATCAGCGTGCCGATGTATGCGTCGGAGCGGCGCAGAATCATCGGCTGCTCGCCTTTTTGCCGCAGCGCGGCGTTGACCCCCGCCACCAGCCCCTGCGCGGCGGCCTCCTCATAGCCGGAGGTGCCGTTGAACTGCCCCGCGCCATAAAGCCCCGCGACCTTTTTGCATTCCAGCGTGGGCAAAAGCTCGGTGGGGTCGATGCAGTCATATTCGATGGCGTAGCCGGGGCGCATCATCTCGGCGTGCTCCAAGCCGCAGATGCTGTGCAGCATTTCCACCTGCACATCCTCGGGCAGGCTGGAGGAAAGCCCCTGAATGTACCACTCGTCCGTTTCCAGGCCGCACGGCTCTAAAAACAGCTGATGGCGCGGTTTATCGGCAAAACGGACGATTTTGGTTTCGATGGACGGACAGTAGCGCGGGCCGGTGGATTGGATGGCGCCGTTATAGAGCGGCGAGCGCGCCAGATTCTCGCGAATGATCTCGTGGGTGCGCGCGTTGGTATAGGTGAGGTAGCACATGGCGCGATTTTCCGGCGCCTTCGCCGTGGAAAAGCTAAACGGCGTCGGCGTTTCGTCGCCGGGCTGCCGCTCCATTTTGGAAAAATCCACGCTGCGGGCGTTCACCCGCATCGGCGTACCGGTTTTGAACCGGCGCATCCGCAGCCCCAGCCCCTGCAGGCATTCGGTCAGCCCGATGGCGGCGTGCATCCCGTCCGGGCCGGAGGAATAAGCCACATCGCCGGTGATGACGCGGCTGTCCAGATACGTGCCGGAAGCGATGATGGCCGCCTTCACCGGGTGGCGCGCGCCAAGCTGCGTGACCACGGCGCACACCGCGCCATCCCGGGTTTCAATGGCCGTGACGGTGGCCTGCTTCAAATCCAAATTTTCCTGCCGCTCACACACGCGCTTCATGTCCTGCTGATATTTGCGGCGGTCTGCCTGGGCGCGAAGCGAGTGCACCGCCGGCCCTTTGCCAAGCCCCAGCATCCGATACTGGATGCAGCAGCGGTCGGCCGCCTTACCCATCTCGCCGCCCAGCGCGTCCAGCTCCCGCACCAGCTGCCCCTTCCCGGTGCCGCCGATGGCCGGATTGCAGGGCATATTGCCCACCGCGTCGAGATTTATGGTAAAAATGACCGTTTTGCGTCCCATCCGGGCGCAGGCAAGCGCCGCTTCGATGCCGGCATGGCCTGCGCCGATGACGGCAACGTCATAGCTTTGGGCTGCATATGTCATAAAATTCCTCCTTGTTTTGCGCTGAAACCCCCACCGGCTGCGCCGGTGGGGGAATGATTTTATTCGCCGTCCGGCGCTTCGTCAGCGGGCTGCTCGATCTGGGGCAGTTCGCCGGCTTCTTCGCTTACTTCCTCGCCGTCTTCCTCGTCATCCTCATGGGCAAGGCGCTCCACGCCGATGACCTGATTGCCGCTTTCCACGCGCATGACGATGACGCCGCGCGCGGTGCGGGAATAGACGTTGATGTCGGACGCCTGCATCCGAATGATGACGCCGCCGGACTCGATGAGCAGCACGTCGTCCTCGTCGGACACGATGCGAACGCCGGCGACAAGACCCGTCTTATCGCTGAGCAGATACCCGCGCATGCCCGAGCCGCCGCGGCTCTGCGCCACGCCGGTTTCGCCGCGCATGAATTCTTCCACAGCGGTGCGCTTGCCATAGCCGTTTTCGGTGACGATGAGAAGCTGCTTGCCCTGTTCATACAGCTCCGCGCCCACCACATAGTCCGCGCCCTTAAGACGAATGCCGCGCACGCCCGCCGCATCACGACCCATGGGTCTGGCGTCGGTTTCCTCAAAGCAGATGGCCTGCCCGTTGCGGGTGACGATCATCACGCGGTCGTGGCCGTTGGTCTTGAGCACGCCGATCAGCTCGTCGCCCTCGTCGAGGGTCAGCGCGCGGATGCCGGTGGTGCGCCGGGTGTTCAGATCCGGCAGATGCAGCCGCTTCACCGTGCCAAGCTTTGTGACCATCATCAAATACTCGCCCTCGGTGAAGTCGGGAATCATGACCATGGCGGTCACGCTCTCGCCCGGCTCCAGCGGCAGCACGTTCACAATGGCCGTGCCGCGCGCGGTGCGCGTCGCCTCGGGAATCTGATAGCCCTTGCAGCGATGCACGCGGCCGGTATTGGTGAAGAACAGCAGCGTGTCATGGCTCGAGGCCACAAACAGATTCTTCACATAGTCCTCCTGCTTGAGGTTCTGGGCGTTGATGCCGCGGCCGCCGCGCTTCTGCGTATGATAGACGTCCGCGCCCATGCGCTTGACATAGCCGGTGCCGGACAGGGTGAACACGCAGTTTTTCTCCTCGATGAGATCTTCAATGTCCAGCTCGTTCTCCACGTCCTGAATCTCGGTGCTGCGCGCGTCGCCGTATTTGTCGCGAATGGCGATCAGCTCGTCCTTGAGCACCTGACGAATCATGGTGTCCGAAGCAAGCAGCTCCTGATAGTAATGGATGCGCTTTTCCAGCTCCGCGTACTCTGTTTCCAGTTTTTCGCGGTTCAGACCCTGCAAAGACAGCAGGCGCATATCCAAAATAGCCTGCGATTGCACCTCGTCGAGGTGGAATCGCGCCATCAGGTTCTCTTTTGCGTTGTCATAGCTCTCGCGGATGGTCTTGATGACCGCGTCGATATTGTCCTGCGCGATAATCAGGCCTTCCAAAATATGGGCGCGATCCTCCGCCTTGCGCAGATCATACTGGGTGCGCCGGACAATCAGTTCCTCCTGAAACGCCAGATATTCGTCCAGAATGTGCCGCAAAGACAAAATGCGCGGCTGGGACTGATTGTTCACCAGCGCCAGCATATTGATGGAGAAGGAGCTTTGCATGGCCGTCTGGGTGAACAGATGGTTCAGCACCAGCTGCGGGTTTGCATCGTGCTTGAGCTCGATGACGATGCGCATACCCTGCCGGTCGGACTCGTCGCGCAGGTCGGAAATGCCCTCCAGGCGCTTTTCCTTGACCTGATCGGCGATGGCGGCGATGAGCATCCGCTTGTTCACCTGATAGGGCAGCTCCGTGACTATGATGCGCGTGCGGCTGTGATTGGGGCCGTATTCCTCAAACTCGGTGCGGGAGCGGACGGTGATCTTGCCGCGGCCGGTGGCATAGGCCTGCCGGATGCCGCTGCGACCCATAATGATGCCCTTGGTGGGGAAATCCGGGCCGGTGACATACTGCATCAAATCCGACAGCGTGGCCTCGGGATCATCCAGCACGCACACGGCGGCGTCGATCACCTCGCGCAGGTTGTGGGGCGGAATGTTGGTGGCCATGCCCACGGCGATGCCGCTTGAGCCGTTCACCAGCAGGTTCGGGAAGCGGCTTGGCAGCACGCGCGGCTCTTTGCGGGTTTCATCAAAGTTGGGGTCCCAGTCCACAGTGTCCTTTTCGATTTCGCGAAGCATCTCGTCGGACATTCTGGACATTCTGGCCTCGGTGTAACGATAGGCTGCGGGGGGATCGCCATCGACAGAGCCGAAGTTGCCGTGGCCGTCGATGAGCGGATAGCGCATGGAGAAGTCCTGCGCCAGACGAACCAGCGCGTCATAGACCGATGCGTCGCCGTGGGGATGGTATCGACCCAGCACGTCGCCGACGGCCGTGGCGCACTTGCGGTACGGCCGGTCGTGGGTCAGATTGTCCTCATACATGGCATAGAGGATGCGCCGATGTACCGGCTTTAGACCATCGCGCACGTCCGGCAGCGCGCGGCCGACGATGACCGACATCGCATAGTCGATGTAGCTGGTTTTCATCTCCTGCACCAGCTCGGACTGGACAATGGTCTGTTCCGGGAATTGGATTTCCTCCGGTTTATAGTCTTTATTTTTGCTCATTGTTTCACCCTTTTTCAGGTTTATTGAAAGAGCCGACTGCGCGGCTCCGGGAAATTACGCGTTAATGGGAATAGCTGTAAAGCGGCACGTCGTCGCGCGAGGCGCGCTTTAGTTTGCGCCAGCCCAGAATGGCGATGACGGCGAAATACACGTAAAATGCGCCGCCGAAGCCCACCAGCACGAAGTCATACAATCCGTGCACCGTTGCCGACACGAGATATGCGCGTCTGCGCGCGCGTCTTGCCTCGCCTGCCCAGCCCTGCAGCTCCAAAAGCTTGGCTCTTCCATAACCCACGCCCATGAAAATGCCGAAGATGGTGTGGCCGGGAATGGCAAAGATTGCGCGGCTGATGGCCGCGCCAAGGCCGGAGGACATGACATAGAGCACGTTTTCCACCGACGCAAAGCCCAGCGACACAAACACCGCATAGACCACCGCGTCGAAGGTAAAATCGAACTCGGGGTGATACCAGGTAGCTTTTTTCAGCACTTGGTACTTGACGCCCTCCTCGATGAAGCCCGGCAGGCAGAAATAGGCCAGAAACAGATAGGCGTAGTAGCCCCAGCTGCCAAGGGAGATGACGCCCTGAAACAGCCGCTCCAAAATGAGAATGGGAAACATGGCGACCACGCCCCGGACGTACAATCCCATCAGCATGGAGGTCGGTTCGTGCTCGGCCTTGTCAAAGTGGTTGACCAGCAGCAGCATGGCAATGGGCGGGATGAGCGCCGCCGCAAGTAAAATATGAAAGTATTTTGAGATGGCAAAGAGCATGGCTTTGCCTCAAATATCCAGATTGACCACGTATTTGGCGTTTTGCTCGATGAATTCCTTGCGCGGCTCGACCTTTTCGCCCATCAGGATGGTGAAAATCTCGTCGGCCTTCTGCGCGTCGGCCATGGTGATGCGGCGCAGGGTGCGCGTTTCGGGATCCATGGTGGTTTCCCACAGCTCCTTGGGGTTCATTTCGCCAAGGCCCTTGTAACGGGAAATATCCACCTTGCCCTTGCCGTCCTCCCCGCGCAGCGCGGCGGAGATCTGGTCGCGCTCGTCGTCGGAATAGGCCACGCGGCTGGTTTTGCCGCGGGAGAGCTTATAAAGCGGCGGCACGGCGGAATAGACATACCCGTGCTCGATGAGCGGGCGCATAAACCGGAAAAAGAATGTGAGCAGCAGCGTGCGGATATGGCTGCCGTCCACATCGGCATCGGCCATGATGATGATTTTGTGATAGCGCAGCTTGACCGGGTCAAATTCCTCGCCAAGGCCTGCGCCCAGCGCCACAATCACGGGATTCAGCTTATCGTTGCCGTAGATTTTATCGGCTCTGGCCTTTTCCACGTTGAGCATTTTGCCCCAAAGCGGCAAAATCGCCTGAAATCTGGAATCGCGTCCCTGGGTGGCGGAGCCGCCTGCAGAGTCGCCCTCCACGATGTAGAGTTCGGTGAGCGCGGGGTCGCGGTCGTTGCAGTCGCGCAGCTTGTCGGGCATCTGCCCGGACTCCAGACCCGTCTTGCGGCGAATATTCTCGCGCGCCTTGCGCGCAGCCTCCCGCGCGCGGTTGGCCATCATGGCCTTTTCCAGAATGATCTTGGCGATGGCCGGGTTTTCCTCGAAAAACTCGTCAAGGCCGCTGGTCACCACGGAGTTGACCAGTGTGCGCATGGCGC
>JAQUZL010000057.1 GCA_028691385.1 Oscillospiraceae bacterium
AGCTGTCTATTTTCCGCTTCCGCAAGGCGTCGCTCGCCTCCACCTTTGCCGCGTCGGTGTTCCCCGAACCGTCCGGGCAGAAAGCGTCGCGGGGTAGGGTCTTTACGCCGCCGCCCGGCGCATCCACCGCCGTGCTTGCCATGACCGCGCGCTGCGTGCCGGGTACGCGGGTATGCCACCGCCAGTTCGGCGCGGGCAACATTGTCGCCCGCGAGGGGGATTTGGTGACGATATTATTCGACAGCGGCACGCAAAAGCGCTTTTTGCTCACCGTCGCCCTGCAACAGGGATTCCTCAGCATGGACGCCGGTGCGCCCTGATCGGCGCATCCCGCGCAGTGACCGAAACCGCCGCCTCTCGATCTCATTGCCTGTTTGCCTTCCCATTTTTGCCTTTTCCTGTCACTTAGAGCGCAGCGAGGAATCCTTCCCCGTCCCTCGTCGTTATCAATTCTTCATCGCTTCGCTCCTCTAAAAGCCAGACGGCGCGCCCGCAACATGCGGGCGCGCCGTCTGGCTTTGTTCATAAAACCGATCATCCTGACCGGCCGAAATCGATTAACGCAGGACACAAGTACACGCTTTTCCTTCGGACGCTCAATCGCCCGCTGCAGTTTTGATGAGCTGCACCACGGTTTCCACATGGGCGCAGCGGGGGAACAGGTCTACCGCTTCCGCGCTTTGCGGCGCATAGCCCAGTGCGGTAAAGCGCTTCACGTCCCGGGCTAGGGTGGCCGGATCGCAGGATACATAGACCACTCGCGCCGGCTGCATGGCCGCGATAGCGTCTACCACCTCCGGAGCCAGTCCTTTTCGTGGCGGGTCGACGGTCACAACGTCCGGGCGAGAGCCGTCCGCGCGGAACTTCTGCGCGGCAGCGCTGGCGTCGGCGCAGAAAAAGCTGGCGTTGTCTATGCCGTTTTCCCGGGCATTTTCCTTGGCGTCGGCAATGGCAGACGCAATCAGCTCCACGCCCACTACTGTTTTGGCGCGGGACGCCATGGCAAGGGTAATCGTGCCGGTACCGCAATAGAGGTCGAGCACCGTTTCCGTGCCGTGCAAATCTGCCGCGTCGATGGCAAGGCCATACAGGGTTTCTGCCTGATCGCGGTTCACCTGATAGAACGAGCGGGGACTAAGGCGAAAACGCAGGCCGCACAGCACGTCGTCGATGGTGTCGCTGCCATAGATGGTCTTGAATTTATCGCCCATGATGGCATTGCCCATGCGGGAATTAAAGCACAGCACCACACCGGTGATCTCCGGCACGGCCGCGCGCAGATAGGCCGTCAAGCGGTCGGACGCTGGGACGGATTTGCCGTTCACCACGATACAGACGAGAATTTCCCCGGTCTGAAAGCCGCTGCGGACAAAAATATGCCGCACGCAACCGCCGCCATGGTCGTCATACGCCGGGACGTGGCACTCGCGCATCCACTGAATGACCGCGCCGCGAATGGTATCCGCCTGCTCGGATTGCAGCCGGCAGCGGGTGATGGGGATGAGGTCATGGCTGCGCTGACGGAAAAAGCCCGCGTCCGGCTGGCCGTCCACCTCGGCTACCGGGTAGAGCGCCTTGTTGCGGTAGCCGTCGGGCTGCGCCGCGCCATGGATTTTCACCTCGCCCGGGTCCCAGCCGCCGATGCGCGTGAGCGCGTCGCGCACCCGCTCGGACTTGGCGCGCAGCTCCTCGGCATAGTCCATATGACGAAACGCGCAGCCGCCGCACTTGCCATAGACCGCGCAGCCCGGATCTGTCCTGTTTGGCGAGGATTTCAGCAGGGTTTCCACCTTGCCATAGGCGATGGTGGGCGTGACGCGCAGGATTTTTACCTGCGCCTGCTCGCCCTTGAGGGCGTTGGGCACAAAGACAGCCTGCCCCTCGATGTGGGCGACGGCCAGTCCCTCGGACGTGTAGCCGGTAAAATCGGCGATATAAACTTCATTTTTATTCAGCATGGTTCCTCCCATGTTTCACGTGAAACATTTCAGTTCGGCATCGTGAAGATGTCCGAGATTTCGTCGTAAGGAATGATGACCTGCACCGGCGTTTGCGCCAAAGTGCCTGCCTGATAGAACACGCCGTAGCCCTCCGGCGTCAGGTAAAATGCGTCCTTATCAAAGGTGCTGACGCACAGGCTTTCCCACTCCAGCGCAAGACCCTCCTGCCCATCCAGCGCCGCGGCCACAAGGCCGGTCAGCCGCTCGGTATAGGTTTGCTCATCTACGGTAAACAGGAAATCCGACGTATAAAGTCCGCCGGTCGTGACGTCAAAGGTTTCGGCGCGGAAGGTTTCGTCCGCGTCCTCGCCAAGAACAATGGAGCGCAAAACGGAAATGGTCTGTCCCGCGTTATAGGTCACGGTGAAGTCTGCGGTAATTTCCTCGTCCAAATGGGACTGGTAAACCTGGCCAATGTTATCATAGTACTGGTCAATGATCTGCACGCCGTCGCCATCGCCCTCCAAAATGGGTAGCGCCACATGAATGCCCTCGGCGGGAATGATATTTCGCGCAATCTCCACAGCCTGCGGCACTTCCTCCTGCGTTTGCTCCGCCGAAGGAATCACGTCCGGCTGCGTTTGCGCCGGAATCTGCGGCGTCTGCTCCGTCGCCGGCGGCTGGGGCGCAGGCTGTGGTTTCTGCCCGCAGGCAGCAAGGGATGCAACAAGCGTCGCCGCCACAAGCGCTGTGATAATGCGTTTCATGGAATTCCTCCTATTATAATAAGGTAAGGGCAGTTTTGTTTAGTATACCACAAATTGCCGCAGCAGTAAATGCGCATTTCTGCGGGAAGGGATTGCTTTCCGGGATAAAAATTCGTACAATGGGCGCAGGTGATGCTGATGTTGACATATGAAGCCTGCACGCTCTGCCCGCGGATGTGCGGCGTGAACCGCGCAGCCGGCGCGCGCGGCGTATGCGGGATGGACGCACAGATGCGCGTGGCGCGCGCCATGCCGCATTTTTGGGAGGAGCCGCCGATCTCCGGCAGCTTCGGCTCGGGCGCGGTGTTTTTTTCCGGCTGCACGCTGGGATGCCGGTTCTGTCAGAACGCGCAAATCTCGTCGGAAGGCTATGGCGCGGCAATTTCTCCTGCAAAATTGCGGGAAATCTTTTTGCGGCTCCTTGAAGAGGAGGGCTGCCAGAATATCAATTTGGTGACGCCCACCCACTTTCTGCCGTCTATTCTACCGGCGCTCACGCCCAAGCTGCCTGCGCCGGTGGTCTATAACTGCGGCGGTTATGAGCGCGTGGAAACGCTTCGCGCGCTGGAAGGTCTGGTGGACATTTACCTGCCGGACTTCAAATACTGGACGGGCGCGCTCGCGCAGGATCTGGCCGGCGCGGCGGATTACCCGGCCGTCGCCAAGGCCGCGATTTCGGAGATGGTGCGCCAGACCGGCCCTGCGCAATATGACGCGGAGGGCGGCATGACCCGTGGCACGCTGGTGCGCCATCTGGTGCTGCCCGGGCAGGTGGGCAATTCGCTGGACATTCTGTCGTGGTTGTCGGAAGCCTTTCCAAGGGGAACGGTTCCGGTTTCCGTCATGTGCCAGTACACGCCCATGCCGGGGATGACCGCACCCTATGACCGGCGTGTGACGGCGGACGAATACGCGGCGGTTATGAGCTGGATGCGTCTGTGCGGCTTGGACGACGGCTTTGTGCAGGATTTTGACGCCGCTTCCGGGGAATTTATTCCGTCATTTCAGCTGGAGGGCGTGCTGTAGCATCCCGGCGCGCCGTCTTGAAAAAATGGTTTTTGTGGCAATCAAGCGTTTGCCATTTTCCAAGCAGTGTGCTATGATATGAAAAATGGAGGGGTCATTATGCCACGCACCAGTAACAAAGCAGCGGAGATTTACACGTTTTTACAGGACTTTTTTGCGGAACACGGCTATTCGCCCTCCATTCGTGAGATCTGTGAGGGCGTGGGGCTGCGCTCCACCGCCTCGGTGCATTACCATTTGGAAGCGCTGAAAAAGCAGGGGCGCATCCAGTTTGCCTCGGAGAAAAAGCGCGCGATCACCCT
Source organism: Oscillospiraceae bacterium (assembly GCA_028691385.1). Classification (GTDB taxonomy): domain Bacteria; phylum Bacillota; class Clostridia; order Oscillospirales; family Oscillospiraceae; genus JAQUZL01. Next base: position 4,036 of record JAQUZL010000057.1, read on the forward strand.
GCCGATGGCGCTGCCGCATCAGGTGCCGATCCTTGGCGTGGTCACAGCGGGCTACCCCATTCTCGCGGTGGAAAACATCGAGGGATATCTGCCATGGGATGGCGAGGAGGACTGCTTTGCCCTGCGTGTGCGGGGCGATTCCATGATCGGCGCCGGGATACTGGACGGCGACCGCGTGGTGGTGCATTCGCAGCCGACGGCGGACAGCGGCCGCATTGTGGTGGCGCTGCTGGGCGATGAGGCCACCGTGAAGCGCCTGTCGATTGGCGCGGACGGCGTGTGGCTGCTGCCGGAAAATCCGAACTATTTGCCCATCGACGGCCGGGAAGCCACGCTGCTCGGCGTGGTTCGCGCCGTGATTCGCATCTATTGAGCTGCCGCGCGCCAATGTTTCACGTGAAACATTGGCGCGTTTTTCTTATGGAATGGGGTCTGCTCTCTTGCAATGCAGGCAGAATCTGTTATAATAGGTTTCACCCCCCTTTGAAAGGAGAACATACCATGGGAATGATTGTTGCCATGGTCAATCAGAAGGGCGGCGTCGGCAAAACGACCACCGCAGTCAACCTGACCGCAGCGATGGTCGAGCGCGGCGCAAAGGTACTTCTGTGCGACTTCGACCCCCAGGCCAATGCGACCTCCGGGTTCGGCGTTTCCAAGGCGCGCCCCAAGGCCACCACCTATGACGTGGTTATCGGCGGCGCAGACGCCAAGGACGCCATCATCCACACCAAATTCGGCGATATTATGCCGTCTGGCGCGGCGCTCTCCGGCGCCGGCATTGAGCTGGTGAGCGTGCCGGATCGGGAACATCGCCTTGGGCAGGCGCTTGCGTCCGTTCGCAGTGCCTATGACTATATCTTAATTGATTGTCCGCCATCGCTGGAGCTGCTGACGCTCAATGCACTTTGTGCGGCCGATACGATTTGTATTCCCGTTCAGTGCGAATACTATGCGCTGGAGGGTCTTTCCGACCTGATGGGCACGCTGCGCGCGGTCAAGCAGCGACTGAACCCCAAGCTTGACATATTTGGACTGATTTTGACCATGTTTGACGGCCGCACCAATTTTTCCATGCAGGTTGCCGAAGAAGTGCGTCGACATTTCCCGGGAAAGGTTTTTAATGCCGTGATTCCCCGCAATGTGCGGCTGGCCGAAGCGCCCAGCCACGGCGTGCCGGTGTTTGCCTACGACCGCGCGAGCCGCGGCGCGGTGGCCTATGCGGCGCTGGCAGACGAAATCGTTGCAAAATACCGTCCCGGAAAGGAGTGACCGAAATGGCAGGATCAAAGGGTCTCGGACGAGGCCTGGATACGCTGTTCGGCTTTCAGGAAACCACCGTGTCCGGCAACACCCGACTGGTGCCCATCCAGAAAATTGAGCCGAACCCCAATCAGCCGCGCAAGCGCTTCGACCCCGAGCAGCTGCAGTCGCTGGCCGATTCCATCGCGATGCATGGACTAATTCAGCCGCTCACCGTGCGGCAAACGGATACCGGCTATTTTGAGATCATCGCAGGCGAGCGCCGCTGGCGCGCCGCGCGCATGGCAGGGTTGCAGGAATTGCCCGTGGTGGTGATGGAAGCCGACGACAAAACCGTGACGGAGCTGGCGCTGGTTGAAAATCTGCAGCGCAGCGACCTCAATCCGGTGGAAGAAGCCCTCGGTTTCCAGCATTTGATGGAGGATTACAGCCTGACGCAGGATCAGGCCGCCGAGCGCGTCGGAAAATCGCGCCCGGCCGTGGCCAATGCGCTGCGGCTGCTCGCCCTGCCCAAGCAGGTGCTGGAGCTGCTGGAAGCGGGCACAATCACCGCCGGTCATGCCCGCGCGGTGCTGCAGCTCAAAACAGAAAAGCAGCAGTGCTCCAGCGCGCAGAAAATAGCCGCGCTGCAGCTGTCGGTGCGGCAGGCCGAGCTGATGTGCAAATCGCTGGCCAAAGAGCCAAAACCCGTGAAAGAGGAGCCGTTCCGCGTGGATTATGTCGCGGATTGCGAGCGCAAGCTCACGCAGCATCTCGGACGCGGTGTGAAAATAGAAATGGGCCGCCGCAAGGGCCACCTGAATCTGGAATTTTATGGCCAGGATGATCTTCAGGTGCTGCTCGATGCGCTGCAGGCACTGGAGGCAAAACGGAAAAAATGAGTGAAGATACGAAAAATTCATCGGCGCAGACGCCCGATTCGCCAGATTCGCCAGATTTGACGGCGGCGAAGCCGGAATCTGTGCCACAGGAGAAGCGCAGACAGCGGGCGCTGGTCAACTATTTGGCCGTCATGTTTGTGGTCGCCTTTCTTTTGGTGCTGCTGAGCTTTCTCATTCAGCTGCGCGACTCGCGCGCGACCATCTCGGAGCTGAATCAGTCCAGCCTGAGCGCGCTGTCCAACGCCCAGATCTTACAAGCGTCCAACGAACAGCTGACCGATGAGAACGCCGACCTGCTTGGCAAGAACGAAACGCTTTCCGACGCGCTGGACGCGCTGCAAACCAAGCAGGAAGCCCTGACACAGCTGCAGGAGCAGACCGAGCAGCAGTTGGCCGATACCATCAGCGCCTATGAGCTGCTGAGCAAAGCGCAAAACGCGCTGGGCGCCGGCGATATGGCAACCCTTACCACGGTCATGACGGCGCTCGAGCCGCTGCAGAGCCAGTTCACCGGCGAAAGCGCCCAGCAATATGCCGCGCTGAAGCAGGCCGCCCAGCCCAAAAACTAACCGACTCCGCCCCGGCAGGGACGAGCAAACCATAATTTTGAGGAGAGAAATTGCAATGCTGGATATGAAATTTGTCCGCGAAAATCCGGACGCCGTGAAAGAAAACATCAAAAAGAAGTTTCAGGACGCCAAGCTTCCACTGGTCGATCAGGTCATTGCCCTCGACAGCGAATACCGCGCCGCCACTGCCGAAGCGCAGGAGCTGCGCACCAACCGCAACGCGCTGAGTAAGCAGGTTGGCATGCTGATGGGGCAGGCCAAAAAAGATCCCTCCAAGGCCGCCGAAGCCGAAGCCGCCAAGGCGACCGTCAAGGCGCAGGCAGACCGTCTGGCAGAGCTCGAGCAGCGGGAAGCGGAGCTGACCGCCAAAATTCGCGAGATTATGATGTCCATTCCGCAGATCATTGACCCGTCCGTCCCCATCGGCCCGGATGACAGCTGCAATGTCGAGGTGCAGCGCTTCGGCGAGCCCAAAACCCCGGATTTCGCCATTCCGTATCACACCGAGATTATGGAATCCTTTGAGGGCATCGACATGGATGCGGCCGGCCGCGTGGCCGGCAACGGCTTTTATTATCTGCTGGGCGACATTGCCCGGCTGCACGAGGGCGTGCTCGCCTATGCCCGCGACTTTATGATTGCCAAGGGCTTCACCTACTGCATCCCGCCGTTCATGATTCACGGCAACGTGGTCGAGGGCGTCATGTCCTTCCCGGAGATGGACGCCATGATGTACAAAATCGAGGGCGAGGATCTCTACCTGATCGGCACGTCCGAGCACTCCATGATTGGGCGCTTTATCGACCAGATTCTGCCGGTGGAGAAGCTGCCGCAGACCCTCACATCTTATTCCCCCTGCTTCCGCAAGGAAAAGGGCGCGCACGGCATCGAGGAGCGCGGCGTCTATCGCATCCATCAGTTTGAAAAGCAGGAAATGATTGTCGTCTGCAAGCCGGACGAGAGCATGGACTGGTACGAAAAGCTGTGGCGGTTCTCCGTGGAGCTGTTCCGCTCGCTGGACATTCCGGTGCGCCAGCTGGAGTGCTGCTCGGGCGACCTTGCCGATCTCAAGGTCAAATCCTGCGATATTGAGGCGTGGAGTCCCCGGCAGCAGAAGTATTTTGAGGTCTGCTCCTGCTCCAACCTGGGTGACGCGCAGGCGCGTCGCCTGAAAATCCGCTATAAGGATGAATCCGGCAAGCCCCAGCTGGCGCACACGCTGAACAACACCTGCGTCGCGCCGCCCCGGATGCTCATCGCATTTTTGGAGAACAACCTGCAGGCCGACGGCAGCGTGCTGATTCCGCAGGTTTTGCAGCCATATATGGGCGGTCTGGAAAAAATGGTTCCGAAGAAGTAAAGAAAACGCAATCTGGCGTGGCCGGAACGGGGTTTCCGTTCCGGCCACGTGTGCATTTTTGGAAACGAACGACCCGAATTTTCCTGCCTTTGTCTAAAACCGATGATGTGTTGCATCAACCACACGAAAAAGGAGCGAGAACGATGAAATGGATTCGAACGCTTGCGATTTTCCTGGCGGCGGCGCTGATGCTCGGCGTCACCGCATCCGCCGTCACCGTCACCGTGGGGCAAGCGCTGACTGACAAGGACGGCGCGGTTCTTGGCGCTGCCTTTGTGGACAAAAACGGCCGCACCATGGTACCGCTGCGCGCGGTGGCAGACCTTTTGAACCTCACCGTCACCTGGGACGGCGCGAAAAAAACCGCCACGTTCACCGACGGCGAAACCGTCGCCGTCTTTACCCAGGGCGCAAACCACTTCACGGCAGACGGCCGCGCCGTTCCCATGGACGCCGCCGTGGTGAACGTGGACGGCCGGGTCTATGCCCCCGCGCGCTACCTTGCCGAAACCTTTGGCGTTTCCATTGAATGGGACGCATCTGCCCGCACGGTGATTCTGGGCGAAACCGAGGTGCGGTGGCTGCTCCGGGCGATCGACACCACCAATTCCGACGGCACGCAAAGCACCGTGCGCTATGGCTACGATGCCCAAGGCAATCAGCGCACCACGGACTATTCCGACAACAGCGGCTGGGGCTATCACGAAAGCTACGCCTACGATCCCCGGGGCAATCTGCTGGAAACCCGCACCGCCTACTCCGACGGCAGCATCAGCCGCATCGTTTGCACCTATGACGAAAACGACCGCCTTTTGACCAACCGATGTGATGATGGCAGCGACTGGTATTCGCTGGAAGCCTACCAGTATGACGCAAACGGCAACACGCTCTCCAGCCACTATACCGACGCCGGCGGCTGGGACCTGGTCACGACCTATGCCTATGACGCTGGAAATCATTTGCTGAAGACCAGCACGCACGACGCGAACGGCAACACCAGTGAGGAAACCAACACACTGGACGCAGACGGCAATGTTCTCGCCTCAGAGTTTCGCAGCAATGATGGAGAAATCCGCTCCGACCGCTATACCTACACCAACGGCGTGAGAACCGGCTTCGTCAGCACCACCACCTATCCCGACGGCACGACCGCCGTCACCTCCAATACCTACGACGCGCAGGGCACGCTGCTCGCTTCCACCTATCTCAATCGCGGGGACGGCTGGAGCTGTTCGGAGGACTACACCTATGACGCACACGGCAATCCGGAAACCCTCGCCTATCAGGATACCTACAACAGCTACACCGAGCGCTATCTCTACGACGCCCTTGAACGCCTCGTTTCCACCGTCCACACCGAAAACGGCGTGATCACCACAACCAGCACAACCTATCCATCCAGCCAGACGCCATCCGACAACTCCACCTATGATTCCCACGGCAATCTCCGCACAGAGGTCTATGACGACGGATATTTTTCCTACACCAGAGCCTTCGGCTATTTCGCAATCACCGCGCCAAACTAACCACCAAACCGAAAAAGGAGCGCATCTCATGAAAAAAATAAGACTACTCGCCTTTTCGCTGGCGGCAGCGCTGCTGCTCGGCGTCACCGCATCCGCCGTCACCGTCACCGTGGGGCACTCGCTGACCGGTAAGGACGGCGCGGTTCTGGGCGCTGCCTTTGTGGACAAAAACGGCCGCACCATGGTACCGCTGCGCGCGGTGGCAGACCTTTTGAACCTCACCGTCACCTGGGACGGCGCGACCAAAGCCGCCACGTTCACAGACGGCGAAACCGTCGCCGTCTTTACCCAGGGCGCAAACCACTTCACGGCAGACGGCCGCGCCGTTCCCATGGACGCCGCCGTGGTGAACGTGGACGGCCGGGTCTATGCCCCCGCGCGCTGCCTTGCCGAAACCTTCGGCGTATCCATCACTTGGGACGCGGACGCGCGCGCGGTGATTCTGGGCGAAGCGGACGTAAAATGGCTGGTGCAGCAGGCCGACACGGTCACCTCTGACGGCACGCGCGCCACCACGCGCTATACGTATGACGCTGCCGGCAGACTGCTGACCTGCGTGTATACCGACGGCGCGCGAACCACCACAGAAACCTATACCTACACCGCCGCCGGCTTCATCGCCTCCTATGTATACAGTGACCGCGATCGCTGGACCAGCAGCTCCTATTATACCTACGACGCGGCAGGCAATATGGCAAGCTCTCACATCGTGGATTCCAACGGAAATGACGACGCCCATGTCTATACCTACGACGCAAAGGGCAATCCGCTCACCTGCGACAGCCGCTCCAAAAGCGGCGCAGTCAGTCATAAACGATATACCTACCATGCCGCCGGCCACACCGCCCGGTTTGAGGAAACCGGCGTTACCGCCAAAGGCGCGTCTTACCAAATTCTTGTGACCTATGACGACGACGGCTGCATCCTGACAAACGACGTCACCTACCCCGATCGGGCGTATCGGGAAACCTACACCTATGACGCAAAGCACCGCAAAGCCGCCGTTTCCTATGTCGGCGACGACAGCGTCTATACCGATTCTTACGCCTACGACCGGTTTGACCGCGTGATTGCCGTCACCCATGTGGAAAATGGCGTCACGACCACCACCGGGTTCGACACGCCGCCCGCCGCCCCCGCGCCGCGCTGTACCTATGACGCGCACGGCAACATCAAAACCGAAACCGTGACCGACGGCGCGCGTTCCGTTACCACCACCTATTACTACACCGCCATCACCGCATAAGGAGCGCAGACGATGCAAAAATTGATTTCTGAATTTCGAGAATTTATCCGGCGCGGCAATGTCATCGACATGGCCGTGGGCGTCATTATCGCCACCTCGTTCGGTAAAATCACCACCTCGCTGGTGAACGACATATTGATGCCCTTCATCAGTTGGCTGTTCGGCGCGCGGGACATGACCGCGCTCAATCTCGTTGTCCGGCCGGAAACGGTGGACGCGGGCGGCAACGTGGTGCAGGCCGCCATCACCATCGGCTTCGGCACGTTTTTGGCCGCCATCCTCGACTTTTTGCTGGTGGCGCTGGTGGTCTTTGTCATTGTCAAGGCCATGAACCGTCGCCATAAGGACGCAGCGCCCCCCGCGCCGCCTGCCCCCAGTGAGGAAGTGCTGCTGCTGAAAGAAATTCGCGATCTGCTGAAAAAGCAGTAGTCTGGTATTAGAAATTTATCTATAATTGGGTATGTTTTTAATACCAAAATTGCAGTATCCTTGTGCTATTCATTCACAGGAGGTACTGTTATGAAAACCACTTCTCTGCGCGCAACCAAAACGCTTTGCGCCGCCGCCGTGGCAGGCGCGCTGGTGTGCCTTGCCACCATGGTCATCCAAATTCCCATTCCGTTGGGCTACGCCCATCTGGGCGACTGCCTGATTCTGGTGAGCGCCTGGTTTTTGCCGCCCGCCGCCGCAG
>JAQUZL010000058.1 GCA_028691385.1 Oscillospiraceae bacterium
ATGCGGTGTTTTCGGATGTGGACGACATGAAACGGCTGGAGGAAGCCGCCAAGGAGCAACAGCTGCGCTATGAGGTGGCAATCAAAAGCTCCGGCATCAACATTTGGGAATATGATATTCAAACGGACTGCCTGACCGTTGTTTCGAATTCATCCAGAATCAAACAGAACTGCTATACCATTGAGCACTATGTTGCCGCAACTGTGGAGCATGACTATGTGCGCGAGGACAGCCTGCCGGCATTTTACAATATTTTCCGCCGCCTGAAAAACGGTGAAAAAGAAGTGGTGGAGGACATCTGGTACAAAACCACCGACGAAGCGGGCTGGTGGTGTGAACGTGTCATTTATACCACCGTGTTCGGCGCGGACGGCAAACCCTTAAAAGCATTTGGCGCGGGCAGAGATGTGACCCGTGAAAAAGAAGCCATCCGAAAATTCGAAGAGGAGATGCATTATCGCACCGCCATACAGGGCAACAGCCTTGGCTCGATGAAAATTGATTTGACCCGGAATATCATTTTAGAAGGGGAAAGCCCCTTCCCGGCGGTCAATGAATGGATCAAAGCAGGTAATGCGGATTCTTATTTTGCGAACAATGCAGCTTGTATTTCGGATATGCAAAAAAATACGGATTATTGTAAGGATTTCAATCGGCGGGGGCTGATCAACCGCTTTAACGGCGGGGAATATTTGCTGTCCATGAATTTTGCGCGGCTTCTCGATGTGCACCATATCTGCTGGCTGCAATACAATGTCCATCTTGCAAAGAACCCGGAAAACAACAATGTGATTGCGTTTATCATTGCCCATGACATCACAGACGAACAAGTGATGAAAATGGTCATGGAAACGGTGACCCGCACGGACTACGAGTTTTTCGTCGTGGCGGATGGCAGCATCAATTCGGCAACCGATTATGGTACAGCGCGGAAGGCGCATCTGTTTTCGCCGGATCAGCCCTTTGAAGCACGATGCGAGGCGCTGGCGCGTGAAGTGGTATGCGATGAGGACGTGGAGCGCGTCGTTGCGAGCTGCAAGATAGACAATGTGTTTGCGCATATCGAAAACGGCGGCGTATACAAATTGAACTACAGCATCCGGGACAACAGCGGCGAAATACGACGCAAGCAATTGCAATTCACGTTAATTCATCGGGAACGAAAGACGTTTTTAATGACGCGAATCGACGTCAATGAGGTTTTCGCCCAGCAGGAACAGGCGCAGCGGGAATTGAAAAAAGCGCTTCACGGCGCACAGAGCGCAGCGAAAGCAAAGACGGATTTTCTCTCCCGCATGAGCCATGATATTCGAACGCCGCTCAATGCGGTCATCGGGCTATCCGGACTTGGCGCGGCAAGCGAGTCCATGGAAGAAATGCGGGACTATTACAAACAAATTGAAACGTCCGGAAAGTATTTACTCTCCATCATTAACGATGTGCTGGACATGAGCAAAATCGAAGGCCGCACGCTGGTGCTGCACCCGTCGGTTGTCTATCTGCCTGCGTTTATACGCGATACGGTCGCGATTGTGATGCCAATGGTCGTTTCCAAAAGCATCCAGTTTGAGGTCAAGCAGAAGGGAATTGCTTCCCAATATATGCGTTTCGATGCGACGTACCTCAGACAAGTGGTGGTCAATCTGCTGTCCAATGCGGTGAAATTCACACCCAATGGCGGTCATATTGAACTTTGTCTTGAAAATCTTTCCCGGAACGGAAACTATGTCAGAAACCGCATGATTGTTCGGGATAACGGTATCGGTATCAGCGAAGCGTTTCTTTCAAGAATATTTCTGCCCTTTGAACAGGAAAACACCCAGAATGACATCACGCGCAAGGGCACCGGCCTGGGACTATCCATCGTAAAAAGCATTATTGACCTCATGGGCGGCAGCATTCGGGTGGAAAGTGAAAAAGGAAAAGGCACCGCCTTCCTCGTCGAATGGGATTTGGAAACCGCATCTGCGGCGGATATGCCCGTACCCAATCTTGCGGTGTCGGAAAAAACCGCCGCGTTGGAGGGCTGCCGGATTCTATTGTGTGAGGATAACTCGCTCAATACACAAATCGCAACGAAGCTACTGGAAAAGAAAAAAGTTGTTGTGATCCATGCGGACAATGGGCAGATGGCGGTGGAACTATTCCAAAAGTCGAAACCGCATTATTTTGACGCCATACTGATGGATATTCGAATGCCGGTCATGGATGGACTGGCGGCGACGAGGGAAATTCGCACCTTGAACCGCAGTGACGCAAAAACGGTGCCCATCATTGCCATGACGGCCAATGCCTTTGCAGAGGACGTGCAGCAATCGCTGGAAGCGGGCATGAACGTCCATCTTGCAAAGCCGATTGAGCCGCAAATGCTGTATCAAACGCTGGAACAGTCTATCATGGTTGTGCATGAAGGAGGGTGAAGGTTGTGAAAACAACAATCAAAAAAGCCATCAGTGCCTTTTTGATTCTCATACTCTGCCTGACGTGCGCCGTGCCGTGCTTTGCCGCAAAGTCCGCGCGCACAAAAATCAAGGTTGCAATGTTGGAATATCCGAATTTTATGGACTGGGATGAAAACGGAAACCCGGCAGGCCTGGCCTGCGATTATCTGAACAAGATTGCGCAATATACCGGTTGGGACTACACGTATCTTTCCATGTCCTTCGCCGATGCGGAGCGGGCGCTGGAAAAGGGCGAGATTGACATTTTGCCCGGCAGTCAATATACCAAAGCGCGCGCCGCGCGTTATGCATACGGCGCATACAGCATGGCCACAAACTCCAATGTGCTTTGCGTGAAAGCCGACAACAACGCGTATTATTATAACGATTATCCGTCCTTTCAAGGCATGAAGGTGGGCGTGCTGGACGGCTCTGTCCGCTATGCACAGCTGCAGGCACTCTTGGAAGAAAAAAATGTGTCCGTCGTTTTTCGCCGCTATCAAACAGACGATGCGCAGAAGCAGGCGCTCGCGGACGGCGATGTGGACGCCATTCTGATGGCCTCCACGCGCTGCACTGCGGATTACAAAATTATTGCCAGCGCATCGCCAGCGGACGTCTATTTCACCTGCAATCCGCTCGATCCAACGATTCAGCAAGATTTGGATGCGGCGCAAGGACAAATCCTGTCCGAAAATCCATATTACAATTACAAGCTTTACGAAAAATACTACGGCAATATTCCCACCGCCTATGCCTTTACCGAGGAGGAACGGACGTTTATAGAAACCGCGCCGGTGATCACCGTTGCGGTCGCGCCGGATATGAAGCCCTATGAATACTATGACGCACAAAGCGGCAGCTTTGGCGGGCTTGTAATCGAGTATTTTGAAAAGGTGCACGAAATAACCGGCTTGCGGTTCCACTATGTGAAAAGGCTGGGACAGACGCAGACCGTCGAGGCCCTGAACAGCGGCGAAGTGCAGCTGCTCGCATCTATTTCGACCACCTGCGATGCCGACGCAACCTACCCGATCACATTGACGGATTCGTATTATACCAGCGCTGTGGAAATTGCAAAGCATCGCACGGTGGGCGATGCACTTTCGCCGGACTGCACCGCTGTGATCGTCAACGGTTTTCCGAGATATGAAGCATTGGCCAAGCGATATGGATATCAAACAGTCCGATACTGCAATACCCTGGAGGAATGCGTAAAGACTGTCAATTCCGGAAAAGCTGACGTCACCTTTTTGCCCAGTTATGCTGCCGAGCGCATGACAAGTCATGCCGATTATCGCAAGATTCAGCTGCAAAGCATTCAAAACTCCGAATTTGATTGCGCCGTCGGCGTATCCAACGCCTGCGACAGAATCTTGCTTTCGATTATGAACAAGGCGCTGTCCGCCATCACGGACGCAGAGCGCGCGGGCATCATTGCCGACGCCATGTCAAACAACAAAGACGCGGTTACGGTGCTGGATCTGATTTACGCGCATCTCGTTACCATTTTGTCCGTGATTATTGTGCTGCTGTCCGGAATCGGAATCCTTTTAATACGTGCCAACATTCGCCGGAAAAAACGGGATTTGATGCTGTCCGAAGCAAAGCATGCCGCCGAAAAAGCAAACGCCGCGAAGACCGAATTTATGTCCCGCATGAGTCACGATATGCGCACCCCGATGAATGGAATTATGGGACTCACCGCGCTGACGCGCGAAATACCGGATCTGCCCCAGGAAGCGCAGGAGAATCTGCTGGCCATTCATGATTCCAGTCGGTATTTGATGAGCCTGATTAACGATGTGCTGGACATGAACCGCATTGAAAGCGCAAAGCTGGTGCTGCATCCGGAAATCGTGGCGTCGGAGTCCCTTGTAAAGAGCATGATGGCGCTGAGTATGCCACTGGCGCAGGAAAAGCGGATTACATTGAAATTTACGCCCATGAATGCGGAACTGGAAAATACTTATATCCGGGTTGACAGAGTCCGGATGCAGCAAATTTTCATCAACATCGTGTCCAACGCAGTCAAGTTCACGCCTGCCGGTGGGATCGTTCACGTGGAAGTCGAATGCTTGCGGCGTACAAAAGCGTGCGCTTGCTGCCGCATCAGCGTGGAAGATAACGGAATCGGAATCAGTGAGGCGTTTCTGCCGCATTTGTTTGAACCGTTTGAGCAGGAACGCGCAGAGGCGATGCCAAATTGCATCGGCACCGGGCTTGGCTTGGCCATCGCCAAAAACCTTGTGGAATTAATGGGCGGCAGCATCGGCGTTGAAAGCAAGCTTGGCGTCGGCACGAAAATCACGGTATGGATGGACGTTGCGTGTGTTGATGCAGCCGGACAGCCGGCAGCGCCGAGTACAATCCACGCCGCCGCCGCGCTGCACGGAAAACGCATTCTGCTTGCAGAAGATCACCAGCTCAACGCACAGATTGCAATAAAGCTGCTGGAAAAGGAAGGCGTGACTGTGGAGCGCGTGGAAAACGGCGCGCAAGCGGTTGAACGGTTTGCGGCATCCGGCCAAGGTCACTTTGATGCAATCCTGATGGACATCAGAATGCCGGTCATGAACGGTCTGGACGCTGCCGGAGCCATTCGGGCGCTGTCCGGCGCCGATGCAAAGAAGATACCGATTATCGCAATGACGGCAAATGCGTTTGATGAGGATGTTCAGCAATCCCTGAAAGTGGGGATGAACGCGCATCTTGCAAAACCAATTGAGCCGCAAAAGCTGTATGACACACTGACGGCGCTCATGGACGCGACAGAAAGCACCTGCGCCGGATCAAAGGAGTGCGCGCAGTGAAATCAGAAATTACGTTCAGGACAATCTGTTTGCCACCCAGACGACGGGCATCCGGCTTGCGCGGCCGCAAAGGTGACTCGCTGCTGCAAAATCGGTGAAAAAGTTCTGAAAAATTTCATTTCCAATCAGATTCCGACAAATTTTGCGGCTTTCTTCTGCTATCATGAACACTGTTGTTAAACAGCCACTACATGGACGGAAGAAAGGATTTTCACGATGGAACTTCGCAAGGAATACTCAATTTTATTCAATACGGTTACCGACGCCATTGAACAGCTCAACGAATTGGCGCAGCAGCTGATTGCAGCGCAGCAGGCGGCAGAGGAAGCGTACATCTCTGCTGCCTGAGCAGACACGCGCGCAGGCGGCAATGAACATGGCCGCGCCCACCTGCGCGGAAAGTGCAAAAAAGCGCGTACAGTCAGGCCAAACGGCATCTGTACGCGCTTTTTTGCACAGCGGGGACAGATGCGTCCGGAAACAAGAATTCACAGATATTTGTTGAATCATGCCGTCAATTGGCATATAATACAATTAAAGTGAACTGCACGTATGGAGGATAAGAAAAATGATTAACGTAATTGGTTTGGGCTACATCGGGCTGCCGACCGCTCTGATGATGGCCTCCCACGGTGTGGAGGTTGTCGGAACGGATTATAATCAGCAGCTGGTTGCAACGCTGAACGCCGGAAAAACGACGTTCAAGGAAAATGGGCTGGACGAGCTGTTTCAAAGCGCGCTGCGCGCCGGCATTCGGTTCACCAATCAATATCAGGTGACCGACACCTATATCGTTTCTGTTCCCACGCCATATGATAAATTCAGCAAGAAGATTGACGCGTGCTATGTCAGCAGTGCGGTGCGGGATGTGCTCAAGGTTTGCCCCAAGGGCGCGACGCTGGTCATTGAATCCACGGTTTCTCCCGGCACAATGGACAAGGCGGTGCGCCCGATCATTGAAGAAGCGGGACTCAAAATCGGCGAGGACATTCATCTGGTTCACGCCCCGGAGCGCATTATTCCCGGCAACATGGTCTTTGAGCTGCTGCACAACAACCGTACCATCGGTGCGGATGACCCGGCAATCGGCGAAAAAGTGAAGCAGGCCTACGCTTCGTTCTGCCAGGGGAAAATTGTGGTCACCGATATTCAGACGGCAGAGATGACCAAGGTGGTCGAAAACACGTTCCGCGCGGTCAATATCGCCTTTGCAAACGAGCTGGCAAAGATTTGCCGTCACGATGGGATGGACGTGTACAAGATCATTGAAATTTGCAACCTGCATCCCCGCGTGAACATTTTGCAGCCCGGCCCGGGCGTGGGCGGCCACTGCATTTCCGTTGACCCCTGGTTTTTGGTGGGCGATTATCCAGCGCTCACCAAGGTGATTTGGGAATCCATGAAGGTCAACGACAGCATGCCGGAATTTGTGCTGGAGCGGATCTATGAAATCATGAAGGAAAAGGGCATCACCGACCTGTCCCGCGTGGGTTTGTACGGCCTGACCTATAAAGAAAACGTGGATGACGTCAGAGAGTCCCCCACGCTGCAGCTGCTTGAGTGCCAGGAAAAGCATCTGGCCGAGCCGCTGAAGGTCTATGATCCGCTGATTAAAAAGGAAATCGTCAAGCATCAGTACCAGAATCTCGATGCATTCCTGCAGGATGTCGACCTTGTGGTCATCATGGTGGGACATGACGAAATCAAGTCGAACATGGACAAGCTGAAGGGCAAAATTGTGCTCGATACCAGAAAGGTCTGCGATCTGCCCGGTACTTACACCATTTGAGCGTCCCGCAGCGCGTGCACTGACACCGAAGCGTCCCTGATTGCGCAGCATGCAGTCAGGGGCGCTTGTTTGCGTCGCGGTCGGCAGAGCCGGTCGGCGCAAAATGCTTGCAGGATTGCAAAAACCGCGCCTGCTTTCCGTATTTTCTTTGGTATAACCGACAAATCATGCAAGCTGTCCTTGACACGGGTGCAAAAATTTCATAGAATAAGGATAAATTTCGACCGTTTTCGGTCTACAGTTAGGACGAATCGAATGAAAACTCCGTTTATTACCAAGCAGCAGGGCGAAGCGCTCGCTGCCCAGTATCCCACGCCCTTTCACCTCTATGATGAGGCAGGCATCCGCAGCAACGCGCGTGCGCTCTACAAGGCCTTTTCCTGGAACCCCGGGTTTCGGGAATACTTTGCCGTCAAGGCAACGCCGACGCCTGCCATTTTGAAGCTGTTGGCCGAAGAGGGCTGCGGCACGGACTGTTCGAGCATGGCGGAGCTGGTCATGTCGGATCGCTGCGGCATCCGCGGCGAGGGCATCATGTTCTCCTCCAACGAAACGCCTGCCGAAGAATTCCAGATGGCCGAGCAGCTTGGCGCCATCATCAATCTTGACGACATCACCCATATTGAATTTTTGGAAAAGGCCATCGGTCATATTCCAGAGAAGGTCTGCTGCCGGTTTAATCCGGGCGGCGTGTTCTCGCTGGGGGAATCCAACGAGGGATTTCAGGTGATGGACACCCCGGGCGACTCCAAATACGGCATGACCCGCGCGCAGATTGCCGAAGCCTACAAAATTCTCAAGCAGAAGGGCACAAAGGAATTCGGCATTCACGCGTTTTTGGCGTCGAACACCATCTCCAATGAATACTATCCGGCGCTGGCGAGAATCCTGTTCCAGCTGGCAACCGAGCTGCAGCAGGAAACCGGCTGCCATATCACGTTTATCAATCTCTCCGGCGGCATCGGCATTCCCTACCGTCCCGAGCAGCCTGCCAACGACATTGCCATCATTGGCGAAGGGGTGCGCAAGGCCTTTGAGGAGATCCTTGTGCCGGCCGGTATGGGCGACATTTCCATTTGCACGGAGCTGGGGCGGTTCATGCTGGGGCCATATGGCCACCTTGTCACCCGCGCCATCCATGAAAAGCACACGTATCGGGAGTATATCGGCGTGGACGCCTGCGCGGCGAATTTGATGCGCCCTGCCATTTATGGCGCGTACCATCACGTCACCGTGCTGGGCAAGGAAGATGCGCCCCACGACCACAAATATGACGTGGTTGGTTCTCTGTGCGAGAACTGCGACAAGTTTGCGGTGGAACGCATGCTGCCGAAAATCGACATCGGCGACCTTCTGGTGATCCACGATTCCGGCGCGCACGGCTTTTCCATGGGATATAACTACAATGGCCGGCTGCGCTCTGCCGAGGTACTATGGAAGGAAGATGGCTCGTCCGTGCTCATTCGCCGGGCGGAAACGCTGGACGATTACTTTGCCACCGTCGTGTGGTAATCTTTTCGGACGATCAAAAGGCCTCGGCGCGGCGGCTGACACATCTTTTCTTCTAAACAAACACCGTAGACGGTTGGACAGACAAAAAAAGCACTGAAAACATTGTTTTCAGTGCTTTTTTTGCATGGATTATCCCGCATCGTGATACTGCGCGCAGGCAATTCGGTTTCTGCCGGCCTGCTTTGCCTGATACAGGCAGCCGTCCGCCTGCAAGACCAGCGGCGCCGGCCGGATGACTGCGCCACGGGGCGCTGTGACCACGCCCATACTTGCGGTAATGTGCACGGATTTGCCGCCCAGCTCCAGGGACAGATCCCGCAGCGCCTGCAAAATGGCGCGTGCCTTCTCTTCCGCGTCCAGATGCCCACGGTACAAAATCGCAAATTCCTCGCCGCCCCAGCGGCATACGTCGGCCTGCCCCAGTGTTTCCGCAGTTAAAAGCGCGGCCACGCGCTCCAGCACAAGATCGCCATTCACATGCCCGTGGCAGTCATTGATGTGCTTAAAATGATCAATATCCAGAATCATCAGCGCGATTTGGCTGTTTTGCGCTTCGCGCAGCAGCGCGTCCATCCGCACGTTGAAGCCGTACCGATTATAAACATTGGTGAGCGCATCATGGGCGTAGAGGTATTCATATTTCTGCTGTGTTTCGTGCAGCACGTCATAGGTCAGCGAGCGAAGGGTTTCCAAAAAGAACGACACCGCAAAAAACGCGGTATAGAGCAGCGGAAATCGCAGCTGAAACGAAGCGGTGTAGGGATACTGCAAAAAGTGGTTGCCCACCGGCGTTCTCAGGAAAAAAAGCAAGATGAGAAGCATGACCGCGCTGAGCAAGGTGCCGCGTCTGCGTTGGAAAAGCAGCAGCCCACTCGACGGCAGCAGGCAAATCCAAATGGCGCTGAAGCCCTCCGGCATGCCGGACACGAGAAAAAACGTAAACAGCAGGATGATTTCCACCGAAAACAGCGCGGATGACAGTCGCAGCAGCGCCCCGCCGCATCGGGCAAGGCAAATATTGACCAGACTGAGCAGCGCAAACGTCAACGTCGCAAACATCAAAACGCGCTTGTTCGTGAAGAGATTGACGATCGTCATAAATACGGAAACGATCATGAGAATTTGATACACGCAGGTAAACTGCAGACGGATTCGCTTGGAGTCGTCGCTCATGGCTTCCTTGAATGCGGCCTGCTTTGCTTGCAGGATGTTCATGCAGTTCCCTCCCTGTCTGCTTGCCCTTGCTGGCGGTAAGGCCGCAAGCTTACCAAATCAGAAGTCGGCGTTGCCCACGGTGCGCGGATGGGGCAGCACATCGCGAATGTTGGACACGCCGGTGAGATACATGATGATGCGCTCAAAGCCAAGGCCGTAGCCGGCGTGCTTGGTGGAGCCATAGCGGCGCAGGTCAAGATACCACCAGTAGTCGGCCGGGTTCATGCCCAGCTCCTTCATGCGCGCTTCCAGCAGCTCCAGGCGCTCCTCGCGCTGGCTGCCGCCGATGATCTCGCCAATGCCGGGAACCAGACAGTCGGCGGCCGCGACGGTCTTGCCGTCCTCGTTCAGGCGCATATAGAACGCCTTGATTTCCTTGGGGTAATCGGTGACGAACACCGGCTTTTTGAAATACTGTTCGGTGAGAAACCGCTCGTGCTCGGTCTGCAGGTCAATGCCCCACTCCACCGGGTAATCAAAGGCGTGGCCGGACGCCTGCAGCACCTTCACAGCTTCAGTATAGGTGATGCGGCCAAAGTCGGAGGTGGCCACGTGGTTCAGGCGCTCAAGCAGCCCCTTGTCCACAAAGCTGTTGAAGAACGCCATCTCCTGCGGGCAGGTCTGCATGACGTAGTTGATGATATACTTGATCATCGCCTCGGCCAGCTCCATGTCGTCCTCCAGATCGGCAAAGGCAATTTCCGGCTCAATCATCCAAAACTCCGCCGCGTGACGCTGGGTGTTGGAATTTTCCGCGCGGAAGGTCGGCCCGAAGGTATAGACGCGGCCAAAGGCCTGGGCAAAGGACTCCGCGTTCAGCTGGCCGGAAACGGTCAGCGCGGTCTGCTTGCCGAAAAAGTCCTGACTGAAATCCACCGCGCCATCCTCGGTGCGGGGCGGGTTGCCGGGGTCGAGGGTGGTAACATGGAACATTTCGCCCGCGCCCTCGCAGTCGGAGGCGGTGATGAGCGGGGTGTGGACATAGACAAAGTCCTGCTCCTGAAAGAACTTGTGGATGGCAAACGCGGCCGCCGAGCGGACGCGGAACACGGCCGCGAACAGGTTGGTGCGCGGGCGCAGATGCGCAATGGTGCGCAAAAACTCCACGCTGTGGCGCTTCTTCTGGAGGGGATATTCCGGCGTGGAAGCACCCTCCACCGTGATGATGGCGGCTTTCAGCTCCACCGGCTGCTTGGCGTCCGGCGTGTGAACCACAGTGCCCTTCACGACCAGTGCCGCGCCGACGTTCTGCTTGGCAATTTCCTTGTAATTGTCAAGGACGCCGTCCTCAATGACGACCTGCAGCGGCTTGAAGCAGCTGCCGTCGTTCAGCTCAATAAAGCCAAAGGTTTTCATATCGCGAATGGTGCGAACCCAGCCGCCGACGGTGACCTGCTGGCGGTCATAGCCCGCGGGATCGGCGATGATTTCAGAAATCAGTGTACGCTGCATAGTATTTTTCGCTTCTTTCTTACATTAGTGATGGAACAGGCGCATGCCGGTAAAGCACATGGTGATGCCGTATTTGTTGGCGGTGGCGATGACGTTGTCATCGCGAATGGAGCCGCCCGGCTCTGCGATATACTGCACGCCGCTCTTGCGTGCGCGCTCGACGTTGTCGCCAAACGGGAAAAACGCGTCGGAGCCGACGGTAAGGCCGGATTGCTGCGCAATCCATGCTTTTTTGTCCTCGGCGGTCAGCGCCTCCGGCTTCACGCGGAAGCTCTGCTGCCAGACGCCGTCGACCAGGATGTCCTCATACTCATCGGAGGTGTAAATGTCGATGGCGTTATCGCGGTC
>JAQUZL010000059.1 GCA_028691385.1 Oscillospiraceae bacterium
TGAAAAAGTGAACTTATCATCGATTTTGTTATCAAAAGACTTGAAAATCAAATAAAGTTGCTATAAATTTATAGCATAATAACAATAATGAGAGAAACACGGTGTTTCTTTCACGGATTCAGGAATATCCCTTGTCGCGTATCTTTCTTGACGGGCAGTAAATATCGCCCTGTTTGTAAATCAAACCGCGGTCAACAAGAAAACGATTCAGCCGGATGGCGCTTATTCCGAGGTGCGTAGCAATCGAATTGACCGTATGAAGATTCGACGCTGACAGCACATCGTTGCAGTAGTCCACCATCGGCTTCTGCTCAACAAGCTGGCGTTCTGTTTCCGCCAGCCGCGCCTTGTTGCGTTCAATCGTCGCGTTGGCAATCTGCAACGCCCGCGCCATGATAGTAGATTCGTCGTCGTCGATGCTAGCACCGACATAGCCGCCGGTAGCACGGATAGACGGAAGAACTTCCGAAGTCACCCACTTCTTGAAGCGGCGGGCTTCCGGTTTGCGGGAGCGTAGAATGAGAGAATACATACCAGATTCGGAAACGATCAAAGGATTTCTTCCGCCAGATTGAATACCAATAGTATTGGGGTTGGTTTCTTGGACTTCATCATCATCAACGATCACGCGGATCGTATCAGTTCTGATCTCAAGAACCTCGCAAACATCTTTGGCGACGAACCACGGATTGCCTGATTCATCCTTGACAACGCGAACCGGTGTCCCGTTGAAGTTGTAGGTGCTGAGTGCGTTTTCCGACTGCGGAGAGGCAGTCCCGGTGAGAGAATCGAACAATTCGTTCATGATTACGCCTCCTTCTGGTTGGCGATTTGTTTTTTCTTTTTTCCGGAGGTCTCAAGACCAGAAAAAAGGACTTGCAAAAGGGTTGAAACACGCATCAGAAGCTGCGCTCCACTTCTTTCGATAGCGGACACCTTTTGCAAGTCCAAAGTAAACGGATACAATGCACCTGCCATAAAATTCCGGGAGTCGTGCCGTGCAATGACGGTGCGGCTGCCGCTTCTGAAAGGATGTTTCAAGTCCTTTGAATATAATATAGCATTGGATTGTAATTTTTGCAAGTACTTGATGATAATAAGATTCATTTTTTCTCCTCAATTTTTACCATGGCTCCACCTTCAATCATTCGGTCGATCCTGCTGACTACGCCGTCTCCGATGTCTGCGTTTTCAAAGCGTTCCGCAAGTTCCGACAATGCCAGATTAGACGTAACCCACAAACGGCATTTGCAGTCTCCTCCAAGCAATCGGTCAAAAACCTCATACAACATCTCTCCGGCTGTTTCTGTGATACGGCGCTTGCCGATGTCATCAATCAAGAGAATCGACTCGTTCAGAAGATCAAGAATATAATCCATCGAAGATTCGCTGGCTGTTTTGCAGATTCTCGCATAACCTGCCGCCAGTTCCGAAAATCGGATAAAGCGGCACCACAACCCGGATTTCGCTTCTATCAGCAGGTTGAACGCCGCAGCCCTCGTTTTCCCGCAGTTGTTCGGTCCGGAAATAAACAGGTTAGATCTCCGGTGATCGCGGATTTGCCGTGCCAGACGGTTGTTGCCTATTTTTGCGTCCCATAACTGAAAGTTTGGCGGAATGGCTGAATGTTTTAACAGCACATCAATCCTATCTTCACGATTGACGCGTTCTTCATCCTGCTTGCGCTTTTCAGCACACACATCGCAAAGTCCTCTCGTATCGCCGCCGGACAAGATAGTTGACGCCCATTCAGGAACCTCAACCTCGGTTTCGGTTTTCACGCCGCACTGAGGACAGGTGTTGTGAAATATAACATTTTTGCAGACCTCAGTTTTTGGGAACATATCTGCCATAGCTACCGGCTGTGTCATTTCGTTTTTCCTCCTGTGAGATGATTTCATCGTTCCAGCATTTTCCATTAAGCCATGTCTGCGGATTCTTCCTGAACTTCAAGTCCGGTGTGGACGCCACATAGGGACTGACACGTTCACGGATGACTGCACGGTCTGATTCCGGGATTTTCTCATAGATGCGTTCGCACTTCACCTTTTCCACCTTCTTTCCGTAGGCAGTCCAAAAATCCTCGAACGAAAAGACTGTTGTTTTTTCCTTGACATCATTTTCATTGCCGTCAAATAGAGAGAGTGTATTATTAATATTAATATCTGACTCTGGTTCTGGATTATGGTTTAAATCACTGGGGCTTGTAACGGCGCTGTAACATTTTCTGTCTGCTCTGGTCTTTGCCATGCCAATAGATGCGCGTTTACGTTCAAGATAAGCCTTTTTATATCTCCGGCACTCAATGCGGAACAATCCCGTAACATTGTTGTAACCAAATGTAACATCCGCAACATTGCGACGATTTATCTCGGAAATCGATGTTTCAAACTGATGCTCAGAGCAGCCGACCATTCGCGATAATTCTTCCGCCGTACCCTCTACAAAATATGTTCTGTCATCAAGATACATGCGACCAAGAAGCTCATGCCAAATACCTTTTGCCTCAATCGACAATATCGCAGTGCTGGCAAACCAATCGCTCCAAAACCACTTATCATATGGCATGTTGTTCGGCATCACGCAACCTCGACGATTTTCTTGGTCGGACTGCCTCTAGTAATCAGGTCGGCAATCATCGAATAACACCGCTGTTTTGCTGAATTTTTACTCAACCGTTCACCTTTCGCGTTAGCTTCGGCGATAAGTTTGTCCGCAACGGCATTCTCCAGCTTTCCGATTGTGACCTTACAGACGTCGTTGAACTCATGAGGCGTCAAGTAGTCCTTGACAACTGCATATAGAGCGTTCAGGTCTTGAATTTCTCTCGCACCATCGGTTATTTGAAAACCATATTTCCCACATCGACCAGTTTCTTCAATGACTTTTTTGACGTTTGCCTCAATCTCTGAAATTAACGTCTTGACGCCCCTTGACGCGTCGAAAAGCGAGACTAGGGTTGGAATGTCGGAAGGGTCGTAATCGCGCTTACAGGCCAAAAGACGTTGAAATTTTAGCCTGAACGCCGGACAGTTTAACCGGGCATTGCAATATCGGCAGGATTCTTCTGTGGCGTTGAGAATGAACGGTTCTCCGTTGCACCGCTTTATTATGCTTCTGATGTTGGCCAATATAGCTTTTTCGTTAGTGAACACATGATGGCTTCTAGCGTGAATACGAGGCTGAAAAACAAACGCGTCGCATGATCCTATTTTCTCCATTTGCATCGCGCCGGCCGAGTATGCTGCAAGCTGGATGTTTTGCTTGACGACTTTTACCGGCGTGTAGCCAAACTTGAAATCAACACAGATAAGATCGTCCCTTCTTGAATTTATGGCGACGAAATCAGCTGTTCCGATTGTTAGAATACCGCCGTCAAGGTCGTTCCTAACCAGCATTTTGACCTCATGAGCGCGTGAATAATCAGACTTGGGTGCGATTGATTCTATAAATTCCCAGCACTCATCAACAACGGAAATCTGTTCTCTATTCAGGCCGTCCAAGTTCCCGGTTGCAACCGCATTGTGAAGAAGCGTACCCTCTGCGGCGTATTCTGACGGAACATCCGGAATGCCAAGTTGCATTTTGTATGCACCCGGGCAAATCCGGAACATCTCAAGTCGGCTCGGTGAAAATTCGTGGTGATCCATAAAACACCCCTCCTAAGAGCTGTTCGGGAAAACCGAACAGCTCAAATGATTATTACATTGGCAGTTCGTCTGTCTTTTCCGGATCTGATACCGGTTGCTCCTCAAACGGAGACTGGGCTTCTTTGATCTGAGGAACGTCAACAATATCCGAATCAACGTCTCCATCGCCAACCTCCTGCCCGGTGACGCCGGTGTAAAGCCACGCACGTGCCTTGCGGAGAGCTTTGCCGATGATCGCGTCAGATCCCATTCCGCGATTCACCCGAATCGCAAGCTCCAATTCCTTGTCGAACTTCTGCTTGTTCAACGTCCATTCAAGATGAACCTTGATGACCGCTCCGGTGTCTCCCACGTTTCTCGGTATTCCCGGAGTTTCAATCCAGCTGAAATTCGGAATATCGCGGAGCTTGTGAAAATAACCCGCTTTCGTGATATAGCACTGGCGGCTGATGATATTAAACTCGTTCCCAACCGGGAACACCCCCTTGAGCGTGGCCTCAATCAGACATTCCCGAACGACATCGACCGGATAGCCTGACGGGTTGTCCGTCTTGAACCCGATACTCGTGTTCTGCAAGTGCATGACCGGCTCCATGATTTTCGGTGTGAGCAGGTTTTTCAACTCCCCGATCGCCATGGAAACAAGCATCATCCGCTTGAACTGGCTCGCCTCCTTTTGCGCAAGCAACCCGTTCGCGGCAGCCTTGTCCAGAGCCGCAACCGTTTCGTTCGCAATAATCAAATCGTTTCCCATTGTGACCTCCCGGCGTTTACGCCATTTTTTGTTTTTCTCGACTGGAGAACCTCTCCAGCCAGTTGTCCAAATCAGATTTTTTTATAAGCACTCTACTTTTGTCAGAATCACCTATCTTGATGGAACAAAATTCGCCTGATAATGCTTTATCGCGGATTGTCTTGGGGGAGAGTCCGCAATAAACACTTGCTTGCTTCGCGGTCATGTATTTGTGCGGCGTGTAGCCGCCGCTTTGCAGAAGCTTAGAAAAATCAACACCGTATGGCCTCAGCAAACAACTCACTGAATCAAGTACATGGGCAGGAATCTCCATGACTCACCTCCTATTTGTCCTCGTTGATGATGGCTCGCAGAATGGCCTCCTCCACCGTGTGACGATGGCATATCCCGTAGACCTTTTTTTGACAGATAACGTAATCAATCAACTCCCGGTCTAGAACCTTAATCGGAACAACGTTACGACAATCAGCCTTTTTTCTCTTCCCTCGCAGCTTGGGGGCGTGGGGCTTCAAGGGAATGCCAAGTTTTCCGCACAGCGCGTTTTCAACAACCTCGGTGTGTGTGGCACCGGTCTTTGTTCTTAAATAAGCCAAAACGACCGGGTTTGTGATTTTTACCATAAGTCCGTCTTTGTAATACATTTTTACCTCCATTGATATATTTTATTTACTGCATTTATAATATAGTAGTTAAAATGGTAAAATACAAATCAAAAATCAGAATTTTTATGTTTTTTTTGACTGTTTTAACCTTTGTCTATTTGAAAACGAATATACAATGGGTAAATTATGGCAAACCACAAGATTACATAGGAGACTGGATGCCATGAGAATAGACAGCAACATCGTATCGGCAATAGAGGCCTATCTGTCGGAAAACAGGATCGGATATGTGGAATTTTCCGAAGGGATGGGGGTTTCCGCCGCGGCTATAACCAAATGGCGCAAGGTCGGGAACGGAATAACCAAGTCAAGGTGGGAGCAGATATTTCCGCTGATAAAAAAATATCTTCCCACGGATCGTATCTACATCGATGACGCCGGACACGAGCAGTATTCAAGCGCAACAGCAAAACAGTCTAGCTACTTTTTTGAACCAAAGTACATCCCAATAAAAGTTCCAACATTTTCCCTGAAACAACTTGAGGAATACGACGACACGCTGGAATCGGTGGCGCAACTCGGCAACAGATTGAAAACGCAAAGCTCTGAATATCGTCCGAAACATCCGGAAAAAAGCGGAGTTTTTGCTGTGGTTATGGCTGACAATGATTGCGATCCCGTGTTGCCGAAGGGCGCAAAACTTTTTGTTTGCGCAGGAGAACGGCCAATAACCGGCGGGATGGTGGTGGCAAAGCCGATTAACGGAATGCCGTTTGTTGGAAAATACAACAAATCCGGAAACGTTTTTTCAATCTCAAAACTTGCCGGAGAGGATAACATCGGGGGAGAAACAAAAGATGCCAGAAATATTATATCTTGGGTTTTTCCCGTGCTATATTACGAAGTGACAACATTTTAGACTTTTTCGGCGGCAGCAATATAGCTGAAACACGAGAAATAGTTTCATCATCGGCAGTCTTGATCTTATCGATCAAGATTGCCTTTGTTTGCTCTATGAGGTTCACCCTTCGCGCTGATCGGATCATGGCGCAGAAGTTAGGCAAAAGGTCCATCTTGGCTCGCTTGGTTTTTCGGTCGGCGTGAGCCATATAATGAGACGTCATTTCGGGGGTCATGTGGCCGACGATGCTTTGAACAATAACAAGCGGAATCCCTGCTACACCGGCAAAATAACAAAAAGTATGGCGCAGACTATGGACATCCTTGATGCTGACTGCCCGCGATCTACCCGGAACGATTTTGGTCGTCTTGATGTTCAAATCATTTTCCAAGAACTTTTTTACGCGATAAGAAATTCCAGACGGATTTTCTCGGTACATCGCAGCGTGTTCAGGCAAAACAAATTCTGCGTCTTTGCCGATTTGCTCCCGAAGGAAACTCGCCAAGGGTGGCATAATTGGAACCTCAACGACAACTCCTGTTTTGAGTAACTTCCGCCGAATGATGCCAGTATCCCACAAAACATCGATCCAACGCAATGTAGAAATATCGCCTTCTCGAAATGCTGTGAAAAATCCAACCAAAAAAATATTACGGACAAACTCAGGCGCCCTTTTGAGAATCAACTCAAGCTCATCCTCGGAGAACGCCTCACGCGTCTCTGACTCCTCAAGAACTGATTCTATGTGGGAAAACGGGTTTTCTTCCATTCCACACTGCGTTTTTAGAGAATCAAAAACAGACTTCAAGTCTGCAAGAAAAACATTTTGGGTCGCTGGCGAAAGACTTTTGATTTTTGATTTGTAGCGCTTTTTCTGATAGGATATATCTTTCTTGAATCTTCCGTTACTCCGGATATATGAAATATACTCTTCAGCATGAGATCGTGTAACATGTCTGACTTCTGTAACGTCACGGTGATTGCGGTTCATGAATGAAACAAAGTCGAAAAAACGCGACTCCTTGCTCGCGACTTGTTTGGGCGACATGGATCTCCTGCGAGGCTTGGATTCGTAAATCCGAAAAGCATCTTTGAGAAAAACAACATCTCCGCCTGAGAGTTCGTCCCTGAAGTTTTCAACAAGAGCCTTTACGCTTTTTTGGGTGGCAAGCCTGCTGGCTGTTTGTTTGATTTTCAACTCGTAGTCTTTCGCGGATACTTCATCATGACATCCCTCGCAGACTCCTATATATTTTTTTCCCTTAACCATGAAACGGTAGTGATACTCTGAGGTTTCCCCTGCGCTCGTTTTTCTCTTAAAAACACTCATAATGGCTCCGTGGTTTTTATGTCAGAATATACACCGACACTCTCGCCATTTCAAGACAAAAAGAGCGTTCGATTTACGCATTTTTTACGCATAACCGCTTTTTTGAGCTTAGTCCGTCTGCCTCCGGAGTAGAAGGTCTTGGGTTCGAATCCCAACGGGCATACCATTTTTAGTATTTAACAATCAGCGATTTACAAAATATTGTAAAGACGCTGATTTTTTTCTTTGTTGCTTTTTTGTTGCCGGTTGAAATTTGTCATTGGTTGTCACTTGTTCTCGGTTGCCGGTATCATCCGGCTCTTTTACGCGGAACGGGGGGCTCGTTCCGGCGCAACGGGTTGCCGGGCAACAAAAAGCCCCGCTGAAAGCGGGGCTGGACAAGTGCATTCAGTCTGCCGGTCAGGCTTTTTTCGCCAGATCAAGCAGTTTCGTCTTGCTCTGCGGACCGGTCAGCGATGCCACCTTGACACCGTCCTTGTATAGGATAAAGGTCGGGACGATCGACACGCCTTGGCCGGCGGCTGCTTCCGCCGACTCCTCAATGTTGAATTTGAACGTTTTCACCGTGTCTCCGACTTCGGCGGCGACCTGATCGAAGACCGGCAGCATCATTTTGCACGGTCCGCACCAGGTTGCCCAGAAATCTACCAGTACCGTGCCGCTCTTGACCGCATCGGCGAATTCCGCCGCTGAAAGTTCTTTTACGCTCATGCAATCCTCCTTGCTTTTTTGCAGATTATGTAATAATAGACATCACAATTTGAAAAAAGCAAGCGTCGGGATATATTACGAATATCAAAGGAGGGCGGCAATGAATTTTATCTATAAGACCGGCGACGGCGGCGAGTCGGCGCCGATAGAGCTTGATGACATGATCAAGTTGATCGAACAGCGGAAGATTGCGCCGACGACTCAGGTGCGCAACGTCATCATCGCCAACTTTTCCCCGGCCGCGTCGCATGAGGCGCTGAAAGCGGCGTTGAAGCGGATGTACGGAGACGCGGCGGAGCGACCGGCGTCATCGGGTAATGCCGGCCGCACTTCGGATGCGCCATATATTCCGAGCGGTGCAAAAAAAATACAAAAGATTGTCGGCGGAGGTTCCGGCGCGTGGCGCAGCGGCGATCCGGTCAAACGAATACTCGCCGGACTGTTCGACATGGTTTGGCTGGTGCTGATATTGTTTATCATGCTGCTCGGGATGCTGCAGTTAAATTGGAATGAAGGCCGGGTTTTCAAGTGGGACGGGTTCCAGTTTGTCGAGTTGCCGCCATCCACTCCGCACGGCAATGCTTTTGCCTTTTTCTACGAAAAGCAGGAGTTCTCGGTTTTCGATGAATATTTGGAAATCCGCAACGAAAAAAACCAGACCGCGCTTTGCTTCGTCAACGCAAAAATGAAGCAGATGACAAAGGATGTGGTGTTTTGGTGGACGCTGCTGAGCATCGGCTATTATCTGGCCACGCTTGGCGGTTCCGGGAAGACCTTTGGAATGACGCTGTTTCATCTTGACTTGACCGACGATCAGGGGGTGAAGGCCGGGTTCCCGCAGGCCTGCCGCTATACCGGGTTCCTGTTGCTGCTGGGCTGGGCGTACATTCTGACCGCGCTGTTCACCAGAGGCGTGGGGCTGCATTCGCTGTTGAGCCGCACCCGCGTCATTTGAGGTGCAAGGTTCATTGGCGCGTTTCTTGTGAGGGGAGGGGGAAATAATACCATCGTCTGTCTGCGGGCGGCACACCGACAGGGGATGAATATTCGTTAAGTCAAGCTTTTGAGAAGACGCGACCGCAGTCGCGTATATAAAAAAAACTCCGGAGGCGTCCGTCTTTTCGCGGATCGCTTCCGGAGTATTTTTTTCGGAATAAACTATTTTATCCCATAAGGCTGTTTTTTTTCCGCGAACATGATCGCCCGCCGCTGCCGGCGGTTCAGTTTCGGCGGTTCGGCGCCGTCGGACTCGCCGGCGGCCGGTGTCGTTTTCCCGACCGGATCGTTTTTTTCCGCGAGCGTTGCCGCTTTTTTTACGGGCGTGTGTTTTTCCACTGCCGGCGCGTGCCGGCGCTCCGGGCGGGCGTCGTTGTAATCGGCGCCGTCGCGCCGAGGGTAACGATTGCGTTTCGGCGCGGAGAACGAGGCGTCGGCGTGGCCGGCGCTCTCCCGTTCAGTGTTGTCATCCTGCGGCTGACCGTCCTTGTCTTTGGCCAGCGTCACCATCGGTTTGCCGTTGCGGGTCTGATTGCGGAAAGCGTACAGTATTTTTTCGGCGTCTTCCGGCGATGCGTCGACAAAACTGAACCGGTCGTAGCAGTCGACTTTGCCGAGCTTCTGGCAGCCGATGCCGGATTTCTCATAAATTACGTCCAGAATGGCCTTCGCTCCCTTTTTGTCGATTTTGCCGAGTCCGACGAACAGTCTTTTACGTTTTCCTGCGGCAATGGCGCGTCCGCGCGGCGCGGCGGCGGCGAGATCGGGGTAGTTGTCCGGATTGAGTTCATCGCCGCACAGCAGGTTCAGCAGTCCGGCGATGACCTGCACCGGATGCTGAGCGCCGTTCAGAAGTTCGGCGGCGGCGGCGAGGGTGTCGTCCGGCGATACGGAATTGATTTTTTCCTTCAGGTCGGCCAGTTTGCGGTTTACAACCTCGTCTCCGCATGGCAGCGACGCGCGCTCGATCTCGCATTTTGCTTCGCGCATGATAATGGCGATGCGGCGCTGTTCGGCCGGAGTGACAAAGGTCACGGCCAGGCCCTCTTTGCCGGCGCGTCCGGTGCGTCCGATCCGGTGGACGTAGGTCTCGGTGGTCTGCGGAATTGAGTAGTTCACCACGGTGGTGAGGTCGGCGACGTCAATGCCGCGGGCGGCGACGTCGGTTGCAAGCAGAATATTGAAGCGGCGCTGACGGAAGCGGTCAATGGTGCGCAGCCGCTGCGGTTGCGGAATGTCGCCGTGCAGCGGTTCTACGCGGTACTTGCGCCCGGAAAGCTGTTCGTACAGTTCGTCAACATCGCATTTTGTGCGGCAAAAGATGATGCCGTAGAACTCCGGGTTCAGATCGATCACCCGGGCGAGTGCTTCAAGCTTGTCCTCGCGGCGGACTGAATAATAAATCTGTTTGGTCTGAGCCACCGGAAGCTGGCCGGGGGCGGAGCGGACGATTTCGCAGTCGCGCATGAATTCTTTTGCGATGGTCATGATCGGGGGCGGCATGGTGGCGGAGAACATAAGCATGCGTTTGTCGGGATTGGTGACCGCCAGAATTTCGCGGATGTCGTCGATGAATCCCATGTCGAGCATTTCGTCGGCTTCGTCAAGAACGGCGAATTCAAGCGAGTCAAGTTTCAGTTCGCCGCGGCGGATCAAATCCATGACACGGCCCGGAGTGCCGACAATGACATCGGCGCCGTGGCGGATTTTTCCGAGCTGGAGCATAATTGACTGACCGCCGAAGACCGGTACGAATTTCAAGCCGGATTCGCTTTGCAGTGATTCAAGCTCAGTGCAGACCTGGAGTGCCAGTTCGCGTGTCGGAGTAAGTATCAGTGCGCGCGGCCGTTGTTCGGGTTCTCCGAGAATCTGGATGATCGGAACGCCGAACGCCGCAGTTTTCCCGGTGCCGGTTCGCGCCTGCGCCACCACATCTTTCTCGCCGGCCAGCAGCAGCGGGATGGCCAGTTGTTGGACTTCGGACGGTGTTTCAAAACCTTTGGCCGCCAGAGCGGTCAGAATGCTGTCGGCGATGCCGAGGGCGCGGAATTCCGCTAAATCTGTCATAAAATGCTTTCTGTGAATGGTTGGACTATTTAAGATACACCGGTTTTGTTTTTTTTCAACACAAAATTGCGGTATATATGAAAAAAATCAAATGTAACTGGTTGATTTCTTTGATTTTCCAGTCAAAATCACCATTTGGCGTTTCTGACTTTTGTGCAGTCTTGGAGAACGGATGTGCGTTCCGCGTCTTCCATTTCTGCGCCAGCCATTCCGTCATATACGTTATACGCATTGTTGCAAAAATATTTAACGTTAACCCTTGGTTTTCCGGCGGCTCCCGCAAGGGCCGAAACATTGCCCATACCCGGATTGACAACAACTTGTCTTTCGCAATATCCATCAAAAATCCCGACGTTTCATCCCTCACGGCCAACCGTTCCAAAGCAAAAAAAAAACCTCGGATCAGTGCGAATGATCCGAGGTAAAAATAATCCGGCACCGTGCTACTCTCCCACACTCTGTCGTGCAGTACCATCGCCGCTGGAGCTCTTAACTACCGT
>JAQUZL010000060.1 GCA_028691385.1 Oscillospiraceae bacterium
GAATTTGAAATTTGGATTTTTCATTGCCCTGGCAAGTGTCGAGAGATTTCCCGCGTAGGTCAGGCAGTCAATGCAGACCACCCGATCGTCCGGATATTCGCGCAGCATATGATAGATGAAGTTTGATCCAATGAACCCCGCTCCGCCGGTCACGATCACCGTCATTTGGCATTCCCCTTTCACAGAACCGTTTTTTCTCAGTAAATCAGCTTGCCCTCCGCAACATTCTTCAAATGTCGGCCATAGGGTGATTTTCCGTACCGCCGCGCAGATTCCAGCAGCGTTTCTTTATCAATCCATCCATTGCGATAGGCAATTTCCTCCGGCGCAGAGATTTTGACGCCCTGCCGTTTTTCCAGCATCTGCACAAACTCCGAAGCCTCAACCAGGCTGTCCATCGTTCCGGTATCCAGCCATGCAAATCCGCGGCCAAGGATCACGCCCTTCAACGCGCCGTCTTGTAAGTACAAATCGTTCAGCGAGGTGATTTCCAGCTCCCCGCGTGCCGACGGCTTGACCTTCTTTGCGTATTCCACCACGCGGTTGTCGTAAAAATAAAGACCGGTGATGCAGTAGTTGGATTTTGGATGCGCGGGTTTTTCCTCCACCGACAAAATTTCGCCGGATGCATCGCATTCCATAATGCCAAACCGCTCCGGGTCGTTGACAAAATACCCGAAAATGGTGGCTTTCCCCTGCTGTGCATTGGCAACTGCCAGTTTCAGCTTTTCCACCAGCCCGCCACCGTAAAAAATGTTGTCGCCCAGAATCATGGCGCACAGATCATCGCCGATGAACGCCTCTCCCAGCAGAAACGCTTGGGCCAGACCGTCGGGGCTTGGCTGCTCCATGTAAGACAGCTGCAGGCCGAACTGACGTCCATCGCCCAGCAGCCGTTCAAAATTCGGCAGATCGGTCGGCGTGGAAATAATCAGGATTTCTCGGATGCCGGCCAGCATCAGCGTGGAAAGCGGATAGTAAATCATGGGCTTGTCATAGACCGGCAGAAGCTGTTTCGAAGTGACCATGGTCAGCGGATACAGTCTGGTGCCCGCTCCACCGGCCAAAATAATTCCTTTCATCACTGCATCTCCTTTTCTATCGTGCGAATTTTACGGGGCAGGCGCTTATCGCTTCCATTTTCTCTTGATCCGGCTCATGGTTTCCCGCATGCCAAAGCGAAAAATGGAATGCCGCGTCAAATAGGCGGCTTCGCGCAGCCGGAACACGGCATGGCGGGCCCGCGCCATGCCGAGCGTACGCGGCGCGGCGGCCGTGACCGGCGGCGCCTGATAGGATACAAGCGCCGGAATATCGCCTGCAAGCTTTTGAAAAATAATGGCTTCGCTGTGGTTTTCATGGAGATACGCCTGCGCCCGCTCTGCGCAGGCACGCTGACCCGCCTTATCGTCAATGGCGCGGCGCAGCTGCCGCAGCCAGTCCGACGGCTCATTGTCCGCAAAATAGCCGTTATCCCCGTCTTTTACCGCCAGTTGATACGGCATCACATTGGAATACACGCCGCAAATTCCAAACTGCGCATATTCAATCAGCTTATTAAAGTACTTGCGCTCGGTGAAGTGGTTGGTAATCAGCGGGGCAAGTCCCAAATCGAATTGTTCACGCGCCATATACTGCTGATAGGCCGCAAGCGGCATCCCCGGCACATAGTGAATCTGCCCGGCAAACGCGCCCGCGTCAATTTCCGGATGCAGCCCCACGAAATACAGCGCAATGCCTGTCCCATACGCCGCAAACAGCTCCGGCAGGATCGGCCGAATGCAGATGTTGAAATCTGCAATATGGCCTTCGGACGCAGCGTAGACGATTTTTGTGACCGCATGATTCCAAGTGCGCGGGATAATGCGCCGCTCATCCACCGCAGTGTTCAAAATCGCCGTTTTAAGCCCCGGAACCGCCGCCTGATACTCCTCGGCAATCAGACGATTGGGCGTCAGCAAGAACTGCGCCTGTTCGATGCACTGCATGTGCCATTTCTTTCTGCCCGGATACCGAAAGGCGTCTCGCGGCACATCCTTCAAATCATCGTCCAGAAAATAAATCACATATTTTCCAAGCGATCTTGCATAGCGGAGCAGCGCGGCCATCAGCGGGGATTCCCCCCGCACGCACACAATTACGTCTGCCTGCCGCAGCGAATCCACTGCGGCCTTGGCAAACGCTTTTTCCACCGCCCCGCCGGTCGCCTTGGCGAATTGTGTGAACTGGTGATACAGCGTCATCACAGTTGCCCGTTCTCCTTCATGCAGCAGCAAAATATTCGGCATATTATCTCCTCTTCGATCGCATCAGCAGCTTCAGCATATTCACAAGCTCCAGATAGGCTTTATTCCGGAACAAAACCGACAGCAGCCAGTAAACGCTCGCGCCGACGGCCACCTCCGCAGCAAACAGGGGCAGCGGCTCCAGTGGCGCGCGGCTCACCAGATAGACCACGCCGCACATCAGTCCCGTTGCAAGCACGGTCGGCGCCAAATCCGACGCCGAATCTCTGACCCGGTATCCGGTGGCCTTCACCGTCTCGTGCGTAATGGCTGCGGCGGTCATGAGCTGGATGAACGCCAGCACTGCCGCCACCACAACCACCGGCTGCCGGCTTGCCAGCAAAACAGCAAGTGCGGCAACCATCAATACCAGCCGCATACTTTCAATTTTAATTCTTGTCCCGTTTTTACCAATGGCATACTGCAGCTGCACATTCACCATCAGAAGCGGCATTGCCGTATAGTACAGGCAGCTCCAGCGCAGAATCGGCACAGATGGCAGCCATTTTTCTGTCAGCAGTAAGGTGATGACCGGCACTGCGGTGAGGCACAGCCCCGCCATTAGCGGAAAAATGACATAACATGACACATTCACAACGCGGCGGAACATTGCATTCAATTTTTCAAAATCATCCTGCATTGACGCGAAAACAGGCAAAAACACATTGGAAACCGCGCTGAAGGTATACAAGGAAATTTGTCGTGGCAGTTGCACGCCTTTTTCATAAAATCCAAGCTGTTCCACCGAGTAGGCTTTTCCGATTGCAGCGCTGTAAAGGGAATCTCCCGCATAAGACAGCAGCGAGGACGCCAGTATTTTGGCGCTGGCCGGCGCTAAGGCGGCGATGCTCCGTTTGGACAGGTGAAAGTGAATCTTCATTTTCACCGCGCAAAACAGGAAAACGGTTAGCAGTACCTGCTGCCCCAGCTGCTGCGCCACCAGCGACCACACGCCGCAGCCCAGCAGCGCCATCACAATGCCGAGCGCGCCGGAGATGGCATTGGAAAGCACTGAGCAATAGAAAAGCGTTCGAAAACGCATGGCGCGCGTGATGACCGCCGTTCTCACTGCGGCAAACGCCTGACAGAACAGTGCCAGAGAAATCACGCGCAGCACGGCTTGCAGTGCCGGCGTCCGATAAACCGACGCCACCGTAGGCGCCAGCAGAAAAATCAGCGTATAGAGCGCCAGTGCCGCCGCCATGCTGATGCACAGAACCGTGGAATAGTCCTCGTCTGTCACTTCCTTCTTCTGAATCAGCGCCGTGGAAAAGCCGGCCTGAATCAGAATGTCCGACAGCTGGATGAATACATTGGTGAGCGCAATGACGCCATAGGCCTGCGGCAGCAGCAGCCGCGCCAGTACAATGGTCATAACCAGAGAAATTCCCTTGGAGGCAAACGACTCAATCAGCTTCCAAAGCGAATTTCTGACTGCAGATTCTTTTGTAATTGCTTCTATTTTGTTCATTGCGTTCCTCTTTTAACTGATAAATCTAAGTTCCGCTTTGCCAGAATGCCTGATAGGGAAAGATATTGACGATATCGCTTCCCCAGCGCGTATTCATGATAAAATAAATTGTAAAGAACACACATATGACAAGATTTGCAAGCCATGCAACCTGCTTGAACCTCGGCAGGGCGCTGTCCATGATCTTTGGGAGCAGAATTGGAATAAAAGCGATAAAATAGTCGTTAATTCGCGTGATTCCGTGTGCGATTGACGCAAACATCTGAATAATCGTCGCCAAATATAGGTAGTTGAGGATACCGGCAGTATCCCGATCACGGCTTTTTGTGTCTGTCGTAACAATGCAAAAAACACACAGCAGCACATAAAAAATCAGCATTAGAAAAGCGCCGGTATTGGAAACCGATGAATATCTTGTGATAAATTTATCGGACGAAAAGCGAACCAACACGGTAAACAGTTCTTTTCGAAACACAAAGATTATGACGGCTGATCCAAGCAAAAGCGGAAGATGCTGCTTTTTGACCCGAATTGCGTAACAGGGATACAACAGGAGTGCAAACCAAGCGGATTGATGGAATAGACTTGCAAGGAAAACCGCGATCAAAAATGGAACGAGCTTTCTCTCCCTTACAAAAGAAAATGCGGAAAAGATGATTGCAGCTGCCAGCAGTTGTCTGCCGCCGGAAAAATAGCTGGCAAAATAGGAGGAATTTACAAACAGAATGATCTTCAAGTATGGATGGGAAACATCCTCACAATACCTTTTCGCAAGGGGAAACAGGGAAAGCGACGCGACCACGACCTCCATGATATGGAAATTATCCGTCACTGTTGAAACCAGTTTATTCAGGATCACAAATCCGATCTCATACTCATAGCGCAGCAGCTGCTTCCACCCCAGCTTGGAAATCATCCGAAAATGGTATTGGTACTGCTGCGCGTCCGCTCCAAGCTCGCTGGATTTTAGACATAACAGCAAATAATAAAGCAAAAAAAAGCTGATCAGGACTCTACGCCCTCTTTGCGCTCTTTGTTTCTCTCGCAATGGATTGCTGCCATATCGAACGATATTGAGCGGTATCAGCTGCAAAAGCGGCACAAACAGCAAAATCAGATATGGCGCCATGCTTTACATCTCCCATCGTCATAATGCAATGTCTGTGATTCTTTGCAGGAATTCGGCCACGCAAAAGACTTGCTCCATGCCGGAATGCAGTTGAAAGTCTAATTGAGAAAAGCTGCCGTCTGCAATTTTGGATGCCAGCGTGTCAATTGGAATGATATTTTCCGAAAGCCCCGGAATCTCATTTCCTTCATAGCATTGGTTGGAGATCAGAAGCTTATGATAACAGACGGCCTCCATTGTGCGCAGGGTGACGCCGGATTCTCCCTCGAACAGCTCGAGAATGCACTTGGTTCTGCGAATTCTGCGTACAACCTCATGATATGGCAGCTTTTGTGTGTAATTGATGCCGGCAATGCGCGCTTCTTCCGGTACGCCAAGCACCGTGAAATCGCACTTGAGTCCGTTTGCCGTGCACATGGCATACAGTTCGTTGAGCGCCTTGGCGCGGCCCTTGTTTGCGCCCACAAAGAAAATATCCGTCCGGTCGGCATCTTGCGGCGTTTCCAGCGTGTGATAGGTTCCATACAGGTAAAACACCTTCCGGTTGTCAATCCACGCGCTCTTATTGTATACCAGCACCCGGTCATACAGGCGATTCACCATGGCGCGGAATTCGTCACTTTTTTGATCAATTAAATTCGTGTAATAAAACAAAAACGGTACATTTGGTATTTTTTTGCGAAGATACCGCAAATAGCTTTCATTGGTTGACAGCCGGCTGGACTCGTAAAACAGCACAAATTTCAGCTCTGAAAAATCCGTCTCTTTAAAATTGATGAAGCTGTCATACCAAGCCTGTTGAAAGGGCAGCCTGCATTTTTCTGCCAACGTGCGCGACATATGTGCTTTGCACAGAAACGAAAACCGCTTCTTTCCCGTCACCGGAAGGCTCTTGCTCCACAAAATATTTTGATCCGACGCAAAACCGCTGCACGGGATGGTGTAAAATTCGGCGTCTGATGTAAAAATTAAATACTTTGGCCGCTGACTGCTCATTGCAGCACTTCCTTACTCTGCAGATTTTTCACATACCGGTTGTTCCGCGCGCAGCTTCGCGATCTCCTGCAGGTATGCTTCCACAACGATTTGCCGGTCAAACGTCTGTTCCACCTTTGCCCGGCCGGCAAGTCCCATGCTTTTCCGCTGCGCTTTGTCCAGTGACAGAAATTTTTCAATCTGCAAAATCAAATCCGCGCTGTCCTGCTGCTTGCAGATATAACCGTTTACCCCGTCATTCACAATTTCGCGGCAGCCGCTTCGGTCGGTGGTGATGATTGCCCGGCCGGATGCGCAGCTCTCGAGCAGGACATTGGACATGCCCTCCGGATAATAGGTGGGATGCACGGTGCATTCCACTGTTCTTAGCACCTCGCGCACATCGCTGACGTTGCCGTGGTAAAGAACAATGCCCTGCGCCGCCAACGCCTGAATTTTTTCTTCGTAGGCCTGCTCGCATGCGCCGCAAATATGAAACCGCGTCTGGGGCTGCCGCGCGCGAATTTCTCGGGCGGCGTCCAGATATTGTTCGATTCCCTTTTCTTTCATCACTCTTGCGATCATGACAAAGCCGATTTCCTCCGTATCCGGGTACGGCAGCACCGAAAACTGCGCGAGGTTTACGCCGGAGCCGGGCAGCAGCGCATGCTTTCCAGGCGCCAAATGCCGCCTTTCAAAAAACTGCTCGTTTTCTGTATTCTGAAAAAACACAGTCTGAACCCTTCGCAGCGCGATGCGGTACAGCAGCGCCGTGAGGGTCTGCAAAACGCCCGGCGTTTCCAGCGCGGTACCCAGCCCCGTGATATTTTCCACATAGGGAATGTTCGCGCCGGCGCAGGCCATGCCGCCATAGATGTTGGGTTTGATGGTATAGGTCAGCACCAGCTCCGGCTGCACCGTGCGCAAAATTACGTGGTACTGCCGCAGAAGCGACAAATCCTGAATGGGATTCGTGCCCCGGCGGTTGAGCGGCGTGTCGATCTGGCGGCAACCCATCGCGGTCAGCAGCCCCATGCGCGAGCCGTTCGGAACGGACACATAGACCGTATGCCCTTCCGCAATCAGCCGCTCCAGCAGCTCTTTTCGAAAGTGATATAGGCCGTCATCATGATTGGCTAAAATCAATATTTTCATTTTATTTTTCTCGCCGGCACGCCCGCATAGGTGCCCGGCTGCGTGAGATTGCGCACAACCACAGCGCCTGCGCCAAAGATGCAGGGCGCCTGAATATCGACCAAATTGATGACCATGCAGTTGAGCCCAAAATAGCACTGCGCGGCAATATGGGTTTCTCCCGCAATCACGCAAAAATCCATGACGCTGACGCAGTCGTCCAGCACGGCGTCATGTCCAACGGTCGTGCCGATGTTCAA
Organism: Oscillospiraceae bacterium; assembly: GCA_028691385.1. Classification (GTDB taxonomy): domain Bacteria; phylum Bacillota; class Clostridia; order Oscillospirales; family Oscillospiraceae; genus JAQUZL01. The sequence goes on from JAQUZL010000060.1 coordinate 7,255, forward strand.
GATGCAGTGTTTGCCGATCTGAACGTTCGTCGTAAAGGTGCTTTTTGCGCACACGATTGACCCCGCCCCAATGGTCACCCTTCGGCCGCACACCACATCCGGGTGAATCAGCGTCGCGAACGGATACCCTTCCCGCTCCAGCGCGTCGGCCAGCCGTTTTCTGTTCTTGGGATCTGCAAACGCGATGACAAGATACGGCTTTTCCGGCAGGCTTCTCACCGCGTCGAGATCGCCGAGGATCGGGAAGCCCTCCACGGTTTGACCCGGCTGCGCGCCTTCCCCGGCCAGCCCCAGCAGGTTCCATTCCGGCGACGCCCTGTTGATCTGCTCCACCATGTTCGCGGTTTCTCTTCCAAAGCCGCCAGTTCCGATAATCACCAAATTTTTCATCGCACACCCACCTCCGTTTGATCCTGCGTTCCCAGAAATTCCTGCATGGTCGCCGACGACGCGCCGGAAATCCCCTCTCGTTTGACCGCCTTGCACACAGTCAGGCAGACAATTTTCACGTCCAATAAGAATCCCACATGATCGACATACCAGACGTCCAAATCAAATTTCTCTTCCCACGACAGCGCGTTGCGGCCGTTCACCTGCGCCCAGCCGGAAAGTCCCGGCCGCACCTCGTGCCGCCTGCGCTGATGGGCGTTATAGCGCGGCAGGTACCGCGTCAAAAGCGGTCGCGGCCCGACGACGCTCATGTCACCCCGAAGGATGTTCCACGCCTCGGGCAGCTCATCCAGACTCGCTGCGCGCAAAAACCTTCCGAATTTCGTCAGACGCGCCGCGTCCGGCAGCAGCGTGCCGGTTTCATCCCGCGCATCGGTCATGGTACGAAACTTGTAAAGATGGAAAAGCTTCTCGTTCCTGCCGGGGCGGGACTGCCGGAAAATCACAGGGCTGCCCAGCTTTACCCGCACCAAGATTGCCACGATGGCATACAGCCAGCAAAACGCGAGCATCGCCGCCAGCGCGCAGACAATATCCAACATTCGTTTGATGTATTTTTGATACAAGCCGCTCACGCCTTAAACAGATTTTTGATAATGCCGATGATCCGTTCCATATCCGCATCGGTGTTTTTAATATCGCTTGGCAGGCACAGTCCGCGCGCAAACAGTTCCGCGCCCACGGCGTGTCCGTCCGGCTGCAGCGTCACAAAATCCCGATCCGCAAACACCGGCTGCAGGTGCATCGGCTTCCAAATCGGCCGTGACTCAATGTTCTCGGCCGCCAGCGCGGCCATGATCTGTGCCGGCTTGACGGCGCTCTGCGCCGGGTCGACGGTCATGCAGGACAGCCAGAAATTCGGTTCGGATTCGGCAAGATACGGATTCATGGAAATGGCAGACAGATCGGAAAACGCCGCCTGATAGGTTTCATAAATCTTCTTTTTCCGCGCGCGATGCTCATCCAGATGCAGCAGCTGGCCGCGGCCAATGCCGGCGATGATATTGCTCATGCGGTAGTTATAGCCCAGCTCCTTGTGCTCGTACCAAGCAAACGGCTCGCGGGACTGGGTTGCCCAGAATCGCGCCTTTTGAATTGCCGCCTCGTCGTCGGACAGCAGCATTCCGCCGCCGGAGGTCGTAATGATTTTGTTCCCGTTAAAGCTGATGGCATTATACCGGCCAAAAGTACCGGTCTGTCTGCCGTGATAGGTGGCGGAAAGGCTTTCGGCGGCGTCCTCGATTAAAATTGCGCCATGCTCGTCGCAAATTGCGCAGATTTCATCCAGCTTTGCAGGCGTGCCATACAGGTTTGCGACGACCACGCATTTGCACTGCGGGTACTTTCGAAACGCCTGCTCCAGCGCCCGCGGATCCATGTTCCAGGATTCCCGCTCGCTGTCGATGAACACCTGCCTGCCGCCCTCATAGGACACGGGATTCACGGTGGCGGAGAAGGTCAAATCTGAGCAAAACACCGGCTCACCCGGCTTCACGCCGGCCAGTTTGACTGCCAGATGCAGCGCCGCCGTACCGGCCGAGAGCGCCGCAGCATGCCCAACGCCCAAATAGGCCGCCATTTCCCGCTCGAACCCGTCCACATTCGCGCCAAGCGGGGCGACCCAGTTGGTGTCAAACGCTTCCTTGATGAACGCCTGCTCCTGATCATGCATGGTCGGAGACGCCAAAAAAATTCGTTTTCCCATTGTTCTGCCTCGATTCATTTTAGGCCATATGCGGCAGTATCGCCCAGTGCATTATCTCCACTGCGGCGATACCGGCCGTTCGGCCCTGCTTTGTTGCTGACCGAACCGGCACGTTGGAACGATCTGTGCAAGCGCGGCCCGAACGTCTGCCTTTTCATCGCCGGCGAGCGCCTGCAGGGCGTCCAGTTCCGCGTAAAACGCAGCCGCATTGATTTCCAGCGGCTTACCGATATAGATCTGCTTGTTCTCGGTTTCGATGAGTCCCTCTTCCGACATCAGCATCTCCTCATAGAGCTTTTCTCCCGGACGCAGGCCGGAAAATTGAATCTGAATGTCCTGATACGGCACATAGCCGGACAGGCGGATCATGTTTTCCGCCAACGTCAAAATCTTGACCGGCTCGCCCATGTCCAGAACAAAAATCTCTCCGCCCTTTGCAAAGGCGCCTGCCTGCAACACCAGTGAAACCGCCTCCGGAATCGTCATAAAATAGCGGATAATATCCGGATGCGTCACGGTGACAGGCCCGCCCTCGTCAATCTGCCTGCGAAAAATCGGAATGACGCTGCCGTTGCTGCCCAGCACATTGCCGAAGCGCACCGCAACATACTCCGTTTTGGAGCGCATATTGTAGGTCTGGATAATCATTTCGCAGATTCGCTTGGTTGCGCCCATCACGTTGGTGGGATTGACCGCCTTGTCGGTGGAAATCATCACAAAGCGCTTCACCTGATACCTGTCGGCCATCTTCACCACGTTCAGCGTGCCGAACACATTGTTTTTGATGGCCTCATGGGGGCTGTCCTCCATCAGCGGCACATGCTTGTGCGCCGCCGCATGGAACACCAGCTCTGGATGATAGGCCGAAAAAACCGACTCCAAGCGCCGCTCATCCCGCACCGAGCCGATCAGTGTGACCAGATGCAGCGTCGGAAACGCCTTTTTTAGCTCATTTTCCAAAAAATACAGGGTATTTTCATACATATCCAGCAGCACCAGCATCCGGGGCTGATAGCCGGCAATCTGGCGGCTCAGCTCACTGCCGATGGAACCGGCCGCGCCGGTGATCAGCACGCACGTGCCGCAGACCAAGCTGCGGATACCCGCCATGTCCAGCTTGACTGCTTCGCGGCCCAGCAAATCCGTCACCTCCACCTTGCGCACCTTGCTCATGGAAACCTCGCCGTCCACCAGCTGATAGATGCCCGGCAGGGTTTTCAGCCTGCAGGCAGTCTGTTGGCAAATTTGCAGGATCTCTTTTCTGCGCTGTGAAGTCGCCGAGGGAATGGCAAAAATGATTTCATCCACCGCGTAGCGTTCTGCGGCCCGCGGAATGCTCTGCATGTCGCCCACAACTTTTACGCCGCAGAAATAATGTCCCTGTTTTGCCGACGCGTCATCCATCACACACACCACCTTGGATTGCGTTAAATGGCTGTCGTGACTAATTTCATTGATTAGCGCGCTCGCCGCGCTGCCCGCGCCGATGATCATCACATTGGTGAGCGCCGCGCTACGCCGCTGCGCGTGGTGATTCATTTTATCACGCAGCATGCGAGCGAGGCGATACGAAAACCGCAAGACAATTGTGAGCATCGTCAATAGAGAAAACTGGACAAAATAGCAGCTTCTTGGCAGCATTTGATTCATCAAATAGGACATGACCGCCAGCAGTGCCGAGGAAACTGCGCAGGCCAGAACCGTCTGCGCCGCCTCACGCAGACTGGCATAGCTCCAAAGGCTGCTATAAAGCCGCAGCCGCGCAAAAATCAGCACCGAACAGACGCAGAAAGCAGGCAATGTTCGGATTGCGCGCGCCAAAAACAGCGCAGGAATCGCGTTGCCTTCGAAATTAAAGCGAATAAACAGGCTCAAAAAGACGGAAGCGCTCATGAAAACAACATCGACAAGGATGAGCGCGGCAACCCGTATGCACTTTTGCCCATTCCACGTTTTCATGCGTTTCTCCTATTCTTCCAGCAGCATTTGTGTGTGTTCCATCAAATCCGGCGCCCGTTTTTGCAGGAGCTGGCACGCCCTAATAAACTGCTGGTATGATTTTTTCCAGCTTAAATGCACGTCGCTGCCC
>JAQUZL010000061.1 GCA_028691385.1 Oscillospiraceae bacterium
ACGGTGATCTCCGAGAGCTTCCTTGGCAAAGCCGGTGTGGAGCTGTGGGCGCTGGTGAACCCGCTGAACGACCCCATGACCGTGCTGGTCATTGCCATCCTTCTCGGCGCGATTCACATGCTGTTCGGTCAGGGCGTCCACATGTATATGGGCGCGCGAGACGGCGGCTTCAAGGGCTTTATCGATGCGGCGCTGGATGTGGTTCCCTGGTGGACCGTCTTTGCCGGCATCGGCCTGATGGTCGCAACAGGAAGCGCGGCGCTCATTTGGGGCGGCGTCATTTTCCTCATCGCCACGCAGGGACGTCACAAAGAAGGCCTGCTCGGCAAGCTTTGGGGCGGCATCGCCTCGCTGTATGACATCACCTCGTGGCTCGGCGACATTTTGTCCTACGCCCGACTGATGGCGCTGATGCTGGCCACCACCGTCATCGCAAGCGTGGTCAACATTCTTGGCACGCTGCCCGGCTCGATCATCGCGTTTATCCCGATCTTCCTCATCGGCCACGTGTTCAACCTTGGTATCAACGTCATTGGCACCTATGTCCATGCGGCTCGTCTGCAATATCTGGAATTCTTCAGCAAGTTCTACAAGGGCGGCGGCACTGCGTTCACGCCGCTGCAGTACGACACAAAGTATTGTGATGTCGTACCCGAAACGAAGGAGGCGTAGTCATGATAGCCTTTCTCTCCAGTCTGGGTCTGGAATCGTTTGGCGTTCCGATCGCAATGCTGGGCGCATCTCTGGCTGTCGGGCTGGCCTGCTGTGGCTCGGCAAAGGGCGTCGGTATGGTCGGTCAGGCCGGCTCGGGCGTACTTTCCGTTGATCCCGGCAAATTCGCCCGCGTGCTGATTTTGCAGATTTTACCGGGCACACAGGGGCTTTACGGTCTGGTTGTCTGGTTTCTGGCGCTCATGAAGCTTGGCTTCTTCTCCGGCGCGCTGGTCAGCATGGATTTGCTCTCCGGCATCAAATTCTTTGGCGCGTGTATGCCGGTTGCCCTTGGCGGCTTCTTCTTCGGCGTTGCGCAGGGCAGGCTCTGCTCCAGCAGTCTTTCCCTGATTGCCCGGCGTCCGGGCGATCTGTCCAAGAGCATCATTCTGGCCATCATGGTCGAGTTTTACTCCATTCTCGCGCTGCTGGCGTCGTTTTTGATGCTCAACAGTTTTTGAAAACAGACATTTCTTCAAATTAAGGAGGACTACATTATTATGTATATTGGACTTGGTATTGCGTTTTTGGGCGCAGCGCTGGCAGTTGGCCTGGCGTGCTCCGGCTCGGCAAAGGGTGTCGGCAGTGTTGGTGAAATCGGCTCGGGCGTGCTTGCGGAAGATCCCGGCAAATTCTCTCAGGTTCTGATTCTTCAAATTATCCCCGGCACCCAGGGTCTTTACGGCCTGGTCGCATGGTTCTTCGCGCTGATGAAGCTCGGCTTTTTCTCCGGCAATCTGGTGCAGCTCACCGCCGGTCAGGGCGTCATTTTCTTCGCAGCCTGCATGCCCATGGCCATCGGCGGCCTGATTTCCGCTATTGCACAGGGTCGCTGCGCGGCTGCTTCCACCGCAATGATTGCAAAGCGCCCCGATCAGCTCTCCAAGGGCATCATTATGGCCATCATGGTCGAGTTTTACGCCATCTTGTGCCTGTTGGCATCGTTCTTGATGCTCAACAGTCTGACCGGCCTGCTGGGCCTGGCATAAGGCTCATAGAAAGGTTGAACCCGATATGGATGGAATAGAAAAAATCACAGGCCGCATCCAGCAGGACGCCAGCGCCGAGGTGGAAGCCGTTTTGGCCGCCGCCCGCGAGCAGGCTGCCGCCATCGCGGCGGACGCCGCGCAAAAGGCTGCGGCGGAAACCGCAAAGATTGCCCAGCGCAGCGAGCAGGCCGCCGCAGAGCTTGTTTCCCGCAGAGCCAGCGTTGACGCGCTGGAAGCAAAAAAAGCACTGCTTGGCGTGAAGCAGGAAATGATCTCCACCGTCTTTGACCGGACGCTGGAAGCGCTTTGCGCGCTGCCGGAGGATGATTATGTGGCGCTGCTGGCAAGGCTCGCCGTCGGCGCAGTGACAAGCGGCGAGGAATCGCTGATTTTCTCGGCAGGCGATCGCAGCCGCGTCGGCAAAAAAGTGGTCAACCGCGCAAACGAGCTGCTTGAGCAAGCCGGCAAAAATGCCGCGCTGACCCTAGACGCCGAATCGCGCCCGGTTCGCGGCGGTTTGTATGTCCGGAGCGGCAGAATCGAAGCGAACTGCACGCTGGAAACCATTGTCCGTCTGATGCGGGAAACCGCGTCCGGCGAAGTTGCCGCAAGGCTCTTCGCATGATCTGGAAAGGAGGTTCTGGCGTTGCCTGCAATCACTGATACCGATTACCTGTTTCTCTCGACGCGCGTCCGTGCATTGGAGAGCAATATGCTGACCCGGGACAGAATGGAACGGATTCTGGAAAGCAAGTCCGACGAGGACGCCATGCGCGTGCTTGCCGAATGCGGCTATGACGACACGATGGAAGCCGTCAATATGGATACCATCGGTCAGATGCTCGCGATGGAGCGAAACAGCGTGTTCAACGATTTGTATACTTCTGCGCCCGATCCAGCTCTCATCGACGTGTTTCGTGTGAAATACGATTATAACAACCTGAAGGTCATTTTGAAATCCGACGCCATGGGCAAGGATGCCGACGACCTGCTGGTAGATATCGGCCGTATCCCGGCCAAGGTGCTCAGGGAAGCCGTTCACACCGGCGATCTGCACGCGCTGCCGTCCATGCTGCAGCATGCCTGTCTGGAAGGCCGCGAGACGCTCAACACCACCCATGACCCGCAGATGGCAGATTTCGTCCTCGACCGGATCTATTTTGAGGATATGCTGGAGCTGGCGCAGGGCGTTGGTTCAAACTACCTGTCCGGCTATGTCCGCGTCTGTATCGACGTGGCAAACCTGCGCAGTGTGGTGCGCACCATGCGGCTTGGCAAAGGCACCGAATTTTTGGAGGGCGTGCTGTTTGCCGGCGGCAATGTTGACCGCAGAAGCATTTTGAACGGCGTCACATCCGGCGCTTCGCTGGAAGATCTGTTCACCGCCACCGCAATGGCGGACGCCGCCGCGGCAGGCAATGTTGCCCTACATTCCGGCACACTGACCGTTTTTGAGAAGGCCTGCGACAATGCCGTTGTCGCCTATCTCAAAACCGCTAAATATGTCCCCTTCGGCGAAGCGCCCGTCGTTGCGTTTTTCGCCGCAAAGGATCTGGAACTGACCGCAATCCGCATCATGATGGCCGGCCGCATGGCAGGTCTTGACGCCGATGCCATCCGGGAAAGGCTGCGTGATAGTTATGTCTAAAATCGCCGTTCTGGGTGACCGCGACAGTGTTCTGGGCTTCCGTGCACTGGGACTGACGGCTTTCCCTGCAGCAGACGCCGCCGAGGCAAAAGCACAGCTGGTGCATCTGGCAAAGTCCGATTACGCAATCATCTATATCACCGAGCAGCTCGCCAGCGAACTGCCGGATGAAATTTCACGTTACAAAGATCAGCTGACGCCGGCCGTCATTCTGATTCCCGGCAAAGCCGGCACGCTCGGCCTTGGCGACGACGCTCTGCAAAGTGCAATGGAGCGCGCCGTCGGCGCCAACATACTATAAACAGGAAGGAAGGATAACCAATGGCGAATGGCAAAATCGTCAAGGTTTCCGGCCCGCTGGTCGTTGCAGAGGGGCTGGCTGACGCCAGCATGTACGACGTTGTCCGCGTCGGCAAGCAGCGACTGATTGGCGAAGTAATTGAAATGCGCGGTGATTCCGCTTCAATTCAGGTCTATGAGGAAACCTCCGGCCTCGGCCCAGGCGCCGAAGTCGAAACCACCGGCTTCCCGCTGTCCGTTGAACTTGGGCCGGGCATGCTCGAGCAGATCTATGACGGCATTCAGCGGCCGCTGTCCAAGATCATGGCGCTCAGCGGCCCCAACATCGCGCGCGGCGTGGATATTCCGGGCATTGACCACGAGAAAAAGTGGTCCTTCACCCCGACCGTCAAACCCGGCGACACCGTAAAGCCCGGCGACATCATCGGCACCGTGCCGGAAAACAACGTCATGATTCATAAAATCATGGTTCCCCGCGGTAAGGGCGGTGTGGTCAAGGACATCAAAGCCGGCGAATTCAACGTGCTCGAAACCGTCTGCACCCTGCAAGACGGCACCGCGCTTTCCATGAGCCAGCGCTGGGGCGTCCGCTCCGGCCGTCCGTATCAGCGCAAGCTTTATCCGGAAAAGCCCCTTTGCTCCGGCCAGCGCATCGTCGACACCCTGTTCCCCGTCGCAAAGGGCGGCACCGCGTGTGTCCCGGGTCCGTTCGGCTCCGGCAAGACGGTCATTCAGCATCAGCTGGCCAAATGGTCCGATGTGGATCTGGTCGTCTATATCGGCTGCGGCGAGCGCGGCAACGAGATGACCGACGTTCTGAACGAATTCCCGGAGCTGATCGACCCGCGCACCGGCGAAACCATCATGAAGCGCACCGTTCTCATTGCAAACACCTCGGATATGCCGGTCGCCGCCCGTGAAGCGTCCATCTATACCGGCATTACCATCGCAGAATATTTCCGTGATATGGGCTATGACGTCGCCGTCATCGCCGACTCCACCTCCCGTTGGGCAGAGGCGCTGCGCGAAATGTCCGGCCGTCTGGAAGAGATGCCCGGCGAAGAAGGCTACCCCGCTTACCTGGCCTCCCGTCTTGCCCAGTTCTATGAACGCGCCGGCTGTGTCCAGTGCCTTGGCACGGACGAGCGCTTCGGCAGCCTGACCGCCATCGGCGCAGTTTCCCCTCCGGGCGGCGATACCTCCGAGCCGGTTTCGCAGGCCACCATGCGCATTGCAAAGGTGTTCTGGGGGCTTGACAGCGCGCTGGCCTATGCCCGCCACTTCCCCGCTATCAACTGGCTGAACTCCTACAGCCTGTATACCGACACCCTCGAGCCATGGCTCAACTCCAACATCAGCCCGGATTGGATGAAGCACCGCGCCAAGACCATGCATATTTTGCAGGAAGAGGCCGAGCTGCAGGAAATCGTCCAGCTGGTCGGCAAGGATTCGCTGAGCGCGGCTGACCAGCAGACTCTGGAAACCGCCAAAATGATTCGTGAGGACTTTTTGCAGCAGAACTCCTTCAACGACGTTGACTGGTACTCCTCGTTCGACCGTCAGTTCCGGATGCTCAGCCTGATTCTGGATTTCGACACGCTTTGCCGCGACGCCATCACCAAGGGCGTCACCGTTTCCAGCATGTCGTATCTGCCCATCCGCGAGCGGATCGGCCGCGCCAAGAGCGTGCCGGAGGATCAGTATGTGAGCGTCTACGCACAGATTGAAACCGACGCCGCCGCACAGATCGCAGAACTCATTGCAAAGGCAGGTGCTGAAGAATGATTAAGGAATATAGAACAATTTCAGAGGTTTCAGGCCCGCTGATGCTGGTCAAGGGCGTCGAGGGTGCAACCTTCGACGAGTTGGGTGAAATCGAGCTGCAAAACGGCGAGCTGCGCCGCTGCAAGGTTCTGGAAATTGACGGCACCGACGTTCTGGTACAGCTGTTTGAGCCGTCCACCGGCATCAATCTGGCAGGCTCTAAGGTGCGTTTTCTGGGTCATCCGCTGCAGCTGGCCGTGTCCGGCGATATGCTTGGTCGCGTCTTTGACGGCATGGGTCGTCCCATCGACGGGGGCCCGGACATTCTGCCGGAAGCCTACCATGACATCAACGGTCTGCCCATGAATCCAGCTGCCCGCCGCTACCCCAACGAGTTTATTCAGACCGGCGTTTCCGCCATTGACGGCCTGAACACGCTGGTTCGCGGCCAGAAGCTGCCGATCTTCTCCGGCTCGGGTCTGCCCCACGCACAGCTGGCCGCGCAGATCGCCCGTCAGGCAAAGGTTCTGGGCAGCGAGGGCAACTTCGCCGTTGTCTTTGCCGCCATCGGCATCACCTTTGAAGAGTCCGAATTTTTCGTGCACGACTTCCAGCGCACCGGCGCCATCGACCGTACGGTGCTCTTCACAAACCTTGCCAATGACCCGGCCATCGAACGCATCGCAACGCCGCGTATGGCGCTGACCGCTGCGGAATATCTGGCATTTGAAAAGAATATGCACGTTCTGGTCATCCTGACCGACATCACCAACTACGCCGAAGCGCTGCGCGAGGTTTCCGCCGCGCGGAAGGAAGTCCCGGGTCGCCGCGGCTACCCCGGCTACCTCTACACCGACCTTGCCACACTGTACGAGCGCGCAGGCCGCCGCTATGACTCCGCCGGCTCGATCACGCTGATCCCGATTCTGACCATGCCGGAAGATGACAAGACCCATCCGATCCCTGACCTCACCGGTTACATCACCGAGGGTCAGATCATCCTCTCGCGCGACCTGTACCGCAAGGGCGTCAATCCGCCGATCGACGTTTTGCCGTCATTGAGCCGTCTGAAGGACAAGGGTATCGGCGCCGGAAAGACCCGTGAGGATCACTCCGGCGTGCTGAACCAGTTGTTTGCCGCCTACTCCGCAGGTAAGAGCGCCGCCGAGCTGATGACCATTCTGGGCGAGGCCGCGCTGACCGAAACCGACAAGCTCTACGCCAAGTTCGCAACGGAATTTGAGCAGCAGTACGTTGGCCAGGGCACAGACACCAACCGCAGCATCGAGCAGACGCTGGATCTGGGCTGGGAGCTGCTGTCGATCCTGCCGAAGTCCGAGCTCAAGCGTATCAAGCCGGAGTTCATCGACAAATACTATCCGAAGAAAGCTTAAGGGGGTCGTCTTATGGCATCGACCACCATCAATCCCACCAGAATGGAGCTGACCCGCCTCAAGGGTCGTCTGAAAACCGCAACCCGCGGCCATAAGCTCCTCAAAGACAAGCGCGACGAGCTGATGCGGCAATTTTTGATTTTGCTGCGCAAGAACAAGGAGCTGCGCCAAAAGGTGGAGCTTGGTCTGGAGCAGGCAAACGCCGCCTTCACGGTTGCCTCTGCCGTCATGTCGCCGGAGATGCTGGAGTCCTCGCTCCTGTATCCAAAGCAGAGCGTGGAGCTGGATGTAAAAACCGGCAACATCATGTCGGTCGCGGTTCCGCAGTACACGTTCAAAACGCAGAACACCGACCCGTCGGAGATCTATCCCTATGGCTTTGCCCAGACCTCCGGCGAATTGGATGACGCGCTTTCCAGTCTGTCCGGTGTATTTTCCGACATGCTGGAGCTGGCGCAGGTGGAAAAATCCGTGCAGCTGATGGCGCAGGAAATCGAGCGCACCCGCCGCCGCGTCAACGCGTTGGAGCACGTGATGATTCCGGACTATCAGGAGAAGATTCGCTACATCTCCATGAAGCTTGAGGAAAACGAACGCGGCGCTACGTCCCGCCTGATGAAGGTCAAGGACATGATGCTTGCCGAAGAGCGCGCCAAATACGAAGCGCGCCGCGCCGAGCAGGAAACCGCGCGCCGCGGGACTACCGCTTAACCTCTGAAACGTGCAGAATTTCCCATAAAAACAGACAGTGCGTCATCGCAACCGATGACGCACTGTCTGTTTTTGCACCTGTATTGGTCTGGCATTACCCAGTCCGTTTCTCTTTTCGCGACCTTGCCGATACCAGATACTTCATGGACTGCTCAAGACCCTGAATGGTCAGCGGATACATTGGCACCTCACCCGAAACGATCTTCACCGTGTTGTCGCCATAGGGCGAAAACCACTGTCCCTGCTGCATGGGGTTCAACCAGACCATTTTCTCATAGCGCGCCGCCGTACGGCGAATCCAGTCCAGCCCCGGCTGCTCATTGTAGACGTAATAATCGCTGCAGCCGCCCTTATAGAGCAGCTCATAGGGTGCCATGGACGCGTCGCCCACGACGATCACCTTGTAGTCTGATTTGATGTTGTGCAGCACCCATTCGGTCGGAATGGCGTCGCAGTGGTCGCACGACGGCTGGGTATAGAGATCGTCATACCAGCAGTTATGGAAATAGTAGATCTTGAGATCCTTGAAATTGCCGGATTTCACCGCCGTCTGAAACAGCAGCGTGCACAATTCGGTGTATGGCCACATAGAGCCGCCCGAATCGAACAGCAGCATCACCTTGACCGCGTTGCGGCGCGGTCTGCCGAATACCAGCTCCAAATTGCCGGCATTGTCGCAGGTTTTTTGAATGGTTTCGTCCAGCTGCAATTCCTCCTTCGGCCCCTCCACGTCGGCGGAAAACTGCCGCAGGCGGCGAAATGCCAGCTGGAACTGGCGGGAGTCCAGCACGTGATCCTCGCGGAAATCGCGGAAATTGCGCGCTGCCGCCACTTGCAGCGCCGAATGGCGGCGACTCTCCCCGCCCACACGAATGCCCTGGGGCGCATAGCCGGAATGGCCAAAGGCGGAGGTGCCGCCGGTGCCCACCCAGTAGCGCCCACCGTCGTGGCGCTCGCGCTGTTCCTGAAAGCGCTCTTGCAGCATCTGCTTGATCTGCTCCGGGGTAAGGCCGCCAATGCGCTTGTCCACCTCGTTTTTGTCATAGGCCGCCTGCTTGTGCGGATTGGCAAGCCAGTCCAGCAGCGCTTGCGGCAGCGCGTCAAACGTTTTCACATCCTTGAAATACTCCAAAAAAGCGCCGTCGAACTTGTCAAAATCCGCTTCGGTCTTGACCAGCACCGCCCGCGCCAGATAATAAAACTCCGTCAGACTGGATTGGTGCAAACCCTTGTCCATTGCGTCCAGCAGCGACATCCACTCCCCCAGCGACACGTCCAGCCCATGGCCGCGCAAAAGATAAAACAGCGGTGTGAACATCGTTACCAGCCCCTCGTGCGACGGGGGCTTTCCTTCTGTCGGAGCGTGTCCAAATCTTCATTCTTTTTCAGCAGCACGCCGGCAAAGGGAATCTCCCGCTCGATTTTTTCCGGTGCGATTCCGCCGATCTGCAGCGCCTGAATCCAGTCGATGACCTCCGAGGTGGAGGGCTTTTTCTGCAGGCCGCGCAGCGCGCGGATCTCATAAAAGGTCTTGAGGCACTGCTCCAGCAGCGCATCGTCAAGATGGTCAAAGTGGACGCGGATGATTTTCTCCATCATCTGCGCGTCCGGGAACTCGATATAGTGGAAAATGCAGCGGCGCAAAAACGCGTCCGGCAGTTCTTTTTCGGCGTTTGACGTGATGATGACAATCGGCCGCTCCAACGCGCGAACCGTCTTTTTGGTTTCTGGGATGTAGAACTCCATCTTGTCCAGCTCCCACAAAAGGTCGTTGGGGAATTCCAAATCCGCCTTGTCGATTTCGTCAATCAGCAAAATGGCCTGTTTTTCGCGGCTGAACGCCTCGCCCAGCTTGCCAAGCTTGATATATTTTTCAATGTCATTCACGCCCGCGCCGCCAAACTGGCTGTCATAAAGCCGCTGCACGGTGTCATAAACATACAGGCCGTCCTGCGCCTTTGTGGTGGACTTGATGTTCCAGATGATCAGTTCCTTGCCCAGCGACTGACTGATAGCCTCTGCCAGCATGGTTTTGCCGGTACCCGGCTCGCCCTTGATGAGCAGCGGCTTGCGCAGCGCGATGGCGATGTTCACCGACCGCATCAGCTCCTCCGACACGACGTATTGACTGCTTCCCTGAAATTGCTCCATGATGTTCGCTCCTCAAAAAGTTTTTGTATATGGCCACCTGCCGCTTGCAGCGGCAGAGTTTTGAAAGATTATAAGCGCGACGCGGCTATTATAGCATGATTTCATCATGCTATAATACGGCCATCTGCCGCTTCCAGCGGCAGGGCCTTGAAATAGTTTAAGCGCTTTGGCGCAGAGCGCCAAAATGCGCATATAATAGCCGCGACGCGGCTATTATAGCATAACTTTTCCTAAAACGACACGCTGTTTGCACAAAAGCGAGCCAAACGGCTCGCTTTTCAAAGAGATATATTTTCTTTTTTGACCTTGTCCCAGGAAAATTCGCCGATCAGCTCGCACGCGCTAGCAGGCTCGTCACAGTCCAGAATTCCGGCCACATATGCCAGATGTCCCAGCAGCCGCTCGGGCGAGCTGGTTTGGCGCAGCGCGCCCATGTCCAAATCCTTTTCCCGCTTGGACAATCGGTGGCCGTCCGCCGCGAGCAGCAGCGGTACATGATAATAGTGCGGTTCGGCATCGCCAAGACAGCGCTGCAAATAGATTTGCCGCGGCGTAGAGTCCAGCAGGTCGCAGCCGCGCACCACTTCATTGACGCCGGCAGCCGCGTCATCGGTCACCACCGCCAGCTGATAAGCAAACACGCCGTCCGCCCGCCGCAGTACAAAATCGCCGCACTGCCGGGCAAGGTTCTCCCGGTAAGCGCCCTGTACGCCGTCCGTAAAAACGACGTCCTCGTCCGGCACGCGCATGCGCAGCAGCGGTGGCCTCGTCTTTTTCGCCCGCTCTTCCGGGCGCAACAGGCGACAGGTGCCGGGATAAATGGGCTTGCCATCGGCCGCATGGGGCGCCATTGCCGCCTTGAGATCACCGCGGGTGCACCAGCAAGGATACACCCGCTCCTGCGCGCAAAGTTGCTCCAGCGCCGCACGGTAAGCCGGCGCGCGCAGCCCCTGCCGCGTTTGCTCGCTGTCCCAGTCAAGTCCCAGCCAGCTAAGGTCGTCCCGAATGACGGCCGCATGCGCAAGACTCGTCCGCTCCGGATCCAAATCCTCCATGCGCAGCACCAGTGTGCCATCCTTGGCGCGAACCGAAAGCCACGCCAGCATGGCCGCAAACACATTGCCAAGATGCATCCTGCCGCTGGGACTCGGTGCAAATCGTCCCACTGTCATGTCCATTCACTCCCATTTTTCGACTTTCTTGATTGTAGCATTCCGGCATGGTATAATCAAGAAAATTGTCCCCAGAAAGGAAGCCGAACCATGCCACAGGAACTTGCACCGAATCTGTTTCGCATCGATGTGCCGCTGCCCGGAAATCCCTTGAAAAATCTCAACGCCTATCTCATCCGCGGGTCGCGCAGCCTGCTCATCGACACCGGCTTTCGCCGCGCCGAATGCCGCGACGCGCTCATTGGCGCGCTGGATTCGCTGGGCGTGGCGCTTGCCGACACCGACATTTTTCTGACCCATATGCACTCCGATCATTCCGGCCTTGCCGCTGAAATTGCAGTGCCCGGCACGCGGATTTTCATCTCCGAGATTGACCTGCAGTCCCTGCCCGGCAAGTGCTGCAAATACAGCTGGGACTCCAGCGACGACTATTTTGCCGCCAACGGCTTTCCCCGCTGGGAGCTGGACAACATCACCCAGACCAATC
>JAQUZL010000062.1 GCA_028691385.1 Oscillospiraceae bacterium
GCGGAATAGCCCAGAATGGTGACCATGGAGATGACACTGCCCGCGATCAAGGACGGTTTCGCTTCGGGGATGAGCACCTTGCAGACCATCTGCATCGCGGAAGCGCCCATGGCCTGCGCCGCTTCGATAACGCCCGTGCCGACCTCCTGGAACGACGACTGCGTCATGCGCGCCACGTAGGGCGCAGCAGCAATAATCAGGGTGAAAATCATGGCCTTGTTTCCCATTGCGGTTCCCACCACGCGCTTGGCCAGCGGCAGCATGGCCACCATCAGAATCACAAAGGGGATACTGCGAAACACATTGACGATAACCCCCACCAGCCTATTCAGCCAGCCAATGGGATGAATGCCGCCCTTGTCGGTGGCATACAGTACAATGCCCAGCGGCAGGCCGATCGCATAGGAAATCAGTGTGGCAATCACGGTCATATAGACGGTTTCCCAGATTCCGCGTGCCAAAATCCCGCTAAAAAACAGTTTTTGCAGTAGTTCCGAAATCATAGTGCACCCTCCTCGCAGTAAGTGATCCGATTGGCGGACAGCCAGGCCAGAATTTTTTTCGCTTGCACGTCGTCCTCCGGTAGCTGCACAACCATGTGGCCATAGGCCTTTGTGTCGATTTCTCGGGTATCGGCGAACAAAATGTTGATGGGCGTCTGACACGCCAGAATCATTGCAGCAACTACCGGGGAGGAAGCGGCCGCGCCGTCGAAAATCAGCCGAAGCTTTCTGCCGGTGGTCGCGCAGCGGCAACTGGCGGGAAGAATCATTTCCCGGGCAATATCCGATTGGGGATGAGAAAATACGGCGCTGACCGGACCGGATTCCACGATCCGGCTGTTGTGCAGTACGGCGACGCGGCTGCAAATGCGCTCAATGACCGGCATTTCGTGGGTGATGACCACGATGGTGACGCCAAGCGTGCGGTTGATCTGTTCCAGCAAATCCAAAATGGAAGCCGTCGTGTTGGGATCAAGCGCGCTGGTGGCCTCATCGCAGAGCAGATACCTTGGCTTGGTCGCAAGGGCGCGGGCAATGGCAACGCGCTGCTTTTGACCGCCGGAGAGTTGGGCAGGGTAGGCGTTCGCCCGGTCGGAAAGCCCCACAAGCGCCAAAAGCTCCATGGCGCGCGCGGTGGCGTCCGCCTTCGCCACGCCGGCAAGCTCCAACGGAAAACAGACATTTTTCAGCACCGTTCGCTGTTCCAATAGACAAAAACCCTGAAAAATCATGCCGATGGACGCGCGCATCTTTCGCAGCGAAGCCGGGTGCAGTGCGGTCATGGATTGTCCGTCCAAAAGCACCTCGCCGGCGGTGGGTCGCTCCAGTAAATTGATGCAGCGAACAAGCGTGCTTTTTCCCGCGCCGGACAGCCCGATGATACCGAAAATTTCACCGTCAGCAATGGTCAGGTTGACGTCGTTCAGCGCAGGGATGACGCCGGAAGCGGTGGGATAGGATTTTGATAAATGGTTGAATTCGATCATGACTGCATTGTCCTTTCAAAAACAAAAAAAGATCAGGAACCATTTGGGTTCCTGATCGCAAACAATCTGAAGAAATCGCAAAACGACCAATCAGACGGATGAGGAAGACACCGGGTTCAAAATGCGCGCGCAAAGCGGCATGCACATGCCATTGGTCATGCACATCATCTGATCCATCTTGATTGTGGTGAAAAATGCGGATTTCATAAGCCCGGCTCCTTTCGTCTAATCGTTGCGCTCATTATAGCGAGGCGAATTTGGAATGTCAACCCCATTTCGCAAAAAACATATTAATTTTATATGTTTATGTGGCGGACGCCAAAAAATGAAAACGTGCGGTCATGATACCAAACAACCGAACGAAAAAGAACGCATGTGGTCATAATTGCCAAATCAATCCGCGCAATTTGACCGGAAAAAGGTGGAATGCCTGCTATCTTTTTGCAAAATGTCTGCTATAATGTTTCAGAATTAACAAAGAAAAGAAGATGACCCTATGACGAAAGAAAGAACCTCCGCTTTGCAAATTGAGCGGCGGTACGCAGTCCTGCAGAGCAGCAGCTGCGTTGCAGATTGCACGACCTATGGTCTTGCATCTATTTTTTTAACCTATTGCGGCTTGAGCAATACCAGCATTGGCTACACGACGGCGGCCGCGGCAATTCTGTCGATTATCATGCAGCTGACGATTTCCAACTATTCCGATCATCACGCGGCCATGCCAATCCGCAGGATTGCGGCAGCGATGAACCTACTTTTGGCTGTTTGCAGCGCAATTCTGGCGCCCATGCTGCTGCCGGCGGTGCTGATGGCGTCGGTTTTTGCGGTGGCTATGGCAACAGACTGTAGCCTATACAGCATCAACAATGCGCTGATGATGCAGTATATGAACGTGGGCATTCCGGTTCGATATGGGTGGCCGCGGGGCGTCGGCTCTCTTTGCTATGCACTGGCGGCGTATATTCTGGGTCTTGCGATTGACTGCTGGAGTCCGGCGCTGCTGATGAAGGGTTGCCTTGCATTCAGCGCCGCTGCGTTTGCGGCGTCGTTATGGATGCCGGACCCCACGCGCTGCGCGGGCAGGCCACTGCAGGCAACGCAGAAAACGCACACCACCACAACGGTTCAGATGCTGCGGGGCAATCGGCCGCTGGCACTGTTTTTGCTGGCCTGCATTTTGGTGGGCTCCGGTCAAAGTGTTTGCAGTCTGTTTTTGGTGCGCGTGGTGGAAAACCTTGGCGGCACCGGCTCTCAGGTGGGCATTGCCATGCTGATTCAGTCCGGCGTCGAGCTGCCGGCCATGTGCCTATCTCCGCTGCTGCTGCGCAAGTTTCGTCCCGGAAAGCTTTTGGCCATCAGCTTTTCCTGCTATGCGGTCAAAATCCTGCTGATCGCGCTCTGCGGCAATTTGACGATGCTGTTTGTGATCATGTTTTTTTCCATCTTCTGCTTCGGCATCTATGGCGTTGCGTCGGTGCTCTTTGTCAATGAGATTGTGGGGGCGGACGAAAAAACCCGCGCCCAGTCGCTGGTGAACCTGTGCTTCATGCGCGGCATTGGCGGCATCATCGGCAATGCCTGTTCGGGCATTTTGCTCGATCAAGTGGGGCTGCACAGCCTGCTGTACATCTGTTTTGCCGTGTCGGCAGCCGGCGCGCTGCTGTTTATTTTCAGCGTGTCCCATTATGGCAAGCGGCAGTATCGCGAGCGGCATTTGAGCATGGAAGGTTGACAAAGCGGACGCGCAGCCGTATGATAAATCCATCGGAATCCTTTGTGGGACAACTTAATTCGTAAAGGAATGATACCTATGGATGCTTTTTCCGCTTCCTTAATGGCCGATCCCAGAGAGATTATTATTGCGCCGACCATTTACCGCTTTGCCTCGTTTGCCGACATGGCGCAGCGGTTTGCGCTGAACGCGCGCGATGTGGTGCTGACCAACGAATTTATTTTCCAGCCCTTCATGGCGCAGCTCGCGCTGCCGTGCCAGTTTGTGTTTTATGAGCAGTTTACCGGCGGTGAGCCGTCGGAGGACATGATCGAGGCGCTGTTTCGCGCGATTGACTATGACAGCTATGACCGCGTGATCGCCGTTGGCGGCGGCGCAATTCTGGATATGGGTAAGCTGCTTGGCTGCAAGCGCCCGGACACAGTGCACAATCTGTTTTTCAAACGGTTTCCGGTGCAGCATGAAAAGCAGGTCGTGGCGGTGCCGACCACCTGCGGTACAGGCTCCGAGTGCACCAATATTTCCGTCGCGATTGTGAAGGATGAAAAAGACGGTGCACTGACCGGTGCGGAAACAAAGCTGGGACTGGTTTCTGACGACATGATTCCGGGCACGGTGTGCCTGATTCCGTCGCTGCTGGCAACGCTGCCGTATCATCCGTTTGCGTGCTCGGCCATTGACGCGCTGATCCATGCAACGGAGTCGTTTTTGTCGCCGCAGCGCAAAACGATGACCTCGGAGATGTTCTCTGTGCGCGCCATTGAGCTGATTTTGGAGGGTTTTCGACAGATTGCTGCAAATGGCCCGGAAGCGAGAATGGCATATCTGGGCGAGTATCTCACGGCGTCTTTGTATGCCGGCATTGCTTTTTTGAAGGCCGGCTGCGCCACGGTGCACGCCATGAGTTTTCCGTTGGGCGGCGCTTACCATGTGCCCCACGGCGAGTCCAATTACATGCTCTTTGGCGAGATTCTGCAGCTTTATGATGCGGTGCAGCCGGAAGGTGAGCTGCTGCGGCTGAAACAACTGATTGCCCGCGTCTGCGGCTGCAAGGACACGGACGCCATTGCCGCGCTGCGGGGTCTGCTGGAACAGGTGCTGCCGCTGCGAGCGCTGCACGAAACCGGGTTCACACAGGCGGATATCACCGCGTTTCCGGCGTCGGTGGCGGTCAACCAGCAGCGGCTCATCAGCAATTCCTATGTGCCGATGACGCGCGAGCGGATGGAGGCAATCTATCGCGCCTGTTACTAAAAAAGTGCCCCCACGAAGAACTTCTTCGTGGGGGTTTCTGATGAAAAGCAAACGCCCGAATGTTCGGACGTTTGCTTTAGAAATCCGGACTTTCGACCAGTAGATTGTCGGTGCCATGGGCTTGAAATTCGGAAATATATTGATCCATTCTGGTGCATAACTCATCATAATTGTCGTCAGAAATTGGTTCGTATTCCATATCTCTGCGCGCAAGCTCTTCTGCCAAAATCTCAAAGAAGACAGAATCCTCATAATCCATGATGGCCTCATGGATACCGCCCTCAGAAAAAGCGCGCGATGGGACGACCTCGCCGTTCCAAACTTCAGAAAGCCCCGGCATCCCAGCTTTCGCTGCAAGGGCAAACAGCTTGCTTTCAATTTGGTCATAATCCGCGATGCGGTCATCCTCGCGCGTCGAATTCAGAATCCAGTTTCCGATGTAGGCAAGATCCAGCAGGCGACGGTATTCTTTCGCAGTCAGTTCAATGTTCATAGGATGCCTCCTTTCTCTATCACATTATATACCGAACAAGTTATGATTTCCACTATATTTCCGACGAAAATCTCGAAGTTTGACTTGTTTTAGTGGCCGGAATGACATATGATATATAATAAATTGTTTTGAGCCGTTCGGCTCGTGTGAGAGGGTATCAAATTGAAGAAAATCAGCGTGTGTGTATTATTTGGCGGAATTTCACCGGAACATGAGGTCAGCCTGCGATCGGCAGAGGCGGTTTTGCACCACATGGATCCGGAAAAATATGATATTTATCCCGTTGGCATTACCAAGCGGGGGCAGTGGCTGCTTTTTGGCAGCGATGATTATTCCATGCTGCCGGACAGCCGCTGGGAACAGTGCCCGGCAAACTGCCAAGTGCTGATTTCCCCGGTGCGGGGCGAGGGACTGCTGCGTTTTGAGGGCGACCGGGTGGTGCGCGCGCAGATTGATGTGGTATTTCCCGTGCTGCACGGCGAAAACGGCGAAGACGGCGCGATGCAGGGACTGCTGCAGCTGGCGGGCATCGCCTGCGTCGGACCCGGCGTCGGCGCATCTGCGGCGTCTATGGACAAGGGTATGACAAAGCTGGTGGCCGACTTTGCAGGCGTTCGGCAGGCCGCTTGGGTCATGGCCACGCGCCGCGAAATTGAAAAAAACTGTGAACTGGTCTGCGATAAGGTTGAAAAGCAGTTCGCGTACCCGGTGTTTATCAAACCGGCGGGAACCGGCTCATCGGTGGGCGTCCACAAGGCGAAGGAGCGGGAAGCGCTGCTCGCTGCGCTGCGCGACGCTGCGGCGTTCGACGAAAAGGTGCTGGTGGAAGAATTTATTGACGGCCACGAAGTGGAAGTTGCTGTGCTGGGCAATGAAACGCCGGCAGCGTCGATTTGCGGAGAAATTGATTCCGGCGCGGAGTTTTATGATTATGACGCAAAGTATATCTCCGATACCTCGCGGGCCTATATTCCCGCGCGGATTGGGGAGGATACGGCCGAGCAGGTGCGCGAGCTGGCGGTGCGGATCTATTTGGCACTGGGCTGCCGCGGCCTTTCCCGGGTGGACTTCTTTGTGACCTATCAGGGGCAGGAACCGGTGTTCAACGAAATCAACACGATTCCGGGCTTTACGTCTATTTCTATGTATCCCAAACTGTTCGAGGCCAGCGGCATCACATTTTCCGCGCTGGTGGATCGGCTGATCCAGTTGGCAATGGAGGCATAATATGGACACAAGACCCATTGGGGTGTTTGATTCCGGCCTTGGCGGCCTGACTGCGGTGCGGCAGCTGATGCGTCAACTGCCGGGCGAGGATATTATATATTTTGGCGATACCGGCCGGGTGCCATACGGCGTGCGTTCGGCGGAAACCATTCAGCGCTATGTTCGGCAGGATATTCACTTTTTGCTGCAGTTTCATATCAAGGCAATCATGATTGCCTGCAACACGGCTGACGCCATTGCCCGCGAAGCGGTTGCCGGGGATTATCCCGTGCCGATTTATGGCGTGACGGGCGCGGCCGGCCGTGCCGCCGTGCACGCATCTAAAAATGGAAAGATCGGCCTGATTGCAACGCCGGCAACGGTGGATTCCGGAATTTTCAAGAAAATCATCGGCGCGCTGCAGCCACGCGCGCAGGTGATGAGTGTGGCGTGCCCGCTGCTGGTGCCCTTGGTGGAAAATGGCCGCGTTGCCCGCGGCGATATGGTGATTGAAACCGTCATCGCCGAGTACTTAAAGCCGTTGCGGGACTGGGGCTGCGACACCCTGGTGCTGGGCTGCACCCATTATCCGCTCCTCAGCGCGCCGATTGCCGCGTACATGGGCACGGACGTGACACTGATCGACTCCGGTCGGGAGGCAGCGCAGACGGTTGCAGCGCAGTTGGCGGACAGCGCGCTGCTCAATGCGCCGGAGCATCTTGGCAAGACAAAATTTTACGTCAGCGATTCCCCGGCGGGCTTTGAAAAGCTGGCGTCGCTCTTTTTGCAGCGGCCGGTCGAGGGCGCGGTGGAGCAAATTAACATCGAGGCCTACTAACATCCGGGAGGAACACATGGAAGCATTGATTTCAATCAAAGGAACACAGACCTATGAAGATCAGGAGCCGGAGCACATGGAGCTGGTGACCGAGGGAACTTACGATTTTCAGAAGAACCGCATCCGCATCGGCTACGAGGAAACCGAAATGACCGGCATGGAGGGCGTGACCACGACCTTTGAAATCCGGCCGGACAGCGTCACCTTGCAGCGCAGCGGCGCGGTCATATCGAAAATGGTATTTCGCAATGGGGAACGGATGGACTCTCTGTATGATATGGGCTTTGGCGCACTGCTCATGACGGTCTGCGGGAAAAAAATCGCGGCCGAGCTGGGTAAGGAAGGCGGCAAGCTGGAACTGGAATATGACATCGAAGTGGAGCACGCGGCCAAGGGCACAAATCGCTATTTGATTGAAGTGCATCCGAAAAAAACAGTGCAGTAAAAAATGCCGCACAGCTGTGCAATGCCAGTCAGTTCAGTGCTTTCGCGCACAAAATAAATACCACCTCATAATTGAGGTGGTATTTTTGCTATCCTACGAACCATTCAACATCTACGCCATTATACGCGAAACCAGCAATGATTTTCCTTTCGTGCAGTTGTTTTCCTCAAATCCAACCGGTACGCTTCGGTAGCGAACGCCGTTTTAGAACAATCAGGCAAAATTCAATTAGCTCCGGCCAATCGTTACAGCTTCAATAACCGAGCCAAATTTAACCCAAGAATTTGTTCCCGCTCGGCCAGAGAAATTTGCATCTGCGAAATCTGTTGAATGGTCTGTTCCAGTGACTGCTTTCCATAGGGCGTATCGGAACCCATCAGCAGATGTCCTGCTCCAAACTGTTTATATGCCAGCATGGCTCGTTCTTGTGACACAAAATAGAAATTAGATAAGTCAAAATAGGTATTTTCAAAATACTGTTTTTCCTCCCGCATAAACAGCTCGACACCATACAGATGCCCTATCACCATGATTGCTTTCGGGTGCTTGCGTATAAACACAATCAGTCTGTCTACTTGCGCCAGGTCACGGATGTGGACAAATACGGGAATTTCCTTCTCAGACGCCCACTCGACTGTTTTGGTAAAAAATACATCCTCAAAATCGAACTTCTCCCAACACTGGTGAAATTTCACGGCGTCAAAGCGCATCCGCTCATAATCTTGCTGTACGTTTTCCCAATTTTCCCGTGTGACCCAGTAGCACTGCTTGACACGATTTGGCAATGCACATTTGAGCTGATAGACATATTCGTTTCCCTTGGGGATTTGCTTGATTGCCCCAATTAGAGAAATCATTCGGCTGGTAATGCGGTTGTTCCTACTCACCACATCCCCCAGCGGATTTCGTTGGGCTAAATTTTTCAGTCGATAGGTCGTCTTACTGCCATACTGTCCGGGTGTCAAAAGGACAGTATCTACATTTGCGGCAGACAGCTTCTGCTCGATGGCCTTCGCCGTCAGATATTCGCCGCAGGCATGCGCGTGTCCGTCTATCATGATTTTCTCATTCATGCGTATTTCACCTCAAAATGGAAACGTCCAATTCTCCTTAGCCGCCTAATGCGACCGAAGCGAAACGTATTGTATCACAATTCAAAGATATGGTATAAAATTGTTTTCGAAAACCTTGATTCTTAAATCATCTGTTTTGGAGCATTGCGATCATAATGCTTGACTATGGCATACTTGCTCCGAGCCATGCCGCAAACATTGCCGAAAAAATAAAGCCGCGCACAATCACGCCCCTGCTGACGGGGAATCCCGTTATTGTGCGCGGCGCATGTCAATCCCGTCCTTAATTTAAGGGCATTGCACAGCTGTGAGGTATTTTATTTGGTGCATTGCTGCCCTGCTTGCGCCTTGGCGCTGCGGCAGAGCGCGTCTTGGCAGCTTGCGCAGCGCAGCGCGGCATTGCTGCCCTCCCAAAACCGTTCCGGATGGCGGAAGAACCGAATTTCCCAGCATAGAAAATCTAAAATCGCAAGGCTCAATAGAGAACTGCCGAAAAATCCGGGCACAAACAGCAGGGGACTGACCATCATCAGGTGATCCCAGTTGAAAATGCGGCAGGTGCTGCAGCAGCGATTTTTCATCAGCAGCGTCTGAAAGGGACACCAGAACAGGACGCAAACAAGGTCGCCCACATAAAACAGGACGCATAAAACCAGCAGCTCCGCACTTTCCAGCAGGCCGGCGCGCGCGGCAAGACCGGCGGCTGCGGTGACGGCAGTCCACAGCAGAAAGACAAGCACCGCGCGCAGCGTGCTTTGCCGCACAAAATCCCGCAGTGCCGCCGCGTCATACTGCGCCGGACGGAAATAGCGGCCAAACTGCTTTTCCGAGCCGAGAAGAAAGTGATGACCGCAGGGAATCAGCTGCATCACCATGTCCGCGCACCAGATGAGCCACAGCAGATGCAGGGCACTGGGCCGAGCAAAAAATTGCCCGGCCTGCAGAACGGAAAATGCGTCGCGTTTTGCAGCATACAGCCAGATGACGGCGAAAAAGATCGCCATTCGGCAGGCGAATCGAACCCAATAGACCCGATGCATGGTGGATTTTTTCATCGTTACCTCAATCAAAGGCTGCGGCAGCGCGATGCGCCTGCCGCAGCCTTTCGTTACATTTTTTCCGGCGCGGAGAAGCCCAAAAGCGCCATACAGTCCTCCATGACCCGGCGCGCCAGCTCCATCAGCGCGAGATAGCCGCGCTTGCGCTGATCGTCCGGCTCCTGCAAAATGCGGGTGCCGTGATAGAACGTGTTGACCGCGCCTGCCAGCTCGTACAGATAGGCACAGATGGTGTTGGGCGCAGCGTCGCGGTAGGCCAGCTGCAGACTGCCTGTCAACCGGGTGAGCGCCAGCATCAGCGCCTTTTCTGCGTCGTTTTCCGGTGCGTGGATGGCAAGCGCAGACACATCCTGACCGTACCGGGCGAGGATGGACTTGATGCGCACCACCGTATAGAGCAGGTACGGGCCGGTGTTGCCCTCGAAGGCGGAAAAACGCTCCATGTCAAAGATGTAGTCCTTGGACGGTTGGTTGCTGAGATCGCCATATTTGAGGGCTGCCATCGCAACTTTTTCAGCGGTGTCTGCGGCCATGGCCGCGTCGACAATCTGATTTTCCTCCACCTTTTTGCGGACGGTTTGCGTGATTTCCGAAATGAGATATTCCAGACGCATGACGCCGCCCTCGCGGGTTTTGAAAGGCTTGCCGTCAGCGCCGTTCATGGTGCCGAAGCCAAGAAATTGCAGCGCGGTTTCCGGCGGCACGATGCCTGCCTTGCGCGCAGTGCGGAACACCTGCTCAAAATGCAGGCCTTGCCGCTTGTCCACCACATAGAGAACCTTGTCCGGCTTGTAATCCTGCATCCGCTGCGTCAGCGTGGCAAGGTCGGTGGTCGCATAGAGCGCCGCGCCGTCCGCCTTGACGAGAATGCACGGCGGGATTTCCTTTTTATCGGCTTCCTCCTGCACGTCGACGACCATTGCACCCTCGCTCTCATGCATCAAATCGCGGGACTTGACCTGTGCGAGCATGGGCTGAATATAGGGGTCGGCGTCGCTTTCCCCCTTCCAAACGTCAAAATCGACGTTCAGCTTGGCGTAATTGCGCTTGAGATCCGCCACGGAGATACGGATAATATGCTGCCAAAGCGCGGTATAGCCGCGATCACCCTGCTGCAGGCGGAACGTGGCATCATGGGCGCGCGCGGCAAAATCGGCGTCCTGCTTGGCGCGGGCGGATGCGGCGGGGTAGATCTGCTCCAGCTCGCCAATGGTAAAGGGCGCTTCGGCGGGATAGTCGCCGGTGAAGCTTGCGTCAAAATAGGGGAGCTGCGGCTGCGCCGTACGTACCTGCTCGATAATCAGTCCCATTTGCAGACCCCAGTCGCCCATGTGGATGTCGCCGATGACCGTATTGCCAAAATAGCGGTAGATCCGCTTGATGCTCTCGCCGATGATGGCGGAGCGCAGATGCCCCACGTGCAGCGGCTTTGCCACATTGGGCCCGCCATAATCAATGACGATGGTCTGGGGCTGGGCGGGCAGCGGCAAACCGAATTTTTCGGCGCGGCGCATCCGATTGAGATAGTCGGCCACAAAGGCGGGAGCCAGCACAAAATTGAGAAAACCCGGCTTGACCGCTTCCACTTTTTCAAACATGGCGCAGCCCTGCAGGCGCGCGGCCACATCCTCGGCAATCATGATCGGCGCTTTGTGCGCCTGCTTGGCAGCCGGCATCGCGCCGTTGCACTGATATTCGCACAGATCCGGGCGATTGGACACCGTGACGCTGCCAA
>JAQUZL010000063.1 GCA_028691385.1 Oscillospiraceae bacterium
ATCTGGCAAAGATCGGCTTTCATCGCCACGGCCAGCGCAACGGCTGTAGTGTCCGAGCCGCCGCGTCCAAGGGTCGTCACATCGCCATAGCGATTGATGCCCTGAAAACCCGCGACAATGACAATTTTATGCTGATCCAGCTCCTCGCGCACGCGCTCGCCGGTCACCTTGCGGATGCGCGCAGAACCATATACCGTGTCGGTTTGCATGCCCACCTGCCAGCCGGTCAGAGAAATAACCGGGTAACCCAGCGCTTCGATGGTCATGGCGCAAAGCGCAACGGACATCTGCTCGCCGCAGGCCAAAAGCATATCCATTTCCCGTTTAGAGCAATTCGGATTCAGCGCCGCTGCCTTTTCGATCAGCTCATCGGTCGTATCTCCCTGTGCCGACAAAACGACGATCACGTCGTTACCCTTATCAAAGGTTTCTGTGACGATCTGCGCCACATTGCGGATGCGCTCCGTGTTGGCCACCGAGCTTCCGCCAAATTTCTGAACAATCAGTCCCATAGTGTCCTCCCAATCCTTTTCAGGAATTTCGCTCCATTCTATGTCCCATCAGGCAAGGATGGGAATCGGTGCAGCAGCAGAAAATCCTCCACTCAAAATTTCGTCTACGCGGCACTTGGGCATTTTCGGCGTAAAAAAGCCCACCTGCCCGTCAATCACGCGGCTCATAACCTCTGCGTCGCCAAAGCACTTGCCGATGCGCAGCAGGCTTTCCGTGGTACGGATGAACCAGCGCATCGGAAGCGCCGCCATGTCCGCAACCACGTCCGGGCCGCCCTCGGCCCAGTCCAAAAACTTTTTAGTGGAGTGATGCTTGGTTGCGTCGATGACGTCGGCCACCACCGCGCTGGCCGTCGGCAGTTTGCCCGCACCGCGGCCATAGAACATGACGTCGCCAATGGCGTCGCCGCAGACCACAATACCGTTAAAGACGTCCTCCACATTGGCCAGCTGATTGTCCAGCGGCACAAAGTGGGGCGCGACATAGGCGCAGATTTTGCCGTCCTCCCTGCGAATTGCGCGACCCAGCAGCTTGACCGTCATGCCGCTCTCTGCGGCAAATGCAACATCCGTCCCCGTAATGGCGGTGATACCGGTGGTCGGCACCTGCTCGGGATAGACGTGCCGACCAAAAGCCAGCGCCGCCAGGATGCAAATTTTCCGACAGGCGTCCGTTCCTTCGATGTCAGCTGCCGGATTGCGCTCGGCGTAACCCTTTTCCTGCGCGATTTTCAGCACCTCGTCAAAGGGTTTCCCCTCTTTGAACATCTTGGTCAGAATAAAGTTTGTCGTTCCGTTGAGAATGCCGCAAATCTCTGTGAGATCGTTGGCCGCCAGGCACGAGGTGAGCGGCCGGAGAATCGGGATGCCGCCGCCGACGCTGGCCTCGAACAGGAAGTTGAGGCTTTTCTGCTTGGCGATCATGAGCAGCTCATGGCCATGGGTCGCCACCAGCTCCTTGTTGGACGTCACCACGTCCTTGCCCGCGAGCAGCGCACGGCGCACATAGTCCAGCGCCACCGTTGCCCCGCCGATGCACTCCACCACGACCGCAATCTCCGGGTCTTGTTCGATGATGGAAAAGTCATGGACAACCAGATCTCCGAACGGGTCGTCCGGAAATTCCCGCATATCCAGAATATATTTAATTGTAATTTCTTCTGCCGCTTTTCGGGCGATGGACGCAGCGTTCTTATGCAGAACCTCTGCGACGCCGGAACCGACCGTTCCATACCCCAGCAGTGCGATTTTTGCCATTGTGTGTCCCTCCTCAGCCTGCTACCACTTCCGCTTTAATGACGCCGTCCAGATTGCCCACCTTTTTCATCAGCTCCTCCACCGAGCAGCGCAGATCGGATGTTTCCGAAGAAACGGTCACCATTGCGCACCCATTGGTGGGGATTGTTTGATTGATGGTCAGTATATTTGCGCCGCAATAGGCTAAAATGGATAATATACCGGACAGGACCCCCGTGCGGTCTTTCAGCATAAGCTGAAATGTGATGATGCGCCCTGCCATCAAATTGGAAAACGGCTTAATGACATCGCGATACTTATAATAGGCGCTGCGGCTGATGCCTGTAATCGCGGTTGCCTCGCCCACTGTGGAAACTTCTCCCGTTTCCATCATGCGCTTGGCTTCGGCAACCTTCAGGAACACCTCCGGCAAGGCCGCTGCTTCCACAAGAAAGTATTTTGGCGTTCTGGCCATCCTGCTCACTCCTATTGTTGTCTTTCTCTCAAATTCATTTGTTCTTTTGAGCAGAATCTATACTAACATGGAATTTTCCAGAAAGCAAGGCTGTTTTCCACCTTTTTCTCCGGGACTGTTAATAATTTTCCCTGAATTGAAGGAAATTTTTTGTGCATCATTTTCACTTGAATCGCTTTTTTCGGAAAGGATGGCCCCATGCGTCAATTGGATTGGAAAAAATATGCGTTGCCATGCGCGCTGGGGATTGCAGCGCTGGTATTGTTCTGGAACTATCTTCTGCCGGTATTCTGGCCCTTTCTCATCGGCGCGTTGGTAGCAAAGGCAGTGGAGCCGATCGTCCGGTTTCTCATCCGCAAGGGCGGATTTCCCCGCGCCCTGGCCGCCGGCGGCAGCGTACTGGCGCTGTATCTCGCAGTCGGCCTTGTGCTGTGGATGATTGTCCGTCGCAGTCTTTATGAGCTGGGCGCGCTTTCCGGCGCGCTGCCGGAGCTGCTTGCGTCGGCAGCAAAGCCGCTGGGACAAGTGCATCAATGGCTTCGCAATCTGGCCTCGACCGTGCCGGACGGCCTTGGCGACGTCCTGCGAAGCTGGGTGGACGGTCTGTTCCAAAGCAGCGAAACCGTCATGTCCGGGCTTGGCAGCAATGCCCTGCACGCGGCGACCGCCGTCATTGGATGGCTGCCGACCTTCTTTTTGTTTTCGGTGACTTCCGTGCTGTCGAGTATTTTTTTCGCTGCCGAAAAGCCGCAGCTGCTGCGCTTTCTCCATGAAACGCTGCCCGATGGTTCGCTTGGGCGCGTCAAGTCCGTTGTGCAGCTGCTGCGGCAGGCGCTGGGCGGCTGGATTCTCGCGCAGCTGAAGCTGATGGGGATCACCTTTGTGCTCATCACCGCAGGCCTGTTTATCCTGCGGTTCGACTACGCACTGCTCTTTGGCGCGCTCATTGCGCTCATCGACGCGCTGCCGGTGTTCGGCACCGGCACTATTTTGATTCCCTGGGGGCTTATCATGTTTGTCCGCGGCAATCCCCGCTGCGGCATCGGCCTTTTGGTTCTGTACGGTGTGACCGCCTTGACCCGTACCGCACTGGAGCCGCGCTTCATCGGCAAGCAAATTGGGCTGAGTCCCCTGCTCACGCTCTTTGCGCTCTACTGCGGCTATCAGCTGGCCGGGATCGGCGGCATGATTTTGTTTCCCATCGCCGCCATGATGCTCAAACAGCTCTACGAATATCGGCGCAGCCGGAAACCATAGTTGCAATTTCTGGCGACACCTTATAAAATAGTGCAAAAAGGAGGCTGCGCCATGCTTCTGCAACATACCGCCAAGCGCGAATGCAAGCTGCTGCTCATCCTGCGGCAGGAGATGCAGCTCTCTTCCGGGCTTGTCAAGCGACTGAAATTTCAAAACGCGCTGCTGGTCAACGGCGCGCCGGTACACACCGATTTCCCCGTTCGTCCGGGCGACGCGATCACCGTTCGGTTGGAGGACGCCGCGCCGGACTATCCGGCGGAGGGTCTTCCGCTGGATATTTTATATGAGGACGCGGCCATTCTCGCCGTGGACAAGCCCGCCGGGCTGATTATTCATCCCACAACCGCGCGCATCACCGGCACCCTTGCAAACCGGGTCATCGCGCACTTTCAAAAGCAGGGGCAGCCCTGCGCCTTTCACCCGGTCACGCGGCTGGATCGGGACACCTTCGGCGTCGTGCTGCTCGCAAAAGACGGCCACTGCCACGCGCGGCTCTGCGACGCCATGCAGCGGGGGCTGATCCATAAAACCTATCGCGCGCTGGTATTCGGCGCCCCGGCGGATGATTATGGCGTCATCGACGCACCCATCGTGCGTCCGGATCCCATGCGCATGCTGCGCGCAATCGGCGCTGGCGGAAAGCCGGCGCAAACGCGTTATACGGTGCTTGCCCGCCGCCCCGGCTGCGCGCTTTTGCAGCTGCAGCCGCTCACCGGGCGCACGCATCAGCTGCGGCTGCACTGCCTGCACGCAGGCTTTCCGATTTTGGGCGACCCGCAATATTATACCGAAGCGTCCCTCGCGGACAGTCGCCGGCGGGGGCTTTCCACACAGCTGCTGTGCGCCGCTTCGCTCACCTTTCCCCACCCGCTCACAGGGCAAGAAATGACTCTTTCCACCCATCTTGACCGAATTCTTGCAGATGATTGAAAATTCTGCCGGATTTCGCCCCTGATTTCCCTTGTTTTTTCGTCGGATTATTTTGGATTTGTTGTTGAGTCATGGAAACATATCGTGTATAATCGGATTGAAATAATAAACTTGGAGGGAAACCCAATGTTTGATAAACTGATTGAAATGCTGAAGGCCAATCCCAAGAAGATTGTCTTCACCGAGGGCAACGATCCCCGTATTCTGGAAGCTGCCAGCCGTCTGAACGCCGGTAATTTTCTGGTTCCGATCCTCGTTGGTAACGTGGAGGAAGTCACCAAGGTTGCAAAAGAGAGTGGCTTCAATATCGCAGGTCTTGAAATCCTCGATCCGAACCATTACGAGGGTCTTGATGAGATGGCCGAAAAAATGTGTGAGCTGCGCAAGGGCAAGATGACCAAGGAAGAGTGCGCCGCAACCCTGAAGCGCGGCAACTATTTTGGCACCATGCTGGTGAAAATGGGCATGGCCGACGCCCTGCTGGGCGGCGCTACTTACTCCACCGCCGACACCGTTCGTCCGGCACTGCAGCTCATCAAAACCAAGCCGGGCAGCAACATCGTTTCTTCCTGCTTTATTCTGACCCGTCCGGCTGCCTTTGGCGGCACCGAGATGCTGGCCATGGGCGACTGCGCCATCAACATCGACCCGAACGAAAACGATCTGGTCGAAATCGGCGCAGCGGTTGCCGAGTGCGGCCGCGTCTTTGGCATTGACCCGAAGGTTGCTTACCTCAGCTATTCCACGCTTGGTTCCGGCAGCGGCGAAGCCGTTGACATGATGCGCAACGCCTGCCAGCGCCTGAAGGAAGCGCATCCCGACCTGGCCGTTGCCGAGGGCGAGTTGCAGTTTGACGCCGCCGTTTCCCCCGTCGTGGCAAAGACCAAGTGCCCGGATTCCGAGGTTGCAGGCAAGGCCAATACCTTCATCTTCCCGAACATCAGCGCCGGCAACATTGGCTACAAGATCGCGCAGCGTCTTGGCGGCTTCGAGGCCTACGGCCCGATTCTGCTGGGTCTGAACGCATCCATCAATGACCTGTCCCGCGGCTGCAATGCAGACGAAGTCTACAAGATGTCCATCATCACCGCAGCGCTGGCATAACCTTCCGCTTTCAAAAGGCCGTCCGCATGGGCGGCCTTTTTCATTCGGTTTGAAGGAGCGATTTCCTTGCGTAAAAGCACCGGCATCATCTTTGTGACGATCTGCCAAACCATGTGGGGCTTTGTTCCGATCTTCTGGAAGCAGATTCACGGCGTGAACTCCATCTATCTGCTGCTCAGCCGCGTGTACTGGTCCATGCTGCTGTGCGCAGTCTTTCTGCTTGCCACACGCCGCTTTGGCGAGGTGCGCGCGCTCTGGCACGACAGGAAAAGCTGGCGGTTTCTGCTGCTGTGCGGCGTGGTGTGCGTCATCAACTGGGGCAGCTACATCATCGCCGTCAACGGCGGGCACATCATCGACGCCAGCCTTGCCTATTACATTGCCCCGATTCTCGCCATCTTTGCAGGCAGGTTTGTCTTTCACGAGCATCTCACAAGGCTGCAGTGGGCGTCTGCCGCCTTTGCCGGCGCCGGCATCCTTGTCTGCATCGTCCTGTATCGCACCATTCCGTATCTGGCACTGATCATCGCGGTCAGCTTTGTTGCCTACGGTGCAATGAAGAAAAAGGTTTCTGCCGAGGCAGATGTCTCCCTGTTCATCGAATCGCTGGCCGTCGCCCCGGTGGCGCTCATTGTCACAGCGGTGATGGACGCGCGCGGCATGGGCTGCGTTGGCGTGCTGCACGGGGCGGAATACCTCTGGATTCCCGCCACGGGTCTTGCCACCGTCCTGCCGCTGCTGTTTTTCTCCCGGGGCATCAAGGTTGTGCCCTATTCGCTCTATGCGATGATCATGTACATCAATCCGACGCTGCAGCTGCTCTGCGGCGTGGTGCTCTACCATGAAGCCTTTACAAAGGCGAATGCGTTGCTGTTCGCTTTTGTAGGCGTCGCCATTGCGCTGTATTTTCTTTCCCTGTACCGCGTCGCGCGGCAGGTACAGCATGCACAATAAAAATTGCGCCCGTCACCGCTGCTGCGTGTGACGGGCGCAATTTTTATTGAATGGTTACAGTGACCGGCTGTGCCGCCGTCCACCATCTGGAAAAGCTCGGCATCAGCGTCACAGTGTCATAGGGATAGTCCAGCAACGGAAACTGCGTTTCAAAGCAGTCTCCCACCTCCCCCGCTCCGCCGGACGTCCAGCGGTCAAGCGTGCGCTCTGCGCCGCTTGGGTCGTAGTAGGTCTGGGAAAAGACCTGATAGGCAGCGTTTTTTTTCCGCGTCTCGGCCTGCACCGTGATGATCCAGTTTCCATCTTCTCGTTTGGCACTCTCCAATACCGTTCCCTGCGGCATGGCGCTGGCCGTTCCGCTTGCCAGATCGACGCTGATTTTCTCCATGGATTTATCCAGCCACTGCGCGCCCGTGATCACCAGCTTAAGGTGCTTGGCTTGGTGAAAATAGGTACTGTCGGCACGGTAGGAATTCATCATTGGAGAGTCCAGACTGCCTGTGGCAGTAATGCCGTTTGCAATCGGCTCAAATTTCATGCCCCAATCCGTTTCGATATAAAACTGCAGCTCTTTCAGCCACGCCGTATTGTTGGGGTCATCGGCCATATTTACCCGGAGGTGGCTGGGATAAATCTCGAGATCCGTGATGGTGATCTTCTGCCCATCCAGCACGACCGTCTGATCAAGCGTCAGGTGCGTTCCCGTTTCCCGAAATTCGGGGTCAAAGGACAGCAGAAACGCAAAATGCGCCAGGCTTTCCGGCTGTTGCGGCGTATCGTCCCAGATCGACGTTACCTCTGCAGGCGCTTCCGTCTCTGCCTCCCAAACGTCCAGCGTAAACAAGAGCTCTGTGGGCACATTGTCCTCCACAAAATCAATGGTGGTGGAGCGCAGCGTGCCGTTTTCCACATCCCAGCCGTTCGGCCCATAGCTGCACGGCGCAGGCGCGCCGCCCTCTGCATCATATACGCCGGGCTGCTCGCAGAGCTTTGCGTAGCGTGCCGAGGCAAGGCGGTAAAACACGGTGACCTGCTTTTGGTCCACGATTACCGACTCCACAGCCGCTGTCACCTCGCCGTCCGTCTGCGTCTGTCCAATGGGCTGCACATAGTTGTTTTCCACCGCAGCGCCAAGTGACGGGGAAAAGGTCACCGCGCTTGCCAGCTCCCGCAGCACCGGCACCTTGGCGCAGGCATAGGCGACCGGCGCGCAGAAGTTCACCAGCGCCACAAACACCGCAAAGCTTGCTGCCAGCGCCGCGGCCGGCTGCAGCAGATGCCGCCTGCGGCGCAGTCTCTTTTGGGCCAGAGCCAGCGCCGCAGCGCCCACGCCGGCAGGCGCTGACGCGGCACGCAGCTGCTCCAGTTCTTCCATCCGATTCATAGCGACTCCTCCTCTTCTGACAGAGCCAGACGCAAAAGTGTCAGCGCCCGCTTCTGCCGCGTTGCAGCCGTACCCTGCGGAATTTGCAGCAGGGCTGCAGTCTCCCGCAGCGTATAACCGGAAAAATACCGTAAAATCACAATCTGGCCCAGCTCATCGGGCAGGCAGCGGATTGCCTGCCGCAGCGGCAGCGCGTCGAAGCGCTCCTGCGCGGTCTCCGGCAGCGTTTCCAGCGCGCAGTGGCGCTTTAATCGGCGGCGCTCATCGGAGCAGACATTGAGCAGGATTCTTGTGATCCAAGTGTCAAAGTACTCCGGCTGGCGCAGCTTTTTGCACCCGCACAGTGCCCGATACACCGCCTCGTCCATGCACTCCGTTGCCGCCGTTTCGCTGCCGAGCTGTAGCAGTGCCATTTGATACAGTTTGCCGCCGCACTGCTCCACGCGCACGGAAAATCCCTCCTGTGTCATTCGTCTCCTCCTTTGTGTTGCATCTATTAGACGGCCAGCCCCGCCGATTTTATTGCGGAAAAAAATTATTTTTTACAGATGAAAAGGCGGGGAATCGGCAAACCGATTCCCCGCCTTTATAATTTGGTTTTTGCGCGATGCTTACTTACTTTGCAAATACCTTTTTCAAGCGGCAAAACCGCGGCAGACCGTCCTCGCGGGGCAGTGCGCTCTCGCCGACCACCAGCGGCGCGCAATAGTCGATAAACGCCTGCGTCACGCCGTTTCCGGCCTCATTGATCATCTCCGGCGGCATCTTTTTCTCATAGTTTGCCACCTGCTCGAGATCAAACAGCTGCAGCTGGCACCGATAGCCATTGGTGCGGTCGCAGACAAAGCCGACCATTTTTCCGGTGGTTCCGGCAAGGGTTTCCTCCACCGCGCGTTTGCGGGCCGCCATGGACTCGGCAATATCCGTGCCGGACGCCACATGCGCCGCGCAGCGCTGCAAAAGGCTCAGCTCGATCCCACGGGTCTTTGCGCCGGTCTTTTCCTTGACCGCATTGGCAAGCACTGCCGCCAAGCCGCCCAGCTGCGCATGGCCAAAGCCATCGGTCGCCGCCGTCTTTGCCTCGGACACGAAGCTGCCGTCTGCATAATGAATGCCCTCGGACACCGCAACGATGCAATAGCCGTTTTTCCGGTAAAGCGCATCCACCTCCTGCAGGAATTGATTCATATCGAAGTCCCGCTCCGGCAGATAGATGAGATCCGGCGCACAGCCCTTGGTGCCTGCCAGCGCGCAGGCGGCGGTCAGCCAGCCCGCATGGCGACCCATGCACTCCACAATGGTCACCGTGCCGGTGTCATAGACGTGGGCGTCCAGATACACCTCCATAAAGGTGGTGGCAATGTATTTTGCCGCAGAGGCATAGCCCGGGCAATGATCCGTGCCAAACAGATCGTTGTCAATGGTTTTCGGCACGCCCATCACGCGGCACTCATAACCAACCTTGGCCAGATAGCGGCTGACCTTGGCGCAGGTGTCCATGGAATCGTTGCCGCCGATATAGAAGAAATAACGCACCTGATACTTTTTGAAAATCTCCAAAATCCGGCGGTAATCCGTTTCATCCTCTTCCGGCTTCTTCATTTTGTACCGGCAGGAGCCAAGCGCGGAAGACGGGGTATAGGGAAGCAGGGCAAGCTCCTTGGGGTCTTCCTCATCCATGATCAAAAGCTGATCGTCCAGTACGCCGCGGATGCCATGATATGCGCCGTACACCCTCGTGATCGCGGGATCGTCCAGCGCGGCCTTGATGACGCCGTAGGCACTGGCGTTGATGACAGAAGTGGGACCGCCGGACTGTCCGACGATACAAGCGCCTTCTAATCTGCTCATATTTCATTCCTCCAGTTTGGTGATTTGTACCATAAATATTATAACGCATTCACCGAGAAATGTAAATCGCTCTCTTGCATTCATCGGGTAATCTTGGTAAGATGAGGGTGTAAAGGAGTTGAGTAATATGCCTCTTGTTACCAGTACCGAAATGTTCCGGAAAGCATATGACGGCGGTTATGCAATTGGTGCGTTCAATGTCAACAACATGGAAATCATTCAGGGCATCACCGAAGCCGCCCGCGCGTGCAGCGCGCCGGTGATTCTGCAGGTCTCCAAGGGAGCCCGCGCCTATGCCAACAGAACTTATCTTATGAAGCTGGTGGAAGCCGCAGAAATCGAAACCGGCCTGCCCATCTGCCTCCATCTCGACCATGGCGATTCCTTTGAAACCTGCAAAAGCTGCGTGGACGATGGTTTCACCTCTGTCATGATCGACGCATCGTCCAAGACGCTGGATGAAAACATTGCCATCACCCGACAGGTTGTGGAATACGCGCACGCCCATGGCGTCGTGGTGGAAGCCGAGCTTGGCACCCTCGCCGGCATTGAAGATGAGGTGAAGGTCGCTGCAGACGCATCTTCCTACACCCGCGCGGAGGATGTGCAGGAATTTGTGCAGCGGACAGGCTGTGATTCTCTGGCCATCGCCATCGGCACCTCCCACGGTGCATTCAAATTCAAGCCCGGCTCCAAGCCGCAGCTTCGCTTTGACATCCTTGAGGACGTCGCAAAGCGCCTGCCCGGCTTCCCCATTGTCCTGCATGGCTCATCATCTGTGCCGCAGGAGTTTGTGAGAATGGTCAATGAAAACGGCGGCAATATGCCCGGCGCAATCGGTGTTCCTGAAGATCAGCTGCGGCAGGCCGCGCGAATGGCAGTCTGCAAGATCAACATCGACTCGGATCTGCGTCTGGCTATGACCGGAACAATTCGCAAGTACATGGTTGATCATCCGGCAGACTTTGACCCGCGGCAGTATCTCAAGCCCGCGCGCGAGAACATTAAGCAGCTCGTCATGCACAAAATCACCGACGTGCTCGGCTGCGACAATAAAATCTAACCGGTGCAAAAAGCTGCTGCAGAAGGACTCTGCAGCAGCTTTTTTTGCCCCGTTTTTCTGAAACGCTTCCAAGCGCAGCATTCCAAGAAGTTGCGGATACTATCTATATGATCTTTTTCCGCGCTTCGGCTGTTTTCCGCACGTCGTGGGCGCGGCGCTTTTCGGCGCGGTCTTTGGCGGCCGGGATGGCCGTTTGGCCGGCTTTGTCAGCGGTGAGCGGCCATCATGCGGCCCGGTCCGCAATTTTCCATCTGCCGACTTTCCTGCCGCTGCCGGTTTTTTTCCGGTAGGCTTGCCCGCTGCCGGTTTTCGCGGGGGCGGAACGCGGACGCCGCGGGGGCGAATCAGGCAGTCTTTTTCAAAGCCGATGAGATCCTCTCTGCCCGCTTTTACCAGTGCTTCCCAGACCAGATAATAATTTTTCGGATTGCGGTACTGAATCAGCGCCCGCTGCAT
>JAQUZL010000064.1 GCA_028691385.1 Oscillospiraceae bacterium
GCCTATTCTGCGCCGGCGGCGACAGAAGCGATCCTGCCGCGGTGCGGGACGCCATGCTGGACGAGGCGCAGCGGCTTGCCCGCACAGGACTTGACGAGCGCCGCTTCGAGCGCCTGAAAAAAGCAATGATCGGACGCCGGCTGACAGATCTTGACAGCTTTGAGGCAATTTGCTGCCGTATGACGGAAAGCTGGTTCGAGGGCGTGGAATATTACACGTTCCCGGAGCTTTATGAAACCATTACACTGGAAGAAACGGCGCGATTCCTGCAGGAAACGGTTACCGAGTCGCGCGCGGTGCTCTCCGTAATTGAACCGGGACAAAGGAGCGAAAATTCATGACACTTTCCCCAATTTCTTTCCCCTCGCTGGGATTGGTACTCAATCCGCCACAGGTGGCGTTCGAGCTGTTCGGCAGGCCGATTTACTGGTACGGCATCATTATCGCGGTCGGTTTTTTGCTTGCGGTGGCCTATGGCATGCACCGCGCGGGCGATTTTGAACTGAAGAAGGACGACATCACAGATATGCTGCTTTTGGCCGTGCCGTTGGCGCTGATCTGCGCGCGTGCCTACTATTGCCTGTTTTATTGGGACTTGTACCGCGACAACCCCATCTCCTGCCTGTACATCTGGGAGGGCGGCATCGCTATTTACGGCGGCATCATCGGCGCGATCATTGGCGTTGTGATTGTCGCCAAACTGAAAAAAATGTCGCCGCTCAATTTTATGGACGTCGGCGCGCTGGGACTGCTCATCGGGCAGTGCATCGGCCGCTGGGGCAATTTCGTCAATCGCGAGGCGCACGGCGGCGTCTCCGACACCCTTTTGCGCATGGGGCTTGTCAATGAACAGGGCGTTTTGGCCTATTACCACCCGACTTTTTTCTATGAGTCTGCGTGGAATCTCATCGGTTTCGTGCTGCTGCACGTTTATTCCAAACGTAAGGGACGCGCATTTAAGGGAGAAATCTTCCTGATGTATGTGGCGTGGTACGGCCTTGGCCGCACCTTCATCGAGGGAATGCGGACGGACAGCTTGTACCTGTTTGGCACGGGACTGCGGGTTTCGCAGGTGCTTGCGGCAGTGTCCTGCATTGCCGCCATTGCGGTTTGGGCGTGGTTTCGCTTCTTCCGCAAAGCGCCGCAGAGCGAAGCGGCGGACGCCGGCGAGGATGCCGTGCAGCCGGAACAGGTAGCGCCCGCTGCCGAAACAATGCAGGAGGAAAATGAACATGACGCTGATTGACGGAAAAATGGTTGCATCCGAGCTGCGAAAAGAAATTCGCGCGGAGGTTGCGGCGCTGAATCGGGAAAACATCCGTCCCTGCCTTGCGGTGGTGCTGGTGGGGGACAATCCCGCATCCCGCGTTTATGTATCCAACAAGGAAAAAGACTGCGCCGAGTGCGGCCTTGTTTCGAAAGAGCACAAGCTGTCGGCCGAAACTGGCGAGCAGGAGCTGCTGGCGCTGATTGCGGCGCTCAATGCGGACGAATCGGTACATGGCATCATTGTGCAGCTGCCGCTGCCGAAGCAGATCGACGAGCAGCGCGTGATCGCAGCGATCAGTCCGGACAAGGATGTGGACTGCTTTCATCCCTATAACGTCGGCTGCATGATGCAGGGTAACGACCGTTTTTTGCCCTGCACACCGGCGGGCGTCATGGCGCTGCTGGATTATTATCACATTGATCCGGCGGGCAAGCACTGCGTGGTGCTGGGGCGGAGCAACATTGTGGGCAAGCCGCAGGCGATGCTGCTGCTGCGCCGCAACGGTACGGTGACCATCTGCCACTCGAAAACGCCGGATCTGGCCGCAGAGTGCCGCAAAGCGGACATCTTGGTGAGCGCGGTCGGCAAGGTGAACCTGGTCACGGCGGACATGGTAAAACAGGGCGCTGTGGTCATCGATGTGGCCATGAACCGCAACGAGGCGGGCAAGCTCTGCGGCGATGTGGCCTTCGACGCGGTTGCGCCGCAGTGCTCGTACATCACGCCGGTGCCGGGCGGCGTGGGGCCGATGACGCGGCTGATGCTGCTGCGCAATACCCTCACGGCTGCCGCGCGGAAAAAGTAAAGATCAGCGCCGCAGACTGCCAAAAAATGCCGGTCTGCGGCGCTGCGCATACCGGCGAATCTTGACTTTTTCGGGATAATATGCTACTTTTATATTGACCATACAACTGACGGAAGTGGATGAACCACATGGAGTATGGTACTTGTAATGCCGACCGTCTGGGCTGACTGTCCGGAAGTCGGCCTTTTTCATATCCCGACAACCGACTCAATGAAAAAATTGCAAGCGGAGTGGTGAACATGAAAACTGATATTGAAATTGCACAGGAATGCACAATGGCGCCGATTGGCGAAATCGCGGAGAAACTGCATATTCCGGCGGAATGTTTGGAATACTACGGCAGAACCAAGGCAAAAATCGACGTAACCCGCCTGCCGAAATCCGGTAAGCAGGGCAAACTGATTCTGGTCACGGCCATCAACCCGACCCCTGCCGGCGAGGGCAAGACAACGACGTCTGTGGGCGTGGCTGACGCGCTGTCCAAGCTTGGCAAAAAGGTCTGCCTTTGCCTGCGCGAGCCGAGCCTTGGCCCGGTGTTCGGCCTGAAGGGCGGCGCTGCCGGCGGCGGCTATGCGCAGGTTGTGCCGATGGAGGAGATCAACCTGCACTTTACCGGCGATTTCCACGCGATCGGCGCGGCAAACAATTTGCTCGCCGCCATGCTGGACAACCATATTTATCAGGGCAACGCCCTGAATATTGATCCCCGCCGGATCACCTGGAAGCGCTGCGTGGACATGAACGACCGCGAGCTGCGCTTTATCACAGCCGGTCTTGGCGGCCGCGTCAACGGCGTTCCCCGCGAAGAGGGCTTTGACATTACCGTTGCCTCCGAGGTGATGGCGGCACTTTGCCTTGCCACCTCGCTGAGCGACCTCAAGGCGCGCCTTGGCCGCATCGTTGTGGGCTATACCTACGACGAAAAGCCGGTGACGGCAGCCCAGCTGCACGCAAATGGCGCGATGGCGGCGCTGCTCAAGGAGGCCATCAAGCCGAATCTGGTGCAGACGCTGGAGCATACTCCCGCCATTATCCACGGCGGCCCATTCGCAAATATTGCCCATGGCTGCAACTCGGTCATGGCGACCACGACGGCCATGCAGCTGGCAGACTATACCGTGACCGAGGCCGGCTTCGGCGCAGATCTGGGCGCGGAAAAGTTCTTGGACATCAAGTGCCGCGCGGCGGAAATTTGCCCGGACGCGGTTGTGATTGTCGCAACGGTCAAGGCGCTGAAATATAATGGCGGAGTGGCAAAACAGGATTTGGGTCAGGAAAATCTGGCGGCGCTGGAAAAGGGTCTGCCGAACCTGCTCAAGCACGTGGAGAACATTACCAAGGTTTTTGGCCTGCCGGCGGTGGTCGCCATCAACCGATTCGTGAACGATACGGACGCAGAGCTGGCGCTCATCCGAAGCAAGTGCGGGGAGTATGGCGTAAACGTGGCCATGAGCGAGGTTTGGGGCAAAGGCGGCGCGGGCGGCATCGAGCTGGCCAACGAAGTGCTGCGTCTGTGCGAGCAGCCGAAGCAGTTCCAGTACTGCTACGCGCTGGAACAACCGATTCGCGAGAAAATCGCAACCATCGTGAAGCGGATTTACGGCGGCGCAGGCGTGTCCTATTCCAAGGCGGCAGCCAAGGAAATCGGCAATCTGGAAGCGCTGGGCTTTGGCGGCTTGCCTGTCTGCATGGCAAAAACGCAGTATTCCCTGTCGGATGACGCAACGAAGCTGGGCAGGCCTGAGAATTTCACAATTTCCGTCAGCAAAGTGAAAATTTCTGCAGGCGCAGGCTTTATTGTAGTTCAAACCGGTGATATTATGACAATGCCGGGACTGCCAAAAGTACCGGCGGCAGAGAAGATCGACATAGACGATCAGGGTGTGATTACCGGTCTGTTCTAACAGACCATATGGAAGGAGCTTGTATATGAACTTTTCCGAAGAATTCAATGTGTGGAAAGAACGTGCGGTAGACGTTGCGCAGGCAGCGGCAGCAAAATCCAAGCAGGTGGCAGCGGTTGTAAAGGCAAAGGTCAACATTGCCGCAGAAGAGGACAAAATCAGAAAAGCACAGATCGAACTGGGCAAACTCTACTATCGTGATTTTGCCGCAGGCAGCGAACAGGACGCAGCGGAGTATTTGCCGTGGTGCGAAAAGATCACCGAGGCAAAGCAGAGCATTGCCGAACAGCTTGAAATCATTGAGAGCATGAAGCAGACCTGCGAAGCCTGCGACGGAGAAGATGAAGAGTTCACCGTTGAGGTCGCGGAAGACGCGGCGGAGAAAACCGAGGAAGCCGCGCCGGCAGAGGCGCCCGAAGCGCCGCAGGCTGAAAAGACCGAGGAATAAGCAAATTGCATAGGACAAAGAGCCGGTATCCAGGATACCGGCTCTTTTGCGCATCTTAATCGTTGGCTGCCCAGGTGAGCAGGCCGTAGTCGGCGCTGCCCTTTTCGGAAAAGACAGCATAGAGCAGATTTGCCGCGCCGCGCCGCGTCACAATATCCATGGCGCTGCCGGTGCAGGGGATCCCGGCTTCGGACAGGGCGCTGATGGCGCTCTCGGCCCAGACGGGCACGTCACTTGCGGCCATGGCGTCCTCCGCGCGGGGCAAATTCAGAATATTCTGCACCATAACGGCGGCCTCGGCATTGGTGAGGGAAGCGGCGGGGCGGAACACCATGCCGCCATTTGAGGATACGCCGGTGATGATGCCGTCACTGAGCGCGGCGACAACATACGGCTGCATCCAGGCCGGGGTGTCGGTTTCGTCGGCAAAGCCGGAGGTCAGCTGCGCCTGCTCCTTTTCAATGCCCAGAAGATCCATCAGCATCACGAGAAACTCGCCCCGCGTGACGGCTTTGTCAGGATTGAAGCACAGGCTTGCACCCACGGTTTCTCCATGGAAGATGCCCTTATCCCGCAGCCACATGGCCTCAAATGCATCCGGATCGCCGGACATGTCGGCATAGGTGGTCTTGATGGTGGGCTTGAGAATCTCCACTGTCACGGTGGCTTCGTTGGAAATGTTGCCTTTGACGTCGGTGGCAACATAGGTGAAGCGGTCGCCGCCCACCTTGTTTTTGTTGGGCGTATAGGTGAAGGTGCCATCTTCTGCAATGACAACGACGCCGCGCTTCGGCTCGGTCACGACGGTATAGGTGAGGGCGTCGCCCTCGGGATCGGTGACGTGCAGCGCGCCGGTGTTGGCGATGTTTTTGTAGGTTTCCATGGCGCTGTCCGATGCGGCGGGCGGCTCATTGACCTTTTTTCCGATGGTAACGGTGCACGATTTGGCGCCCAGAATCTCCCGGTTGCAAACCGGCAGATAGGTGAGCGTTGCGTCTGCGCCCGTTGCGGTGATGGGCGTGAGCGTCAACTGGCTCAGGGCATCTCGGCTGAGCACATCGCCGCTGCGCAGGGTGCGACTGCCGTATTGAATGCTGGCAACCGACGCATCCGGAACACCGGTGATGACAATACCGTCCAGCGTAGTTTCGGAAAAATCGGAGGACAGATACTGATACGATGCGCCGTAGGGCGTTTGGGCTGCGCTGCAGGTTCCTGCAACGGCCAGTGCCATCAGAAGCCCGAGGAACAAAAGGCGCGGGCAAAAATGGTTTTGGTTGGAAAACAAAGTGATTACCTCCTAAAATTTTCTGCGGAGGTAGTATCTGTCTGTGCGGCGGAATTATTCGGAAAAAACCGGTATGGAAAAATTTCCATACCGGCAGGCATTATTCGGATGGGGCGCGAACGTAAAGCGTTTCACTGTCCGGCGTGGGGTGCATTTTAATGCCGGAAATAATCCCAATGGCGGCAAAGGTGGTAACGGTGGAGCTGCCGCCGTAGCTGATAAACGGCAGCGTCAGTCCGACAACAGGGAAAAGCCCCAGACACATCCCCACGTTGACAATGATCTGAAACAGCAGCATACCGGCGATGCCGGTGCAGATGAGCCGGTTTTGATAACTGCCGGATTTGACGCCGATATAGACGCAGCGAATCAGAATGATGCTGAGAATCAGCAGCGTGAAAATGCAGCCGATCATGCCAAGCTCATTGCCGATAACAGAGAAAATAAAGTCGGTGTGCTGC
This sequence comes from Oscillospiraceae bacterium, assembly GCA_028691385.1. Classification (GTDB taxonomy): domain Bacteria; phylum Bacillota; class Clostridia; order Oscillospirales; family Oscillospiraceae; genus JAQUZL01. The sequence goes on from JAQUZL010000064.1 coordinate 6,177, forward strand.
GCGGGCATGGTGCCTGCCTGCGTTTGCACGCCCTGAAACAGACCCTGCCCGGCAAGGCCGCCGTGGGAGATGTAGTTTTGACTGAGCTGCGTCTGATAACGCACGCCAATGCCGGTGGGGTCAATGGCGGGGTCAAAAATCATCAAAATACGCTGTTTCTGGTCTTCACGGACGATGGTGTTCCACAAAAGCGGCGCAGAAACGCCAATGATGCCGACGCCCAGCGCAAACCAGCCCAGATTTACCCCGCCGATAAAGGCCATAATTACAAAGATAAAGGCAAAGACCAGCGCCTCGCCTGCGTCGGAGGAGGCGGCAACGATGACGCCCATGGTGACAAGGGTAATGGCCAGAATGCGCAGAACGCTTTGCACCGAGGAAATCTGATTGCGATGAACGGACATGGTTTTGGCTAGAATTAAAATGAAACTGATTTTGCAGATTTCCGCAGGCTGCAGGTTAAACGGCAGCCAGGAAAACGTCAGCCAGCTTCGGTTGCCGGTGGTGCCCTGCACGCCGAACACAAACAGGGTGGAAATAAACAGAATATTAAAAATCATCAGCAGCTCGCGCTGCTCTGCCAAAATACTGATGTCAAAGAAAGAAAAAAACACAAACAGCGCAACGCCAATGAGAATTGCGGCGCATTGGATAAACACATAGCGCCCATCCTCGAAATGCCGTGCGGCGCTTGAGATGACGAGGACGCCAAAGGCCGATGCGATCAGGCATAAAACCAGCAGCGGCAAATCCGCCTTGCGAAAAAAGCGGCGCGCGCCGTCAAAAAATCGATTCAATTTGACGCCTCCTTTCCAATTGTTCCATTTTAACATTTGTTCTGCCGCAAGTAAACATGAAAAACGTTTCCACTTTCAAAAAAGAACCGATTGTGATACAATAGCAAAAAAGTCGTAATGGACGCGCAGCTCGGTGGCTGCATTGACGCACCCACGGCAGAGCGCTTTTATCAATTTGGAGGAGCAGCCCATGCAGATCAAAACGAATTCCCCGGAAGAAACGGAGCGCGTCGGCCGCGAATTGGCCAGTCGCCTGCGACCGGGCGATGTCATCGCGTTTACCGGCGATCTTGGCGCGGGAAAAACTGCGTTTACTCGCGGTCTTGCGGCGGGACTGGGCATCCGCGAGCCGGTTACCAGTCCGACCTATACCATTGTCAATGAATATCGCAGCGGGAAAATGCCGCTGTTTCATTTTGATTTATATCGCCTTGGCTCGGACGATGAGTTGTTTGAGATTGGCTGGGAAGACTATTTGGCGCAGGGCGGCGTGTGCGCGGTAGAGTGGAGCGAAAACGCGCCGGAGGCCATGACCCAGGCCGTCCATGTGGCAATCAGCCGCGCGCCTGACGGCGAGAATTGCCGCTATATTTCCATTGATGGGGGGAGTGCGGTTTGAAACTATTGGCGTTTGAATCATCGGCAAAGGCCGCATCGGTTGCCCTGTATGGCGACGGTGTGCTGCTGTGCCAGTCTTTTATGAATGACGGACAGACCCACAGCCGGACGCTGACCAAAATGGCGGACGATTTGCTGCGCAACGCATCGCTAACGCCCGGGCAGATCGACGCGGTGGCCTGCGCGGCGGGACCGGGCAGCTTCACGGGTGTGCGGATTGGGGTGTCGGCGGCAAAGGGATTTGCCTGGGGCGCGGAAAAGCCCTGCGTGGGCGTGTCCACGCTCGAGGCCATGGCGGAGTGCGTGGGCGCGGGCGACGGCGTTGTTTGCGCGGTAATGGACGCGCGGCGCGCGCAGGTCTATAATGCCCTGTTCCGCAGGCAAAACGGCGCGCAGCGACGTCTTTGTGAGGATCGGGCAATCTCGCTTGCGGCGCTCGGCGAAGCGCTTGCCGCATGGGATGAACCAATTTTTCTGGTTGGCGACGGCGCGCTGCTTTGTTATGATGCGCTGCATGACCAAATTTCAAACCTTCGACTGCTGCCGGAGCATTTGCGTCAGCAGCGCGCGTCCGGCGTGGCGATTGTGGCTGCGCGGATGCTGGAAAGCGGCTGCGCGGCGTCCGCAAAAGAACTGGTTCCCAACTATCTGCGTCTGTCACAGGCGGAGCGGGAACGGCTGGCCAAACAACAATAAAGGAGAAAAATGCATGAGTACTGTTCATATTCTGGAGCACCCGCTGCTGCAGCACAAGCTGACCTATCTGCGGGACAAGAACACGGGCGTCAATTTGTTCCGCGAGCTGGTGGGCGAGATCGCCATGCTGATGTGCTATGAGGCGACGCGGAATCTGCCAACAGAGGAAATCGAAGTGGAAACGCCGATGGCGGTGGCAAAATGCCGGGTGCTCGCGGGCAAGAAGCTGGCAATCGTGCCGATTCTGCGCGCGGGATTGGGCATGGTCGACGGCATGATTAATCTGATTCCATCGGCAAAGGTCGGGCACATTGGCCTTTACCGCGATCCGCAGACCCACTGCCCGGTGGAGTATTACTGCAAAATGCCGCCGGACATCTCCGAGCGGACAATCATTGTGGTGGATCCCATGCTGGCAACTGGCGGCTCGGCATCGGCGGCAATCCAGTTTTTGAAGGGATATGGCTGCAAAAATATCAGTTTGATGAACATCATCGCCGCGCCGGAGGGCGTTGCCCGCATTCAAAACGATCATCCCGACGTGGAGATTTTCGTTGCGGCGGTGGATGAAAAGCTCAATGAAAACGCCTATATCATCCCAGGTCTTGGCGACGCCGGCGACCGTATCTTTGGAACAAAATAAGGAAAAAGCGAACGCGGATGCGTTCGCTTTTTTTATGCAGCAACAAAGGATACGGCAAGAAACGCCGGGGGCGCGGACAGACAAAGCCAGCAGGCGAGCGCGGCCTGCACCAGCAAGATGACCGGAACGCCGATGCGGAACTTGTTTTTCTGTGTTTTGTGGAGAAACAGGCGCATGCCGACAAGCGCGCCGACACTGCCGCCCAGCACGGCGAAGAGCAGCAGCGTGGCCTCGGGAATCCGCCAATGCGCGCGAACGGCCTTGTATTTGTCGACGCCGAACAGCATATATGCCAGAATGTTTAATACAATGAAATACAGGACAACCAGTTTTGCCATAATCATAGATCCTTTCGGAGGGAACAGTATGAGAAAAAGACTTGCCGCAATGGCGCTGACGCTTGGTGTGCTGGCCGGGTGCGGCGCACAGGAAATCGTTCCGACAGCATCGCTGGAGCAGACACCCTACAGCATCATTTTTGCCGTGCCGACGGACGCGTCGCTGGAAACCTTTTCTGAGCTTAGCAACACCTATCATTATGTGCAGCCAGACGGAGATTACGAGATTGTCAGTCAGGTGTGCACCGGCAAAAACGGGGCGCAGTTAATCACAGCGCTCTCGGGACGTACCATGGAAAATCAGACGGTGATCAAAACACAGCGGTTTGGCATGCCGGAATATCAGTTTGCATGGTGCGCGGCCGATGGGCGGCTGAACCGTGCGGCGATTCTGGAGGATCAGGACTATGCCTATCTTCTGACCTTTGCGGTAGCACCGGAAAAAGCGCCGATATACCGCGAGAGTATGAATACGGTGTTCTCCTCGTTCGGACTGTTTTCGGACGAATGGGCGTGAAAAAATCGGGAGGAGCATTCCTCCCGACTTTTTAGGTATCAGGTATTGCCGCGGCCGTTAATGGTTTCGGCGATGTTGTAGGCATGGTCGCTGCAGCGCTCAAGATCGGTCGCCATATCGGTGAAGATCAGTCCGCCCACCGGGTTGCAGGCGCCATGCATCAGACGTTCGACGTGATTGTTGATGCAGGTTTCTTTCATCTTGTCCACCTTTTCTTCCAGCGAAACGGCGTCTGAAATCTCGTCAAAACGATCATTTTCATAGATGTCAAGCGCCATGCGAACCGATTCCTTCACGGCGTCGGCAAGCTCTGTCAGCTCCTTAAATGCGGGATCCGAGAACCAGACGGCATCCTGCGAGGCGGTGGCGGTATATTCGGCAATGTTGTCGGAATGGTCGCCGATTCGTTCAATATCCGTGACGGCCAGCAGCATAAGACCCAGCTCGTTTTGTTCCTCCTGCGTCATTTCCGGTGTGCGGAGTTGGCACAGGCTGCTGGTGATGGCATGGTTCAGGTAGTCAAGGGTTTCCTCGGTGTCGCGAACCAGATCGGCCTTTTCGGTGCTGCGCTCAAAGAAGGACTGCAGGGCGCGCTCCAGATTTTCCTGCGCAATCTTACCCATGCGGACAACCTCACGCTTGGCCTGCGCCAGTGCGATGGCCGTGGGGATTTTGGGGTTGTTGGAGATATAGACCAGCTTGCGCTCGGCAGCGCGGTGCTCATCCTCCCGCTCGGGAAGCACCCGATAGGTCAGCTTGACAATTTGCTTGGTGAGCGGCAGCTGAATCAGCACGGAAACAATGGCCATCAGGGTGTGCGCGTTTGCAATCTGGCGGCCAACGTCATGGGGCGAAAGACCGGCAATCCAATCCATAATTTGCGGCAGCAGCATGACGGCGGCAAAGCAGAAAACCGTGCGGAACAGGTTAAAGAAAATACTCAGCCACGCCGCGCGCTTGCCATCGCGGTTGGAGGCAAACATGGCGATGACGGCCGGCATACACGCGCCGACCGAGGTGCCAATGACAAGGTAAACCGCCATGCGGTAGTCAATGAGGCCCTGAATGGCGAAGGTTTGAATAATACCGACCGATGAGGACGAGCTTTGCACGATCGCGGTAAAGACCAGTCCCACCAGAACCGCAACGATGGGGTAGTTCATGCTGACAAGGAAGCTGGTGAATTCCGCAGATTCCTTGAGCGGCGCGATGGCACTACTCATGGTCGTGATGCCCATAAAGAGCAGGCCAAAGCCAAAGACGATCAGGCCGACATTCTGCACCTTCTTGTTTTTGAGGAAGAGCACCATGATCATGCCGATGAACAGCACGACAGGGGCGTAGT
>JAQUZL010000001.1 GCA_028691385.1 Oscillospiraceae bacterium
AGGGATGAATATGAAAGAGATTGACTTTGAAACCATCGCCCGGACGGTGCGCGATCTGTGCATCGAGGCGGCGTGCGTGCTGCCCGAGGAGCTGCAAACGCGCATCCGTCAGTGCGCAGCCGAGGAGAAAAGCCCTGTGGGGCAGGGCATTTTCGGCGACCTGATCGACAATTTCACACTGGCGCAGGAAAAGATGCTGCCCATCTGTCAGGACACCGGCATGGCGGTGGTGTTTGTGGCGCTGGGGCAGGAGGTGCACATCACCGGCGGCCTGCTGCGCGACGCCATCGACGAGGGTGTCCGCCGCGGCTATCGGGATGGATTTTTGCGTAAAAGCGTGGTGCGCGATCCGCTGCGCCGGGTCAACACCGACGATAATACCCCGGCGGTGGTGCATCTGGAGCTGGTCGCGGGCGATGAAATGACCATCACCGTTGCGCCCAAGGGCTTCGGAAGCGAAAACATGAGCGGCATGAAGCTGTTCACCCCTGCGGCCACCCGCGCGGACATTGAGGACTTTATCGCTGCGGTGGCCGCGAAGGCCGGCTCGAATCCCTGCCCGCCGATGGTGCTGGGCGTGGGACTTGGCGGCACGGTGGAGCAGTGCGCGCTTTTGGCCAAAACCGCGCTGCTGGAGGATCCCACAGAAAGCAACCCCGACCCCTATTATGCGGACATGGAGCGCTGCGCGCTGGAGAAAATCAACCGCCTCGGCATCGGCCCGCAGGGACTTGGCGGCACAGTGACCGCGCTGTCGGTGCGCATCTGCACCGCGCCCACCCATATTGCCGGATTGCCGTGCGTGGTGAACATGGGTTGCCATGTGACGCGCCACGCCAGTGCAAAACTCTAAAAAACCTTGCAATTTCAAGAAAAAACAGCCCTTACGTGCTTGCTATTTCTATTTTAATATGGTATAATGCAAGCAGTAATAGAGTATACTTGACAGAAGAGAGGGGATATTCCCCTCTCTTTCTTGTTGACCGGACACCTTTTCATCAGGGGAAAGGAGAAATTATGAAGGTAACGGAACGTGTTTGGGCGTTTGCACAACCGGTCGTGGAGTCGTTTGGCTGCACGCTTTGGGATGTGGAATATGTCCGCGAGGGCGGCGATCGCATTTTGCGGATTGTCATTGATAAGCAGGGGGGCGTGGACATCAGCGATTGCGAGGCTGTGTCCCGGACGCTTGACCCGATTCTGGATCAGGAGGACCCGATTCAGGAGAGCTACCAGTTTGAGGTCAGCTCCGCCGGCTGCGAGCGGGTGCTGAAGCGCGCATCGGATTTCGAAACGTTTTACGGCAGCCCCATTCTCATCAAGCTCTATCAGCCGCGCGCGGGCGCGAAGGAATATGTCGGCACGCTGGTGGGCTATGACGACGGCCGTGTCACAGCGGACTGCGGCGGCAAAACGGAAGTGTTTGAAAAAAGCGAGGTTGCACTGGTGCGCCTTCGCGTCGAATTTTAATCCAAACCGATATAGGAAGGAATGAGCGAAAAAAATGAACTCTGAGATTTTTGCAGCGCTCGCCCAGCTCGAGAAGGAGCGCGGCATTCCGAAGGACTATATGGTCGACAAGATCACGCAGGCGCTGGTCGCAGCGTACAAGAAGGATCGCGACGGCTATGTAGACAATGTGTCTGTGCAGCTGGATGAAAATGACATGCACATGTATGCCCAGAAGGAAGTCGTGGACGAGGTGTTTTCCGAAGCCAGCGAGATCGCCATCGAGCAGGCGCAGCGGATTGACCCCCATGTGCAGCTGGGCGATTTGGTCAACGTGGAGATTGCAACCAAGGAATTTGGCCGTATCGCCGCGCAGACCGCCAAGCAGGTCATCATTCAGGGCATTCGGGAGGCCGAGCGCGGCATGGTGTTTGACAGCTTCTCGTCCAAAGAGCACGAGATTCTGACCGGCACCGTCATGCGCATCGAGCCGCGCACCGGCGACATGACCGTGCGCATCGGCACCAGCGCTGACCGCACCGACGCCTATCTCGCCGCCGGCGAGCAGGTCAAGGGCGAGGTGCTCCATGAGAACGACAAGGTGCGCGTCTACGTGGTGGAGGTTCGCCGTTCCAGCCGCGGCCCGCAGGTCATTGTGTCCCGGACGCATCCGGGCCTGGTCAAGCGGCTGTTTGAGCTGGAAGTGCCGGAAATCGCCAACGGACTGGTGGAAATCAAATCCATCGCCCGAGAGGCCGGCTCCCGCACCAAGCTTGCCGTCTGGTCGTCTGACGCCAACATCGACCCGGTCGGCGCATGCGTCGGCACCCGCGGCGCGCGCGTTGCCGCCGTGGTGGATGAGCTGGGCGGCGAGAAGATGGACATTGCCACCTGGTCGGAGGATCCGGCGGCCTTTGTTGCAGCCGCGCTCAGCCCGGCGGACGTCATCGACGTGCGCGTGCTGCCCGGCGTGAAGAGCTGCCGCGTGGTTGTCCCGGACGATCAGCTCTCGCTTGCCATCGGCAAAGAGGGGCAGAATGCCCGTCTGGCCGCCCGCCTGACCGGCTATAAGATCGACATCAAGCCGCAGTCCGGCGCCGAGAGCGAGGACGCGGCCGAAGAAGCGGAAGATTCGCTCATCAGCCCGGACGAGGAATAAATCGCCATGCAGAAGAAAATTCCGATGCGGCAGTGTCTTGGCTGCCGCGAAATGAAGCCGAAAAAAGAGCTGGTACGCATTGTGAAGTCGCCGGAGGGAATCATATCTCTGGACTTCCGCGGCAAAGCGCCCGGTCGCGGCGCCTATGTGTGCCAGAGCGCGGAATGCCTGAAAAAGGCGATGAAATCCAAAGCGCTGGAGCGCGGCTTCGAAACCCAGATTCCGCAGGCGGTTTATGACGGCCTGCTTGCAACCATAGAGGAAGGTGCCGAGGATGGCAAGTAACGCGTTGGGGCTGTTAGGCCTCGGAAAACGCGGCGGCAATGTGTTCGCCGGAGAAGACCCGGTGATTACCGCCTGCCGCGCAGGACGTGCAAGGCTGGTTCTTGTGGCCAGCGACGCGGGCGAGCATACCATTCGCCGCGCCGGAAACCTGTTTACAGGGCCGGTGATTCAAGTTCCGTACGACAAGGTGGCGCTGGGCGCTGCCCTCGGCATGAGAAGCTGCGCCGTGGCGGCGCTGGGCGATGCGCGCCTGGCACTGTCATTCGTTCGGAAATTGGACGGCGATTATGCATCCGCCATTGCCGTGCTGGAAAAAATCACCGCGCCGCGCCTTCCTGCCAAACAAAAATAATTGATGGAGGTGGCCAGATGAGTACACTCATTAAATATCGGATCCGTGATGTGGCCAAGGACTTCGGATTTCAGGTAAAAGAAGTCATGGAGATCGCAGATCAGTATTTGGACGAAAAGCCGAAAAATAATATGCAGGTGCTGGAGGAGCAGGAGTTGAATTTAATGTTCGATCATATTACCCAGCATCATCAGATTGGGTCGCTGGAGGAAGTCTTTGCCGCAGTGCCGGTTCCGGCAGCCAAGGATGACCCCAGCAAGCTGGTTGTGGACGATGCCCCGGCTGCGCCGCAGCCCAGCCAGCCCACCGAAAAGCCTGCGCAGCAGGCGACCGGTGCGCCCCACGCCCCGCAGGCGACCGGCGCACCCCACGCCCAGAACAGTCAGCCTGCCAAGCCCGGCGAGCCGGAGCGTAAGCGCGAGCGCCGCGTGGTCGATACCTCGGCCGTCACCGTGAATACCGCCCGCTTTGACGACCATGTTGACAAGCTGGTTTCCGAGCGCGTGTCCGAAATTCGCGGCGGCAAGCAGCGCTTCAACGGAAAGAACGGCAGAAATCAGCCGGCGGGCAAGAAAAAGGGCACGTTCTTCAGCGGAAAGCAGCGCAACGAGGAGCAGGAGAAGATTCGCCGTTTGCAGCTGGAAATTGCCAAAAAAGCACCGCTGGTGGTTAAGATTCCGGACGAAATCGCCGTTGGCGAGTTGGCGTCCCGGATGAAGAAAACCGGCGCGGAGGTTGTCAAGAGCCTGATGAAGATGGGCGTTATGGCGTCGATCAGTCAGGTCATCGACTATGATACCGCCGCATTGGTGGCGCTGGAATTCAACTGCAAGGTGGAAAAGGAAGTTGTTGTCACCATCGAAGAGCGCCTGTTCGACGATCACGAGGACACCACCGAGGAGCTGATCGAGCGCGCGCCGGTCGTGGTTGTCATGGGTCACGTTGACCACGGCAAGACCAGCCTGCTGGACTATATCCGCAACAGCCACGTGGCCTCCGGCGAAGCCGGCGGCATCACCCAGGCCATCGGCGCCTATCAGGTTAAGGTGCAGGATCGCCTGATTACCTTCCTCGATACCCCGGGTCACGAAGCCTTTACCGCGATGCGCGCCCGCGGCGCGATGTGCACCGATATTGCCATTTTGGTGGTGGCGGCGGACGACGGCATTATGCCGCAGACCGTGGAAGCCATCAACCACGCAAAGGCTGCCAATATTCCGCTGATTGTGGCCATCAACAAGATGGATAAGCCGGGCGCAAACCCGGATCGCATCAAAACGCAGATCATGGAGTATGAGCTGGTGCCGGAGGAATTCGGCGGCGATACCATCATGTGCCCCATCTCCGCCAAGACTGGCGACGGCGTTGACAGCCTGCTGGAAATGGTGCTGCTGACGGCCGATATGCAGGAGCTGAAGGCCAATCCCGACCGCGCCGCCAAGGGCGTCGTGCTCGAGGCGCGGCTTGACAAGACCCGCGGCCCGGTGGCAACGCTTCTGGTGCAGAACGGCACCCTCAATCAGGGCGACGTCATCATTGCAGGCACCGCCGTTGGCCGCGTCCGCGTGATGAACGACGACAAGGGCAGAGCCGTCAAGTCCGCAGGCCCGTCCATGCCGGTGGAGATTACCGGTCTGAGCGAAGCGCCCGGCGCGGGCGACAGCTTCAGCGCCGTCATCGACGAGCGCATGGCACGCCAGCTGGTCGAGCAGCGCAAATCGCAGGAAAAGGACGCCGCTGCCGCTTCCGTGAATAAGATTACCCTCGACAACCTGTTCTCCCAGATGCAGGAGGGTGAGATGAAGCAGCTTTCCGTCGTAGTGAAAGCCGACGTCAAAGGCTCTGCCGAGGCGGTCAAGGTCAGCCTTGAAAAGCTCTCCAACGCTGAGGTGCGCGTGAAGGTCATCCATGCCGGCGTCGGCGCGATTACCGAGGGCGACATTCTGCTCGCTTCCACCTCCAACGCGATTGTGGTCGGCTTCAACGTGCGCCCGCAGGCGTCTGCGGCGGCACATGCCGCGCGCGACCATGTGGATGTGCGGATGTACCGCGTCATTTACGACGCCATCAACGAGATCGAGTCTGCCATGAAGGGCATGCTGGCGCCCACCTTCCGCGAGGAGCTGCTGGGTCATGCCGAGGTGCGCCAGACCTACAAGGTGTCCGCCATCGGCACCATCGCCGGCTGCTATGTGCTCGACGGCAAAATCACCCGCAGCGCCAAGGTGCGCGTGCTGCGTGACGATGTGGTCATCAACGAGGGCGAGCTGGATTCGCTGCAGCGCTTCAAGGACTCCGTCAAGGAGGTCACTGCAGGCTACGAATGCGGCATGCATCTGGATAAGTTCAACGACATCAAAGAGGGCGACATTTTCGAGTGCTTCGAGATGAAGCAGATCAAAAACTGATCGCCGGACTCCTGAGAGGCGGTTTTAACCATGGCATCCAATCGAATCGGAAGAATTAACGACGAAATACAGCGCGAGCTGTCTGTGCTGCTCCGCGGCCTCAAGGATCCGCGCGTGCAGGGGCTGATTTCCGTCACTGCGGTGGAAACCACGCAGGATTTGCGCTACGCCAAGGTGTTTGTGAGCGCGCTGGATAAAACCAAAACGCAGGATATGCTCAAGGGGCTGAAATCGGCGTCCGGCTTCCTGCGCCGCGAGATCGGCAGCAAGCTGCAGCTGCGCTATACGCCGGAGCTGCTGTTTGTAGAGGATCATGCCATCGAAACCGGCACGCGGATGAACGCGCTGCTGCATTCGCTGCAGATCCCGGAGGATCACGATGAGGATTGACCTGACCGCCGCAGCCGCATGGCTGCGCGAACACGACAATTTTGTCATTCTGACCCATCGCCGTCCCGACGGCGATGCGGTCGGCTCCGCCGGGGCGCTCTGCATGGGGCTGCGGCAGCTGGGCAAGCGCGCGGTGGTGCTGGAAAATCCCCAGTTCACCCCGCTCTACCGGCCGTACCTGCGGGACTGTGTGGGCGCGATGCCGGAAAATCCCACCATTGTGTCCGTGGACATGGCAACGGAAAACCTGCTGCTGCTGACACACGAGCCGGTGGCCGGAAAGACCCAGCTCGCCATCGACCACCATGAGTCCAACGATGACTATGCCGCGCTCACGGCGGTGCGGGCGGATTATGCCGCCTGCGGCGAGGCCATCTATGAGATTTTGCGGATGCTGGGCGTCACCATCGACGCTGCCATCGGCGAGGCGCTCTATGTGGCCATCTCCACCGATACCGGCTGCTTCCGCTATGCCAACACCAGCGCCCACACCTTCACCATCGCTGCGGCGCTCAAAACACTGGGTGTGGAGCAGTACAAAATCAACAAGCTGCTCTTTGCCACCAAAACGCTGGCAAGAATGCGCCTGGAAGCGCGGCTCACCGAAACCATTGAGTTTTACGCGGGCGGCCTGATCGGGCTTTGCACCATGCCGCAGGCCATGATGGATGAGTTGGGCGTGAGCGAGGACGACGCGGACGGCGTGTCCGGCTTTGCCCGGAGCGTGCAGGGCGTGCAGATCGGCGTCATGATCCGCGAGGTGGAGCAGGGCGCGGGTAAGATTTCCCTGCGCACCGGTGATTCGTTCAACGCGTCGGAGCTTTGCCGCACCTTGGGCGGCGGCGGCCATCGCGCGGCGGCCGGCGCGACAGTGCCGGGCGGCATCGACGCGGCCAAGCAGGCGGTGCTTGCCGCCATTGCCGCAGCCGGGGTAACGCTGTGATGACGAGCGGCATTATTATTTTGGACAAGCCCGCAGGCTGGACCAGCTTCGACGCGGTGCATAAGCTGCGCAATTTGCTCCATGCCCGCCGTGTGGGACACGGCGGCACGCTGGACCCCATGGCCACCGGCGTTTTGCCGGTGTTTGTGGGACGCGCCACGCGCGCGGTGGAGCTGTTCGAGGCGGCGGACAAAACCTATCTTGCCGGGCTGCAGCTTGGCGTCATCACCGATACGGAGGATACCACGGGTACGGTGCTGGAGCGGCGGCCGGTGGCGGTGACCGAAGCGCAGCTGCGCGCGGCCGTTGCAGCGCTCATCGGCGCGCAGGAGCAGGTGCCGCCGATGTATTCCGCCATCAAGGTGGACGGCAAGCGGCTGTACGCGCTGGCGCGCAAAGGCAAAGAGGTGGCGCGCAAGCCCCGCCCCATCACGGTTTATGAGGCGGAGCTGCTGTCTTTTTCCGGCGATACGGCGCAGTTTCGCGTGCGGTGCTCCAAGGGTACCTATATTCGGTCGCTGTGCCGGGATTTGGGCGAGCGGCTTGGCTGCGGCGGGTGCATGTGCGCGCTGCGGCGCACGCAGGCCGGCGTCTATACCGCGCACGACGCAGTCAGCCTTGACACGGTCGCGGCGGCGGACGACCCATGGTCGCTGCTGCGCCCGGTGGACAGCATGTTTGCGGATTTGCCCGCCTATACGGCGAGTGCCGCGCAGACCATAAAAATTCGGAACGGCGTTGCCGTTCCGGGCGATTTTCCAGAGGGACGCTGTCGGGTCTATGACCCGGATGGCGCGTTTTTGATGCTGGGCGAACAGAAAGACGGAACGCTTGGCACGATTAAGAGCTTTTTCGAGGTGATTTAAGGTTGGAAGGCAAGCGCGTAATTGCACTGGGCTTTTTTGACGGCGCACATATTGGCCATGCCGGCCTTTTGAATCAGTGTCGGGCGGTGGCAGACCGCCTTGGCGTGCGCGCCGCGGTGATGACCTTTGACTTGCATCCGGACACGCTGGTGGCCGGCGTGCCGGTGATGCTCATCAATTCCAAAGCGGACAGAGAGGACATTTTCCACCGGCTGTTTGACATTGACGATGTGATCTATTTTCATTTTACCGAGCAGACCATGCACCTGTCGTGGCAGGACTTTATCGACGACTATCTCATCGGTCAGCTGGGCGCGACCCATTTGGTCTGCGGCTATGATTTTCATTTTGGCGACCGCGGCGCGGGCAATCCACAGCGCCTGATGGCGCGCTGTCGGGAAAAGGGCATCGGCTGCGATGTGATTGCGCAGACCACGCTGGACTCCATTACGGTGTCCTCCACGTATATCCGCTCGCTGATCGCGGCGGGGGATATGGAGCAGGCAAGACGATTTTTGGGACATCCGCATCTGGTAAGCGGCATTGTGGAGCACGGCAAAAAGCTGGGGCGGAAAATCGGTTCGCCTACGGCGAACCTTACCCTGCCGGATAGTGTGCAGGTGCCCGCCTTTGGCGTCTATGCCACCAAGGTCTATGTGGAGGAAAAAGAATATTTTGCGGTCACCAATGTGGGCAACAACCCCACGGTGGGCGGCGAGCGCGTCACGGTGGAGCCGTGGATTCTGGACTTTTCCGGCGACCTGTACGGCAAGCGCATTCGTGTGGAGTTCTACAAGAAGCTGCGCGGCGAAAAACAATTTGCATCTCTGGACGAGCTGAAAGCGGAAATCCAGAAAAACGCGGAGGAAACCCGGGCTTATTTTGCATAAAAAATACACGTTGGAATCGGTGAGATTTCAACGTGTATTTTTTATTGTTTTGTCAGTGCCAGCGCGCGGGCAAATTTGCTCAGCGGCTCAATGTGCAGGTTGTAGTTCAGCGTCAGGTAATATTCCAGCGGCAGCAGCGCTGTGGCCGGCCCTGATTTCAGCTCCAGCTCCACCTCGCATACCGGCGCGGTCTTTGCGCCGCCGATGAGCACGCCGCGGTCGCAGGCCAGCTCAATGGTTGCGTCCTGCCGGAGCAGGCTGACGGCGGTGCGCGTGAAGTGCGCCGAGCAGAGCGTTTTGAACTGCTTGATGTTGGAAAGCTCTTCCGGCGCGCCCTGCTTGATGAGCTGCGGAATGGCCTCGGCCGGGGACTGCGCCTGACATTCCCACTCGTAGCGGAAGGTCTGATCATCGCCGGGCATTTTCATGGTGACAATCGGCACGCCGTTTTCCCAGCGCATGCGCAAAACCCAATGGCGCTCGCGGTAATAGGCGTCCAGATCAAAATACGTGGTGTCCATGTTGTACATCGCCGTTTTCCCGCGCAGTCGCGGATCGCGCAGAATTGCGCCGAGAACGCCGCTGTCCGGTGCGGCCAGCTTGATCTCCCGTTCTTGTGCCATGCAATCTCCTCCGTTTCAAGCTTTAGTATACGGCGAAATCGCTTGCGATGCAAGAAATTTCTCCGGGAAATCCGCCATTACCATTTCCCGACAGAAAGTGAAGTTGGGAAATGGTAAAATAAGGAAAACAAAGGAGGAGATCGGCAAGATGAAAACACAGATGAGGGCGGCAGATCGGCTGCCGGGCATGGGTGAAAGGATCACAGCGCGGTGGCTTGCACATCCGGCCGCGGCGGAAGCTGGCCGATGTCTTGGCTCCCTTGTGAGCGGGATGGTGCTGGCCGGCGCGGGCGTCAGCGGCACGGTGCTGCCCATAGCGGCCGGTATGCTGGCGGGCGAAATGACGGTTTTGCGCTGCGCGGCGGCGCTGGCCGGCGCATGCATCGGCGCAATTTTGTGGTGGGATTTAATTCACGCACTGGAGCTGGCAGCTGTGTGCCTGTTGGCGTTTGCCAGCCGGTGCGTTTTTGAAACGGCGTCCGGCAGAAACCGTATATTGCCGCCGATGTGCGCGCTCGGTGCGGCGGCGGTCGGCATTTTGTTTCTGCTGGACGCCGGATTGAGCGTGGTGTCTATTGCGCAGTATCTGGCGAAAGCGCTTGCCGCATTTTTGTCGGCGCTGCTGTTTTTGCACGAACAGGAAACCATGCAGCACAAGCTGCTGCTGTGCGCGTGCCTGGTGCTGGGGTTTGGCGCGGCAACGCTGCCGGTCGGCATTTCTCTGGCAGTACCGGCTGCGGCACTTCTGGCAGCTGCGACGGAGCCGGGAATGCAGGGCATTCGATGCGCGCTGATTTTTGGTCTGGCGGCAGATCTGCAGACCGGAATCGGGATGACGCCCGCATTGGGCGCGGCGGCATTGGGGGTGCTTCTGGTGCCGGAAAAGGCAAAAAACTTGCGCCGCCCGGTCTTTACCGCACTATCGGGGCTGTATCTTGCAGCGTCCGGCGCGCCGATTCCGGCGGTCATCGCGGGCGCAGCCGGTGCGTTTTGCGCCATCTTTTTGCCGGTGACGCTGTTTGTCACGCCGCGGGCAACCAAGCGCAACGAGAAGCTGGAGGGCGCGGCTGCGGCCATAGAGGAGCTGGATAAAATGCTCCGGCAGGAGTTGAACGAGCCAAAGCGTGCGCCGGAAACGGCCATGGTTTTCGACAAGGCGGCGGAAAAGGTTTGCCGCTGCTGCGTGCGCTATCAAAGCTGCTGGGAGCAGTCCGCCGCCCAGACCTATGAGGAGCTGTGCCAGCTTTCGCGCATCATGCTGGAAAACGGCGCAGTGGAGCGCGCGGATGTCCCGGACGGCTTTGCCGGTCGCTGCCGCCATCTGGAGGGCTTTTTGAAAGCGGTCAATCAGGAGCTGGACTCCCTGGCCTATCGTCGGCAGTTCAATGCGCGCGTGCAGGAAACGCGCACCATTGCCGCCGAGCAGTATCGCCACCTGGGGCTGCTGCTTTCCGACGCCGCGCGGCCGGCGGAGCCGATGGAAAAACCGCAGTTTTCCTATGTCTTTGCTGTGCGCGGCAACCAGCGCAGCGGCAATGAGGTTTCCGGCGATCAGGCCTGCTGTTTTCGCGGACAGGGCGACAATCTGTTTGTGCTGCTGAGCGACGGCATGGGAACCGGGCGAACCGCTGCGGAGGAAAGCCGAACGGCCAGCAGTGTGCTGACGGGGCTGCTCAAGGCGGGCGTTGCGCCGGAAACGGCGCTGCAACTGCTGAACGGCGCTTACACGCTGCGCTCGAGCGGCGCGTTTGCAACCATTGATCTTGTGCAGGTGCATCTGGCAAACGGTGAGTGCTGCCTGTATAAATGGGGCGCGGCACCGAGCTACCTGTTGCTCGATGGCAGAATCAAACGGATTGGGACAGCCACAATTCCACCCGGCTTCGGCGTGGGAGGGAACCACGCGGCCAGACAGACGCAGCTGTCCCTGCAAGGAGAGGAGATGTTGGTGCTGCTGAGTGACGGCGCGCAGAGCGCGCAGACGGAACAGTGCATTGCCGCATACCGTGGGGATTCTCCAAAGGAACTGGCAGAAAAAATCGTCGGCTTGCAGCCGACGGAGGATGATGTAACGGCTGCTGTTCTGCAAATTCACTCCGTCTTTTGACAATATAGCAAACGTAGGCCGCAGAATGCGTCGAAAACGCCGCTGTGGGAAATAATATTTCCCACAGCGGCGTTTTCTCTGTCGGTCATGTTCTGTCATGTGGTATGCAGTAAGAAACGGTTTCACCGCCTGTCATTGGGAACGCAGGGAAGAAGCAATCCCCACGTTGGCAGGATTCGCCGTCCCTTCGGCTTGCCAAATGACAAATCCGCGCGCAGCCGGACAAAAAATACGCCGGAAACCATATGGTTTCCGGCGTATCAGAACGATTTACTGCTGCGCTGCGATTTCCTTCAGCGCGTCCTTGCGGGACAGGTTGACGCGACCCTTTTCGTCGATCTCGGTGACCTTGACCCAGGTCATGTCGCCGACGTTCAGCACGTCCTCGACCTTTTCGACGCGGCGGTTCTCCAGCTTGGAGATGTGCACCATGCCGTCCTTGCCCGGAACCAGCTCCACAAACGCGCCGATGGGGATGATGCGGACGACCTTGCCGTAGTACAGCTTGCCGACCTCCGGCACAAAGCAGATGTCGTCGATCAGCTTCTTGGCAGCCTCGGCAGCCTTGGCGTCGACCGCAGAGATAAAGACAGAACCGTCGTCATCAATGTCGAACTTCGCACCGGTTTCGCCGGTGATTTTCTGAATGGTCTTGCCGCCGGAGCCGATGACCTCACGGATCTTGTCGGGGTTGATCTTCATGGAGATCATCTTCGGGGCAAACTCGGAAACCTCTGCGCGCGGCGCGGGGATGCACGGCAGGATGACCTCGTTCAGGATTTCCAGACGTGCCTTGCGGCAGATTTCCAGCGCATTTGCAATGATTTCCATGGTCAGACCGTCGTTCTTCAGATCCATCTGGATGGCCGTGACGCCCTCGGTGGTACCTGCAACCTTAAAGTCCATTTCGCCGTGGAAGTCCTCCACGCCCTGAATGTCGATAAACGTTCTCCATGCGCCGGTCTGCTTGTCGGAGATCAGGCCGCAGGAAATGCCGGCAACCGGGCGCTTGATGGGCACGCCTGCGTCCATCAGTGCCAGCGTCGTGCCGCAGATAGAGCCCTGCGAGGTAGAACCGTTGGAGGAAACGACCTCGGAAACCACGCGGATGGCGTACGGGAATTCATCGACTGCCGGCAGAACCGGTGCAATGGCCTTTTCAACCAGCGCGCCGTGGCCGACTTCGCGGCGGGAGGTGGAGCGGCTGCCACGGGCTTCGCCGGTGGAGTAGGCGGGCATGTTGTAGTGATGCATCCAGCGCTTGCTCTCCTCGGGGAAGATGGTGTCGAGCTTCTGCTGCATGGAAAGGGTGTTCAGCGTGCAGATGGAGAGCACCTGGGTCTGGCCACGGGTGAACAGGCCGGAACCGTGGACGCGCGGCAGAATGCCGACCTCCGCGCCAAGGGGACGAATCTCGTCCATCTGACGGCCGTCGACGCGCTTGCCGGCCAGCAGCCACTGCTTGATGACCTTCTTCTGCATCTTGTACAGGCAGACCTCAATCTGCACGTTGTAATCTTCATACTTGTCGGCGAACTTGTCGGCAAAGTCCAGACGGATTTCAGCCAGACGCGCCTCGCGGACGTTCTTGTCGTCGGTGTCGAGGGCAAACTCGATTTTGTCCATGCCATAGGCGATCAGATCGTCCAGCAACGCATGGTTGACGGCGGCTTTTTCGAAGGTGAACTTCGGCTTGCCGATTTCGGCGACGATGCCGTTGATGAATGCGACAATCTCCTGGTTGGTCTTGTGCGCCAGCTCAATGCCGCCCATGAGGATGTCCTCCGGGACTTCCTTGGCCTCGGTTTCAATCATGACAACCTTTTCGGCGGTGGAGGCGATGGTGACGAACATCTTGGCAGCGGTGCGCTGCTCGAAGGACGGGTTGATGATATATTCGCCGTCCAGATAAGCGACCTCGGTGGTGGCCATCGGGCCGTTCCAGGGGACGTCGGAATAAGCGGTGGCGATGAACGCGCCCAGCGATGCGACAATCTCAACCGGATTCTCGTTGTCGTTGGCCATCGCGGTGCAGGTGATGACCACGTCGTTGCGCAGCTCTTCATCGAAGAACGGGCGCATCGGGCGGTCGATCATGCGGCTGACCAGAATGCCTTTTTCGGACGGGCGACCCTCACGGCGCAGGTAAGCGCCCGGAATGCGGCCCACGGAGTACAGGCGCTCTTCAAAATCGATGGTGAGCGGGAAATACTCGATGCCGGACTTGGGCGCGCTGGAGGCGACGACGGTGGTGAGCACCACGGTGTCGCCGTAGCGGCAGATGCATTCTGCGTTGCAAAGCTCGGCTACCTTGCCGACCTCGACGGTAAACGGACGGCCGCCGATTTCCATCTCGTAGATGTGGTGGTTGGGATACTGTTTGTGTGTAATCATATGGTAATTTCCTCCTGTTATTGTTCTGCACGGGAGGTTTTAGCACTTGAAACCATCTCCGAAGCATTCGGAAACGCTTTCAACTGCTAAAAGATGTCCCGCGCGCGTTTTTGGAAAAAGGGCGGCCCAAGGCCGCCCTTTCGGTATACTTACTTACGGATGCCCAGTTTGGCAATAATCGCGCGGTAACGCTCGACGTCCTTCTTGGCAACGTAATCGAGCAGCTTGCGGCGTGCGCCGACCATCTGAAGCAGGCCACGGCGGCTGTGGTTGTCATGGGTGTGAATCCGCAGGTGATCGGTCAGAGAGTTGATTCTGGCGGTCAGAATTGCGATCTGCACCTCGGGAGAACCGGTATCGCCCTCGTGAGTCTTGTTGTCTTCGATGATAGCTGTTTTTTCTTCTTTGCGCATCATAATGCATTTCCACCTTTCAATATTTTTCCCGCAGATCTAAGTGCCGGGCTGGCAGAACGCTTCGCAGAAGCGATACCCCGGAACTGAGGCGAGGGGAACAGGCTCTGACACATGGTCAGCCTATAAAGAGTAGCATATTTGCGTGGGAAAGTAAAGAAAAATTTTCCGAAAAGCGAGAAACGACAAGGGGTTTGCCGTTATTTTACCCATGTTTTCCCGCCACGATACCCCGCGCCCTCCAAGTCCAGCAAAAACTGCTTGACGCGGCTGCCGCCGGGCGCGGAAAAGTGCCCGAGCTGCCCGCTTGCAGGCAGCACCCGATGGCACGGCGTCAAAATCAGACAGGGATTTTTGCCCACTGCCGACCCGGCGGCGCGCGCGGCGCGGGGAAATCCCGCCATGGCGGCAATCTCGCCATAGGTGCGCGTCTTGCCATAGGGAATCTCGCGCAGCGCCTGCCACACGGCAAGCTGAAACGGCGTACCCTGCGGGCGCAGCGGCACGGTAAAATCAGACCGCTTGCCGGAAAAATAGTCCGCCAACTGCCGTGCGGCCGTGGCCGGCGCGCCGCAATCGCAAAGGGAAACCGGCGCGTCGGAAATTTGCACCGCCGTCACGGCGGCGTCATCCCCAAAAATCACCAGACGCCCAATGGGCGAGAGCAGCACGGCGCAGCGCGGCATGGCTCAGGACTCGGACGGCGTTTGGCGGTGGCCCTTGCCGCCACGATGGCCGCGGCGGGCGCGGCGCGGCGCGTCCTCCTGCGCCGGAAGCGCGGCCTTGGCGGCTTTGGCGGCCTTTTCCGGCGGCTGCTTGATGGGCGCGCTGCGATGGGCGGAAACGCCGCCCACGGGCTTATCCGGGTTGCGCGGGGTATACTTGGGCGGACGCGGCGGCTCCTCGGTCATCGCGTTGTTGGAAAACACATAGGGATTTGCCACGGTGTAGGTCTTGGTGACGAAGCGGCGCGGGTGCGCGGAAAGCAGCCGCGCGGTGGCGTCCATAATCTGATCGCCTGCCAGCGGATCCGGCTTGGCGCGCTCTTCAATTTTGGAGTCGTCAAAATGCAGCGTGGAGAACTTCTCGTCATAGGGCGCACGCGCGGGTTTGGTGCGGACGCGCACGGGGTCGGCGGATTTTTCCACCTTCCGCACGGGGTCTGCGGCCTTTGGCGCCTTGGGCGCAGCGGCGCGTGCGGGCGCAGGTTCCGGCGCGGCCTTGGGCGTCTGCGCAGGGCGCGCGGGACGCTTGCGCGCAGCGGATTCCTGCCGCGCGGGCGCGGCAGGTTCGGTGCGGCCGTGGCGCGCCTTGGCGGCGCGGGCGGCCGGGCGGGTTTCCGGCGGATGCTCCATGGGGAACGGATGCACCTCCACCACCGGGATGGGCTTGCCGATCAGCTTTTCAATGCCGCGCAGA
The DNA here is from genome assembly GCA_028691385.1 of Oscillospiraceae bacterium. GTDB lineage: Bacteria > Bacillota > Clostridia > Oscillospirales > Oscillospiraceae > JAQUZL01. The sequence continues at coordinate 15,699 of JAQUZL010000001.1, forward strand.
TTATCCTTTTCCGCCGTTTCGCAAAAGGCCACTGCGGTGCCCTCGTGACCGGCGCGGCCGGTACGGCCGATGCGGTGCACATAGGTTTCCGGCACCTCGGGCAGGTCATAGTTGAACACGTGGGACAGCTCTTCAATATCAATGCCGCGCGCGGCGATGTCGGTGGCCACCAGCACACGGATTTTTCCGGCCTTAAAGTCGGCAAGCGCAGCTTGCCGCGCAGTCTGCGACTTGTTGCCGTGGATGGCGGCGGCGGGAATGCCCTGCCGGCAAAGCCCCTCGGCGATGCGGTTAGCGCCGTGCTTGGTGCGGGAAAAGACCAGCGCGTTGTGCACGCCCAGCTGATCCACCAGATGGCACAGCAGCTTCAGCTTGTTGGCCTTGTCCACATAGTAGAGCGTCTGCTCGATGCGCTCCACCGGCGAGGACACCGGGTCAACGGCGATATGCACCGGGTCGTGCAGCAGGGATTCGACCAGCTGGGTGATCTCCGGCGGCATGGTGGCGGAGAAAAACAGCGTCTGCTTTTTCTCCGGTACGATTTGAAGAATCCGGCGCACGTCATGGATAAAGCCCATGTCCAGCATCCGGTCTGCCTCGTCCAGCACGAGGATTTCCACCTTGCCGAGATCCAGCAGTCCCTGTCCGTGCAGATCCAGCAGCCGCCCCGGTGTTGCCACCAGAATATCCGAGCCGCGCCGCAGCGCGTCCACCTGCGGATTTTGGCCGACGCCGCCGAAAATCACGGTCGAGCGCAGCGGGAGATTTTCGCCGTAGGCGCAAAAGCTCTCCTGAATCTGGATGGCAAGCTCTCTTGTGGGGGTGACCACCAGCGCGCGCACGGGGCGCGGCTTCCGGATGGGTACGCCTGCAAGGCGCTGCAAAATGGGCGCAGCAAAGGCGCAGGTCTTGCCTGTGCCGGTCTGCGCGAGGCCCAGCACGTCGCGTCCGGCCAGCACCGGCCCAATTGCGCCGGTCTGGATGGGGGTCGGGACGGTGTAGCCCTGGCGCTGAAGCGCCTTCAGAATCGGGCCGGTAAGGCCCAGTTGCTCAAATGTCATGAAAAACTCACTTTCTATTTCTTACGCGGCCAAGCCGCTGATTTGTAACAATACTTTATTTTAACACATTTTCAGCAAAACTGCCACATGAAAAAAGATTGCGCCAAAAAGAATCATCCAATGCATCCTAAAAATCAAAAATTTTGTGCAAATATCGGACAATTATGGGAAAAAGCAGGGGAAATACTTGCATTTTGTACAATTTGTTGAGGAAAGAAATGCAAATTTTATCCTGCTTTTACACTTGGCTTTCCGGTGCGCAAAAGTTATAATGCAGGTATTAGACTGGGATATTTGGAAGCTGTCATACAGAAAGTGAGGAAATGAACATGGATTGCACTTGCCAAACGGTCAACAGTGACCTGTCGCTGTTGGAGCCGGTGCTCCGGGAATATGCGGAGGTTCCCGGCAGCTTGATTACCATCTTGCAGCATGCGCAGGAAACTTACGGGTATTTGCCCATTGATGTGATTTATCACGTCGCCGCGCGTACCGGCAGCACGCCGGCCAAGGTACTGGGCGTTGCGACCTTTTATACGCAATTCCGGCTCAAACCGGTGGGAAAGTACTTAATCATGCTGTGCCAGGGCACGGCGTGCCACGTGAACGGCTCACAGAAAATCGAAAAAACCATTCAGGAAGAACTGGGTATCTCGGACGGTGAAACAACGCCCGACGGCCTTTTTACATTGAAAAATGTGGCCTGCCTCGGCTGCTGCAGCCTGTCGCCGGTGATGATGATTAACGGCGAAACCTATGGCACGCTGACGCCGAGCAAGACGCTGGAGATTCTGCGGGGTCTGAAAAAAGAGGTGGAAAAAGCATGAAAATTGTCATTGGAGAGGGCAGCTGCGGCATCGCGGCCGGCGCTGCCAAGGTATATAGCGCGCTGCAGTCGCGCATCACTGCGCAGGACGAAATTACCCTTGGCGTCACGGGCTGCATCGGCATGTGCTATCTTGAGCCGATCGTGGATCTTTATTATGAGGACGGCAAGCTGGCGCACCGCCTGGTGCGCGTCAGCCCCAGCGACGCGGACGCTATTTTGGACGCGGTGCGCGCAGGCGATGCTTCCGGCATCGAAAAGCTGATCATCACCAAAGCTGACGAGGGCTTCCTCAGCCAGCAGACAAGAATCGTGCTGCGCCACTGCGGCGTGATTGACCCTACCAGCATCGACGCCTATCTGGTGGAGGACGGCTACAAGGCCGTGGAAAAGGTGTTTGCCACCATGACCCCCGAGCAGGTCATCGAGGAAATCAAGGTTTCCGGCCTTGCCGGCCGCGGCGGCGCGGGCTTCCCCACCTGGTTCAAGTGGAATGCCGCACGCAGCGCCAAGGGCGAAACCAAGTATCTCATCTGCAACGCGGACGAGGGCGACCCCGGCGCGTTCATGGATCGCGCGGTCATCGAGTCCGACCCCCACAGCCTGATTGAGGGCATGCTCATCGGCGCTTACGCCATCGGCGCGCACGAGGCGGTGGTCTACGTCCGCGCAGAGTACCCGCTGGCCATTGTGCGTCTGGAGGAAGCCTTCCGGCAGGCGCGGGCGCGCGGCTACATCGGCAAAAACATTCTCGGCTCCGGCTTTGACTGTGAGTTCCGCATCAAGGCGGGCGCGGGCGCGTTTGTCTGTGGCGAGGAAACCGCGCTCATCGAGTCTTTGGAGGGCAAGCGCGGCATGCCGCGGCTCAAGCCGCCGTTCCCGGCCAACTGCGGCTATAATCAGCTGCCGTCCAATATCAATAACGTGGAAACCTTTGCAAACGTCGCATGGATTATCCTGAACGGCGGCGCGGCCTATGCCAAGATGGGCACCGAGAATAGCAAGGGCACCAAGGTTTTTGCCCTGACCGGTAAGATTAACCGCGGCGGTCTGGTGGAGATCCCCATGGGCAAAACCCTGCGCGAGGTCATCTTCGACATCGGCGGCGGCATCCGCGACGGCAAGCAGTTCAAGGCAGTCCAGATGGGCGGCCCGTCCGGCGGCTGCATCCCGGCAAGCCTGCTCGACACGGTCATCGACTATAAGGCGCTGGGCGCAACCGGCGCAATCATGGGCTCGGGCGGCATGGTCGTCATGGACGAGACCACCTGCATGGTGGGCATGGCGCGGTTCTTTCTGGATTTCACGACCAAGGAGTCCTGCGGCAAGTGCGTGCACTGCCGCCTTGGCACGAAGCGCCTGTTTGAGATTTTGACCCGGATCGTGGAGGGCGAGGGCAAGCCCGGCGATATTGCGCTGCTTGAGGAGCTGTGCACCACCGTCAAGGACGCCGCGCTGTGCGGCCTTGGCCAGACCGCGCCGAACCCGGTGCTCACCACCATCCGTTATTTCCGCGACGAGTATGAGGCGCACATCGCCGGGCGCTGCCCGGCAGGCGAGTGCAACGCACTGGTGCGCTATGATATTGTGGAAGACAAGTGCAAGGGATGCACGGCCTGCGTCCGCGTCTGCCCGGTGAAAGCCATTACCGGCGCGATCAAGCAGCCCCATTCCATCGACCAGAATCTCTGCATCAAGTGCGGCAGCTGCCTGACCGCCTGCAAATTTGATGCAGTCGTGAAAGCGTAAGGAGGGGACGAAGATGAGCGAAATTACACTGACGATCAACGGAAAAACGTGCGCCGGCCACCAGGGCGATTCGATTCTGCATATTGCCCAGGCCAACGGTATCACCATTCCGAATCTTTGCGCCCATGAAGCGGTTGCCCGTTATGGCGCCTGCGGCATGTGCGTGGTTGAAGTTGCTGGCAATCCCAAGCTGGTTCGTTCCTGCTCCATCGACGCGGCCGACGGCATGGTCATCCAAACCAATACCGCGCGCACCCTGCAGGCACGCAAAATCGCCATGGAGCTGCTGATGAGCGACCATGAGGGCGACTGCGTCGCGCCGTGCTCGCTGAGCTGCCCGGCCGGCACCGACTGCCAGGGCTATGTCAAGCAGATCGCCCTGGGCGACGACCGCAAGGCGGTGGAGATCATCAAGCAGAAGCTGCCGCTGCCGGCGTCGATTGGCCGGGTCTGCCCGCATCCGTGCGAGAAGGACTGCCGCCGCCAGTATGCCGAGCAGGCTGTCTCCATTGCGATGCTCAAGCAGTTTGCGGCGGACAACGACCTTGCCTCGGCGGAGCCTTACCGCGCGGCGCTTGCCGCGCCCACCGGGAAAACGGTCGGCGTCATCGGCGGCGGCCCCGGCGGCTTGACAGCGGCATACTTTTTGGCGCTGGCAGGTCACAGCGTGACCATCTATGACGCCATGCCCAAGATGGGCGGCATGCTGCGCTACGGCATCCCCGAGTACCGCCTGCCGAAAAAGGTGCTGGACAGCGAAATCGCCGCCATCGCCGCTATGGGCGTTACCATGAAAAATGACGTCAAAATCGGCAAGGATGTGGCCTTTGACGACCTTCGCAAGGCGCATGACGCGACCTTGGTCGCCATTGGCGCGTGGAAATCCAGCGCCATCGGCTGCGTGGGCGAAGAATTGCCGGGCGTTTTGGGCGGCATCGACTTTTTGCGCGCGGTCGCGCTGGGCGGCAAGCCGGATATCGGCAAGCGCGTGGCCGTCGTGGGCGGCGGCAACACCGCCATGGACGCGTGCCGCACGGCGGTGCGTCTGGGCGCGGAAGAAGTCTATGTGGTCTATCGCCGCACCCGCAACGAAATGCCCGCCGAGGACGTTGAGATCACCGAGGCGATGGAAGAGGGCGTCACGTTCAAGTTCCTGACCAACCCCGCCGAAATCATCGGCAAGGATGGCCGCGCGGCGGCTGTCAAGCTGCAGGTCATGGAGCTGGGCGAACCGGACGCATCCGGCCGCCGCTCGCCGGTGCCGGTCAAGGACAAGTTCGAATATCTGGACGTGGACACCGTCATCGGCGCCATCGGTCAGAAGGTCAGCCCCATCGGCTTTGAAGAAATCGCGTTGAACAGCCGCGGTATCATTGCGGCGGACGAGCACACCTATCGCACCTCGCTCGAGGGCGTCTTTGCCGTCGGCGACGCCACCAATAAGGGCGCATCCATCGCCATCGAAGCCATCGGCGAGGCCAACCGCGCCGCCGGCGTCATCGACTCCTATCTCAAGGGCGCGATGGCGGCATTTGCCGAGCCGTTCGTTTCCGAGCGTGCGGTGACCGATGCGGTCAAGGCCATGATTGCCGAAAAGCCGAAGGCGGCGCGCGCGACGATGCCGCAGCGCGCACCGGAAGCGCGCAAGCATGACTTTGCCGAGATCAATCTGGGCCTGGCCGAGGAGGTGGCACGCGCCGAGGCGAAGCGCTGCCTGGAGTGCGGCTGCCACGATTACCACGACTGCAAGCTCATCGAGTGCGCCAACCTGCAGGAGATTCATCCAGAGCGCGTGGCGGGCGAAAAGCACGAGGGCTACGTGGAGCAGGCGCTGGGTTGCATTGAGCGCAACCAGAACAAGTGCATCCTGTGCAACCTGTGCGTGCGCACCTGTGACGAGGTGGCGGGCAAGGCCATTTTGGGTCTGGTGGGACGCGGCTTCAAGACCGTGATCCGGCCGGAGTTCCACGATCCTGCCGTCATCGCGGACTGCGCAAACTGCCACAAGTGTGCCGATGCCTGCCCCACGGGCGCGCTGAAGATTTTGAAATAATCTCGCCCGGGCGCGCGTGCCGCGCCAAGGGAAAAGGAGCGACCCATGCACCATCAGCGAAAAATCACCTACTGGATCATTGCGCTCATCTGCTTTGCATTTGGCGTCAGCGATTTCCTGCAGGCGTCCGTGGCGTCCAATCCCACCGGCGGCAGCCTGACACTGCTGCTGGCGGCGGCGTGGATGGTGTTCGGCGCGCGCGAAATCTGGTTTTTCATCAAGGATCATAAACGCAAATAAAAAACGGCCGCCGCAGCTGGGCTGCGGTGGCCGTTTTACGCCAGAATTTGAGGTTGCAAAGCGCAGCCCGGTGTGACATAATAATAAACATAAAACCCAACACCCGTAAAGGAGAACGCATGAAAAAATTTTTGAAAATCGGATGTCTGGCGCTCTCGGTCGCGCTGATGGCGGCAATGCTGACCGGCTGCGGCATCTTCCATAAGATTTATTTTTACGTCGATGGTGAGCAGTACTGCTATATCTGGGGCAGACAGGGCGCAACCATGAAGGACGTGGATACCCCGACGCAGGAGGGCTATACCTTTAGCGGTTGGTTTGAGGACGAGGCGCTGACGATTCCCTATGAGTGGCCGGAAAAAATGCCGGAAGAGGACGGCAGCCTGTATGGCTCGCTGATTCCCAACGATCAGGTGAAAGAGGATACCGGCACCAAGGTGTTTCAGGACGAACAGCCGGAGCAGGCGCCGGAAACGGTGACCGAGCCGACGGAGCAGACGCCGGAAGAACCCGTGGAGGAGCCTGCAGAGGAACCCCCCGAGGAGAAGAAGCCGAGCATTCTGGACATTGAGAACGGCTTGCAGTGATGAAATATGTGGTCGGCGTCTTTGACGCCGACCACACGGTATGCACGCGAAAACAGGAAAGGACGTGCCGCATGAACCGAAAATCGGAACAGATTCTTGCCACAGCGCTGCTGTTTCTGGGACTGCTGGTGCTTGGCGTGGTCGTGGTTCAGGCCATCCCGTTTAACTATCTGGAAGCGGGAATTTTGTACCTTGCCGGCGTGATTGGCGCGGGCTTGTACTGGGTCGGAAGAGATCGTTAAACGGATTACCGGGCATTTTATATGGCAAAGAAGCGGCGCTGCGATTGCATTGCGCGGCGCAACTGATTTTCGCGGTGGATTCGCGCTTGCGGCGCAAGCCGGCACGCGGCCAAGCGCCGACGCTCCATCCGCTTTCCAATGGCCGATGGCAGGGCAAAAAAAGAAGCTGAGATGCAGTTGCATCTCAGCTTGGTGGGGGAAGGTGGATTCGAACCACCGAAGGCATAGCCAGCAGATTTACAGTCTGTCCCCTTTGGCCACTCGGGAATTCCCCCATATGAACTTTTTTGATCTGTAATGGAGCTGGTAGACGGACTCGAACCCCCGACCTGCTGATTACAAATCAGCTGCTCTACCAACTGAGCTATACCAGCACTCAAGAGCGAGATTAATTATATCGCGAGAATTGCAAATTGTCAAGACAAAAAACACATTTTTTTGCGAATTAAAATTCGCGGTTCGGCAAGCGCCGAACGGAAAGGGGAACAAACCGATGGTAAAAACATTTGCAGCGCCCAGTAAGTACGTGCAGGGCAGAAACATTCTGGAGCACATTGAGGACTATGTCGGCTTCTTGGGCGACAAATTTCTGGTCGTGACCGACGATTTCGTCTATGGCATGACCAAGGACAAGCTGGCGCATGGCTTTCAGAAATGCGCCTATGAGGTGGAAATTTTCCACGGCGAGTGCACAGCAGAAGAAGGCAAGCGTGTTGCACAGGTCGCGCTGGACAAGGGCTGCTGCGGCCTGATCGGCCTTGGCGGCGGCAAAGCCATCGATACGGCCAAATATGCCGCCAACGAAACCGGCCTTGCCGTGGTCATCGTTCCGACCTCGGCGGCGTCCGACGCGCCCTGCACGGCCATGAGCGTGGTCTATGACGACAATGGCACGTTCGTGGTTTCCATCCGCACCCGGCATAATCCCAATGTAGTGCTGGTGGATACCCAGATCATCGCGGAGTCTCCGGTGCGGCATCTGCTGGCCGGCATCGGCGACGCGTTTTCCACCTATTATGAGGCGCGCGCAGTCGCTGCTTCCGGCGCGGACAATTTCTCCGGCGGCAAGCACAACGAGGCGGCCTTTGCGCTCACGGAGCTGTGCAACCGGCTGCTGCTGCAATATGGCGCGGAAGCGGTGCAGTGCGTATCCCGCAAGGAATATTCCGACGCGGTGGAAAAAATTGCCGAGGCTAATATTTTCCTCAGCGGCGTGGGTGTGGAGAACAGCGGCTGCGCGCTGGCGCACGCGACCTATTCCGGCATGACCGCCACCTATGTGCCGTTCCCGGTGATGCACGGCGAGGGCGTGGCCTATGGCGTGCTGGTGCAGCTTGCGGCAGAATATGCGCACGCGGGCGAGGTCAACCGGGCGGAGTGGAAAGAGGTCACGGATTTCTATCGCGCGGTGGGACTTCCCATGAAGCTGGAGGATCTCGGCCTTGCGGCGGACGAGCAGACCCTCCAAAAGCTGGCGGCGGCCACCTGCACCTTCCCCAACACCAAGAAGATGCCGTTTACGGTAACGCCGGAATTTTTGTTTACGGTGCTGAAAAAACTACAAAACGACGAAATTTAATGAAATGCGCCCGGCAGAGCCTGCCGGGCGCACGTTTTTACACCGCCGCGCATAGAATGCACGGAGGTGATTGCATGACGATCCATGTGGTGACGGCGGGACAAACGCTGACCGCCATCGCCAAGGCCTATGGCATTGCGCCGGGGATTCTTGCGCGCTATAACGCGCTGCGTCCGCCCTACGCGCTGGCGGTGGGACAAAGCCTGCTGATTTTGCAGCCGACCAAGCTGCACACGGTTTCCGAGGGGGAAACGCTCGCCGGGATTGCACGGGAATATGGCGTACCGGTGATGCAGCTGTGGCAGAACAACCCCAATTTGGAAGGAAGCGCGGCGCTCTTTCCCGGGCAGGTGCTGGTCATCGCCCTCGCGGACGCACCGACCCGGGAGATTTTCGTCAACGGCTACGCCTACCCCTTTGTCAAAGATCCGGTGCTGCGCGGCATTTTGCCCTATGCGTCGAGCCTGACGCCGTTTACCTATGGCATTGGCGCGGGCGGCACGCTGGTGCCGCTGGACGATGACCGGCTCATTGAGCGGGCGAAGCAGTATGATGCGCTGCCGCTGATGCATCTGTCCACGCTGACCGACGACGGCTCGTTTTCCAGCGATCTGGCGGGGACGCTGCTGTCCTCACAGGAGGCCATGGCGCAGCTTGCGGACAATGTGGTGCAGACCATGCTGGCGCTGGGCTATCAGGGGCTGGATCTGGACTTTGAGTTTCTTGGGCGGGAGCGCGCCGCGGCGTATGCGGCCTTTGCCGGGATGCTGCACCAGCGGGTCAACGCGCTGGGCTACCCACTGATCACAGCGCTCGCCCCCAAAACCTACGCGACCCAGCCCGGCGTTTTGTATGAGGGACACGACTACGCCGCCCTGGGCGCGAATTCCGACGCCGTTCTGATCATGACTTACGAATGGGGCTATACCTATGGCCCGGCGATGGCGGTGGCGCCGCTGCAATCGGTGCGGCGGGTGCTGGAATACGCCGTGACGGAGATTGCGCCGCATAAAATCCTGATGGGATTTCCCAACTACGCCTACAATTGGACGCTGCCATACGTTTCGGGCGAAAGCCGCGCGCAGCTGATTTCAAACGAGGACGCGGTGGCGCTGGCCGTCCGGGTCGGCGCGGAGATTCGCTATGACGAAACGGCGGCCACACCCTATTTTGTCTATCGCGACGAGGGCGGCGCGACGCATGAGGTTTGGTTCGAGGACGCGCGCAGCACCACGGAAAAGCTGCGCCTGATCGAAGAATACGGCTTGGCTGGCGTGGGATACTGGAACTTTATGCGGCCGTTTGTAACGGGATTTTCCGTACAGAACGCGCTCTACCGCGCGCTGAAGGCTTCCACCAATGCGCGCGGGCGGCTGCGCAGAACATGACGCGGCGGCAGCGGTCAGAAAAACGAGAAAAGGAGAGCCTGCGTGTGCAGACTCTCCTTTTCTCGTTTGGGAAGGGTGAATCAATTGTAAACCTGTGGATGCGTCCGTTTATCCGCAGAACACGAGAAATTGAAACAAATCAATGAAAGAAGGAAACAGAAGAAGGAACATAAGTAGGAAACATAAGTAGGAAACATAAGTAGGAAACATAAGTAGGAAACATAAGTAGGAAACGGGAAGGTTGGGATGGAAACGAGAATTTGCTGTGTTCCCGGACGCAAATCAGGCAAGGGAAACGCTTATTTTGTGTAGTCGTAGAAGCCGCGGCCGGTTTTCCGACCCAGCAGGCCGGCGGCCATCATGCGCTTGAGCAGCGGAGCCGGCTTGTAGTAGGAATCGCCGGTTTCCTGATACAGCACTTCCATGACGGCGACCTGTACATCGACGCCCACCATATCAATCAGCTCCAGCGGCCCCATGGGGAAGCCCCAGCCGAGCTTCATGGCTTTATCGACATCCTCGGCGCTGCCGGTGCCCGCGTCATAGACGTTGACGGCGGCGTTGAGCATCGGGCTGCCGATGCGATTGGCGATGAAACCGGCAGAATCCTTGGAAACAATCGGGGTTTTGCCGGTGAGGGTTGCAAACTCCTGTGCGGCGGCAACCGTCGCATCGTCCGTTTGCAGACCGCGAATCAGCTCCAACAGCTTCATGGCCGGAACCGGATTGAAGAAGTGCATTCCGATGAGGCGGCCGGGGTTTTTGACGACTGCGGAGATCGCGGTGATGGAGATGGTGGAGGTGTTGCTGGCCAGCAGGGCGTCCGGCTGGCAAATCTCGGACAGCTGGGTAAATACGCTCTTTTTCGCGTCCAGATTTTCCAGAATCGCCTCTACGACATAGTCCGCTTCCGCCGCGGTTTGCATTTGATCGGTGACAGTGAGGTTTGCAAAGGCGGCGTCCCGCTCCAGCTGGGTCATGTGCCCCTTTGCGACGCGTTTGTCAAGGTCTTTGGAAATACGGGCGGAGGCGCGCTCAAGCTGCACGGCGATGGTATCACAAAGATACACCTTCATGCCGGCGGTCAGGCCGATTTCGGCAATGCCGGAACCCATGGTGCCGGCGCCAAGAACGAACAGTGTTTTCATGGCGATCCTTCCTTTATGCTTCGAGATTTTCGACGATCATGGCCATGCCCTGGCCGCCGCCGATGCAAAGGCTTGCGCAGCCGTAGCGAACGCCGCGGCGCTTCATTTCGTAAATCAGGGTGGTGAGGATGCGGGTACCGCTGTTGGCCAGTGCGTGGCCGTGGGCAATTGCGCCGCCGTTGACGTTGACGCGCTTGTACATTTCGGTGCCCATGTCCATGCCCAGCAGCTTCAGGCAGCCAAGCGCCTGCGCGGCAAAGGCTTCGTTCAGCTCAAACAGGCCGATGTCGGACAGCTCCAGGCCTGCCTTTTTCAGCGCCTTCGGGATGGCATATGCCGGGCCGACGCCCATGATGCGCGGATCGACGCCGACGCTCGAACTGCTGACGATGCGAACCAGCGGCTTCACGCCCAGCTCCTGCGCTTTGCTCTCGCGCATGACAACCACGCTCGATGCGCCGTCGTTCATGCCGGAGGCGTTGCCTGCGGTGACGGTGCCGGTGCCGTCAAACTTGAAGCAGGGCTTCAGCTTGGCAAGGGACGCAAGGGTCGTTTCGGGCTTCGGATGCTCGTCGGTGTCGAAGATAAAGCTGGAGCGGCGCTCCTTGACTTCGATGGGGACAATCTCGTCCTTGAACTTGCCGGCGTCGTTGGCAGTTTTCCACTTCTGCTGGCTGTCATAGGACAGTGCGTCCTGCTCCTCGCGGGTGATACCGTATTTGGCGGCAACGTTTTCGGCGGTGAGGCCCATGTTGAGGTTCGGGTACAGCTTCGGCGGCTGCACCATGGTGACGCCGTGATTGAAGGTGTCGTAGAGCGTCTTGTCGCCCAGACGCAGCGGCTCATAGCGCGCCGACGGCGGCAGATAGAACGGCAGGCGGGACATGGTTTCCACGCCGCCGGCCATGATGATGTCCGCTTCCCCGGCGGCAATCTCATAGGTGGCGCTGACGACGGCCTGCAAAGAGGACGCGCACTGGCGATCCACTGAGTAGGCCGGAGTGGATTCCGGTACGCCGGCCAGCAGCGCGGCGCAGCGGGATACGTTGGGGATATAGCCGTACACGTCGCCCATAACCACCTGGTCGAGCTGATCGAGGGCGATGCCGGAGCGCTGGGCAGCGACCTTGATGACCTCTGCGCACAGATCCTGGGATTCGACGGTTTTCAGACTGCCGAGATAGGCGCCAACGGCTGTTCTGGCAGCGCCGGTAATGACACAACTTTCCATATCAATATAACCTCCGTGAAGTAACAGATTCATTTGTTCAGCGCGGGTTCGCCGAAGCTTTGCTTTCTTTAATAGCAACCGCCGTGCCAATTCATATTTGCGGCAAAATAGGCCTGATTTTTGCCGCGATGGGCAGGAGATGCACCGGAACGATACACTTTGTAATGGAACGATGTACCATGATACAAAACAAAGTGTATCGTTCCGGTTGATTTTTGAAACACTACCCGGTATAATGACAGCAAAGAAAGGGGCGAGCGCAGTGGATTTTGAACACTTCCCGGAGCAGCTGGCCGCAGCGCCGGTTTCACCGGGCAATGTGGCGCTGCAAAAACAGATGAAAACGGTCTGGAAGGATTTCCTTGCCGGACGCGACGTCACCGGGCGCATCAGCGCGCGCATTCTCAAGCAGTGGGAGCATTGTCGCGCGCTGGGCACCGATCCGTACTGCGCCAAGGCGGTGCGCCTGACCGACCAGCAGGCGCTGCAGCGGCGGCTGAAGGACAATGAGGCGTTGCTCAAGGTCAGCATCCCGGCCATTGATTATCTGTATCAATTTATCAGCAAGGACGAGAAGATTTTTGTGGCAGTCAGCGATCTGGACGGCTGGCTTTTGGCGGTCAGCGGCAATTTGGCCTCCATCGACCCGGTGGACGACATCACCTATACCAATTGGAGCGAGCAGAGCATGGGCAACAACCCCATTGGCACGTCGCTTGCCGAGAACCGCCCCGCACGGGTCGACGGATATGAGCATTACTGCATCTTTCCCCACCATTTTGCCGGCGCGGGCGCGCCGATTCATGACCCGGACGGCAAGCTGATCGGCGCGATTTCCATCACAAATCTGGCCGAGCACCAGCATTTTCATACCCTTGGCATGATTACCATGGCGGCCTACGCCATCGAAAAACAGCTGCAGCTGCGCCAATCCCGCAGTGAGCTGCAGCAGAGCAATCAGCATAAAAATGTGATTATGAGCTCCGTTTCGGAGGGACTGATGGTGCTCAACAGCTTCAACCGGATCACCTACCTGAACCGGCGACTGTGCGGCATTATGAACGTGCGCGCGGACGAGCTGATGAACGTGGACATCGGCGACCTGCTGCCCAACAAAATGCTGCTGCGCTCGCTCTCCGATGGCGGCACCTTCACGGATTATGTGACGAAGCTGCAATATCGCGACACGGTGGTGCCGTGCATCCTGACCTGCCGCCAGATTGAAAGCGGCGGCGTCAAGGAAAAGCTGCTGATTGTCAACGAGCGCGACCGGATGGACAAGCTGGCGCAAAAGCTGACGGCTACCAAGGCGCTGAGCACCTTTGACACCATCGTGGGCGCGTCGCTGCCGTTTCGGCATCTGGTGGAAACGGCAAAATCCATTGCCGAAACGGACTCCAACGTGCTGCTGCTGGGCGAAAGCGGCACCGGTAAGGACGTGTTTGCCCAGGCAATCCATAACTACAGCGCCCGGCACTATGGGCCGTTTGTGCCCATCAACTGCGGCGCGATTCCCAAGGAGCTGATCAACACAGAGCTGTTTGGCTACGTGGAGGGCGCGTTTACCGGCGCGAAAAAGGGCGGCAAGATCGGCCAGTTTGAGATGGCCAACGAAGGCACAATCTTCCTCGATGAGATCGGTGAGCTGCCGCTGGAGATGCAGCCGGTGCTGCTGCGCGCGCTGGAATCGCGCACCATCCACCGCGTGGGCGACCAGAGCCAGATTCCCATCAATGTCCGCATCATTTGTGCCACCAACAAAAATTTGCTCGAGGAGGTACGGGCGGGGCGCTTCCGCGAGGATCTATATTACCGGCTGAACGTGTTTTCGCTGAATCTCATGGCCCTGCGGGAGCGGCAGGAGGATATTGGCTTGCTGGCAACCCATTTTATGGGGGTTCTGGGGCGGAAATATGGAAAAGCGGTGACTCACGTGACCGACGAGGCCATGCAGCTTATTTTGCAGTACGGCTGGCCGGGGAATATCCGCGAGCTGCGCAACTGTATCGAGCGGTGCGTGGCGCTGACAAAAACCGCGTCCATCACTGCGGATTTGCTGCCGGATGCGGTGCTGCATCGGCGCAGCCCGGCGCAGGTGCCGAGCCCGCCGCCGACTGCGCTTCCGGTTGCGCCGGCGATTGCGCCTGCGGCGGCGACCAAGCGGGATATGCTCTATGATGCGGACGCGCTGCGCGCGCTGCTTGCGCAGTGCCACTGGAACATCAGTCTGGTTTCGGCGGCCACCGGGGCGACCCGCGCCACGGTGTATCGCCGCATGGCATTATACAATATTAAAAAATAATCGGCGCGGCTGCATCCAGTATTGGGATGCAGCCGCAGGCTGTATCATCCGGGGTAAAAAGAACAGAGTGTATCAAACGATACACTCTGTTCTTTTTTGACGGAACACTGCTGGAAAATACAGGAGGGTGGAACACCGCGATACACTTGGATTACGTGCAAGTTATACAAATTGCAAGCTTGGCTTTGGATACAGTGCACGAAAAAGCGGCACGTCGGCAAATTGGCACGCAATTTGCTCTATAACTGGCAAGTATGGTGTTTGGCCTGATGCATCGCGGGTTGCCGAAGATCCGAACACCATTTATGAACCCCGGGAAAGAAAAAGTGAGATGCGTCAACACCCTCGGAACCGCGAAATTCGCGCAGCGCCCGGCGGTGAGCAGAACGCAGACGCAGGCTCGGCTGGCTGCAAATTTTAATACCGTTCGAGCCGCAGTACCATGCTGCGGTGAATCTGCGCCCGGAGATGGCGCAAAGGAGGACATATCTTATGACAGAATTTGAACAGGAATATCAGAGAAAACTGAAAACCGCAGACGAGGCGGTCAAGGTGGTCAAGGACGGCGATTGGATCAGCTATGGTGAGTTCGTCACCATTACGCCGACGTTGGATCGCGCGCTGGCAAAGCGCAAAAATGAGCTGCATGACATCCATATTGAGGCCTGCACGCTGCGTTTTGACACCGAAATTCGAAAGGCAGATCCGGACGGCGAGGTGTTTGACATCAACGACCGTTCCCTCTCCCCGTACTCCCGCCGTCAGGGCTCTTATTATATGGTGGGCAGCTATGAAGAAAACATCAAGGCCATGACCATGGGACATCATCGCAATGTTGCGTTTATCTCGGTGTGCCCGATGGATGAGCACGGCTATTTTAACCTCTCCACGACCTGCTCCAACTCGCAGGCGCTCATTGACAACTGCGACCACATCATCGTGGAGGTCAACAACAACATCCCATATTGCTACGGCGGCTCCACCGCGTCGTTCCACATCTCACAGGTGGAATCTGTCGTCATGAGCGACAATCAGCCGCTGGAGTCCCTGCCGAAGGTGCCGTCCAACGATGCTGACATCAAGATCGCCCA
Organism: Oscillospiraceae bacterium; assembly: GCA_028691385.1. Classification (GTDB taxonomy): domain Bacteria; phylum Bacillota; class Clostridia; order Oscillospirales; family Oscillospiraceae; genus JAQUZL01. The sequence goes on from JAQUZL010000001.1 coordinate 31,196, forward strand.
CCTGCTGATGAACGAGCTGGAGGACGGCTGCTGCCTGCAGCTGGGCATCGGCGGTATCCCCAACAAGGTCGGCGAGTTTATCGTGGATTCCGACGTCAAGGACTTGGGTGTTCACACGGAAATGATGATGGACGCGTTCATGAAGCTCTATCAGGCCGGCAAGGTGACCAACAAGTGCAAGGCCATCAACAAGGGTCAGATGGTCTATACCTTCGCCATGGGTTCTTCCGAGCTGTACGACTTCCTCAACCGCAACGAAACGGCGCTGAAGCTGCCGTCTAACTATACCAACGACCCGTATACGATTGGCAAAAACCCGAAGGTGTTCGCCGTCAACAACTGCCTGCACGTGGATTTGTTCTCGCAGGTTTCCTCCGAGTCGGTGGGCAATAAGCAGATTTCCGGCGTTGGCGGCCAGTGGGACTTCATCTATGGCGCGTTCCTCTCCGAGGGCGGCAAGGGCTTTGTCTGCATGAATTCCACCGCCACCCGCAAGGATAAAGAGGGCAAGGCACATCTGGAGTCCAGAATTGTCAGCCAGTTTGTGCCGGGCACCTGCGTATCCGTGCCGCGTCACCACACCTTCTATGTGGTCACCGAGTATGGCTGCAAGAATCTCAAGGGCTTGTCCACCTGGGAGCGCGCGGAAGCCGTGGTTTCGCTTGCGCACCCGGATTTTCGCGACGGACTCATCAAAGACGCCGAAAAGGCCGGTCTGTGGAGAAAGAGCAACAAGCACGATCATTATTAATACAAACCGGAATACAGAAAAAGCAGGCCAAATCGCATTGCGATTCGGCCTGCTTTTTTCTGCTCAGATGAGCTGCAGTTCGTTGATCATCAGCTTAAACTGCAGACCCAACTTGTCCGCAGCCTTGCGGCACAGCAGCATACGATCCATAAAAATCTCAAAATAGTCCATCACCGAGCCGTAGTGGGTGTCAACCGACAGCTTCAGCTTGATGAGCGTATGGTTTTCGTTGATTTTCAGCTCTGACTTTTTGACCGAGTAGTTGACGCGGTCATGAATGTCAAACTTGGCCGGGTCGATGTTGCGCACGCGGCTGCGGCGCACATCGGACTTGTCCGCCAAAATCAGCGCGGCGGCCATGGGGCTGACCGGCGTGCCGGTGCCCTCGTCGTGGTTGCCGATGGCCGCCACAATCTCCGCCAGCTCGCCGGGATCCATGCCCAAGTCGGTCAGAATGCGGAACGCCATGACCGCGCCGGATTGGGAGTGGTCAACGCGGTTGACCAGATTGCCAATATCGTGCAGCCACGCGGCAATCTGCACCAGCTCCACGGTGCGCTGCGGATAGTTCAGCGTTTCCAAAATATACTTGCTGCCAACTGCCACTGTGCCAACATGGGCAAAGCTGTGCTCGGTAAAGCCGAGGGCAATCAGCGATTCATCGGCCTTGGTGATATAGGTACTGATTGCGGGATTTCCTTTAATTGATTCAAAAGTAATCATTTTTTTGCCTCCAAGCGTCTGCCAGACGCCGTCTTTCTACAGATATTCTTACCTTAATCAGTATAGCAAATGCACGTCAAAAGGAAAGCGTTTTGCAGTAAAAAATCTGTAAAATTATTGTAACGCCGCGTTAGTTTGCGCGGATGGCCCAGCGCAGCTTGGTGGAGTGGGCGCGGGGATTGCGATAGCACTCGGCGGCGGAGGGACGAATCACGTCAGCGGAGATTTCCCGATAGACGCCGCTCTGCAGGCCGTGCTTAAACGCCTTTTTCACCAGACGATCCTCGCCGGAGTGGAACGTCAGGATCGCGGCGCGCCCGCCGGGAGATAGCACCTGCGGCAACTTTTCCAGAAACGTATAGAGTACCTCGAACTCGCTGTTCACGTCAATGCGCAGCGCCTGAAAGGTGCGCTGGCAGGATTTTTTCAGCAGCTGCGGGCGCTGGGCAGCGGGCAGGAAGGTGAGCGCGCCCTCAATGCAGGCTACCAGCTGCCGGGTGGTTTCAATATCCGCGCCGCGGCGCAGGGTGGCGGCAATGGCGCGCGCAATCTCGTCGGCATATGGCTCGTCCGCATTTTCCGCCAGCATGTTGGCCAGCTCGTCCTCGCTGAGGGATTTCAGCCGCGCCGCGGCGGTATCGCCGGTGGTGGGATTCAGCCGCAAATCCAGCGGGCCGTCGGTTTTGAAGGAAAAACCGCGCGCGGGATTGTCAATCTGCATGGACGATACGCCGAGGTCTGCCAGCACAAAATCAAAGGGCTTGCCGGGCGCAACCTGATCGAGGTCTGCGAAATTCCGGTTTTGCAGGGTGAAAATTTCCGCCCCATAGCCGAGCGCGCGCAGGCGCGCCAGCGTTTTTGCCGACTCGATGGGGTCAATGTCCGTGGCATAGAGGTGGCCGTCGCCGCCCAGCTTTTCCAGCATCTTCTGCGTGTGGCCGCCATAGCCAAGGGTGGCGTCGAGGCCGGTTTCGCCGGGGCGAATATCCAGAACGCCCAAAATCTCATCCACCATAATGGGAATGTGCATCCCCGCCGGTGTTTTGCCGGAGGCGATGACGTGCGCTACGTCGTCCGCGTAGCGCGCGGGATTCAGCTCTTTGTATTTTTCCTCAAAATTGCGCGGATGCGTGCCGCGATAGCGCGTGCGCCGCTTGTGGGGCTGCTGTTCCATGGGAAGTCCCTTCTTTCTTGCAATGATCATACCACGAACGCAGAGCGTTTTGCGGGCACATGGCGGCGCTGCCGGAGCGCCGATTGTGCCGATGCATTGGGTAAGGATCTGTTCCCGGTTATTTTACCACGAAACGGCAGGAAAGGAAAGGATTTGTGAACGCGCCGCCGTTCATCATGACCGTGTTGCGCTTTCTTACACATTCCCAAAACAGCAAAAAAGTGGGACGCTGCTGCGTCCCACTTTTTTATTCCAAATCTCTTCCGGCTGTTTCCGCGAAACAGCGCATTTTACGCATCATGCGAGAGGATGCGGCGCCACGCGAAATAGCACACAGCGCCGACTGCAAGGCCGAGCAGCGCGCCAATGCCGATGTTTGCGTGAAACAGCTGGTATTCCATTGCGGCACAACCGCCGGCCAATGGGAACAGAACGAAAAACACGAGGGGATAATATTTCTCATTGCGGCCGGCACGCGGTTTTCTGTCCGCAATGGACTGCTTGCATGCTTTTTGAATCCCTTTTTGCTGCATCGAAATGCTCCTTTCCGGCAATTGATGGATGGTGTTCGTTGGGTTACGAACCGCTGATCAGAATTGTGGTAAATGCCGGCCAGTAGGTAACCAGCGCCAGAATCACCAGCAGTAACCCAAACATGGGCAAGACCTCTTTGCAGACGCTGCCAAACCTCGCTCTCTTGTCAAGGCCGGTGGCCAGGAAGAGGTTGACGCCCAGCGGCGGGGTCAAAAGACCCAGTGTGCAGTTCAGAACAAACATGACGCCGAACTGGACCAGGTTGATGCCGCTTGCCTGAATCAGCGGCAGCAGAATCGGCACGTAGATAAAGGTGGACGCCGTCATTTCCATGAAGCAGCCGTTGATCAGCAGCAGGACGTTGATAATGAGCAGAATGACAAACGGACTGTTGGTGACGCCCATGATGAAGGCGGACAGCTTTGCCGGCACCTGCTCGGTGGTCAGAATCCAGCTGAAGATGTTGGCTGTGGCAACAATCAGGAAGATCATTGCGTTGGTTTTGCCGCCCTCAAAGGCGACGGTGGGCAGTTCCTTGAAGCCCAAGTCCCGATAGCACATGCAGGCGACAATGATGCCGTAGATGCAGGCAACTGCTGCCGATTCGGTCGGCGTGAACAGACCGGAATAGATGCCGCCCAGAATGATGATCGGGAACAGCAGGGCAAGAATGGAACGCTTGAAGGTGGAGCCGAGTTTTTTGAAATTGAAGGGGATGGGATCGCCGCCCCAATGATGCTTTCTCGCCATGATGTACGAGTAGGCAATGAGGATCAGACCCATGCCGATGCCGGGAATGAAACCGGCGGTGAACATGTCCTGAATGGAAACGCCGGACAGCACCGCGTAGTTCACGAACGGAATCGACGGCGGAATGATGACGCCGATACAGCCGGCTGCGGCGGGCAGCGTGACGGAGAAATGTACAGGGTAGCCGTCGTCAATCATGATCGGCGCGCAGATGCTGCCGATTGCAACGACGGTGGCCGGCGCAGAGCCGGACAGCGCGGCAAAGAACATGCAGCCGACGACACATACGATGGCGAGCGAGCCGTGAATCCAGCCGAACATCGCATAGCAAAAGTCGACCAGACGGCGGGAGATGCCGCCGCGCTCCATGATTTTACCTGCAAAGATAAACAGGGGGATTGCCAGCAGCGTAGTGGAGTCGCAGCCACGGAACACGCGCTGCACAATGACCTGCACGTTGGTGCCGTTCGAGAGCAGTGCAAATGTGGAGGAAAGGCCAAGGCAGCAGGCAATCGGCACATTGAGCAGAATCAGAACAATCAGGGAAACAACCAGAATGGTCAGCATGCTGCAGCGCCTCCTTCCGGTTTCAATTCTTCTTTATGCGGGTAAAATAGCTTTACAATTTCCATAATCACGCGGATGGCGCCGTCTGCCATGCCGACGCCGATGACGCCGTACAGATAGCCGATGGGCATACGCATGGTGGAGCTGAGCTGATTTTGAGCCAGCTGATAAACTGCCATTTTGAATGCAAATGCGCAGAACATCACAGTGAACGCGAGAATGAGAAGCTGGGTGATTAGCGTCGAAAATTTATGGAGCTTTTTCGGAATGACATAATCGACCACAACCGAAACGCCGACGTGGGTGCCATATTTGAAACCAGCGCCAGCGGCAATAAAGACGGCAACCATGTTGAGGTATGAGCTGGCCTCAAACGCCCAAGCAAGGCCGCCGCCGGCAAAGTTACGGAGAATGACGTTGATAAACATAATAATCGCGATTGCAATGGTGGCAAATCCGACGATATATTTTTCAAACACATCCATTACCCGGTCAATTGCCGTTAAAAATTTTGGCATATTGGAGTCCCTCCTATTGCAGGATCGAGTAAAAACTGTACTAATTTGGAATGAAAGTGCGATTCCTATCAGCGCCTGCATTGTCTAGGTAACAAGGTTGGCAATGGCATTACTGCCTGTCAGACAATGCCAATGATAGAGGATGCGCAAGGGCGAAAGGGACGCTTTCACCCTTGCGCATGGTAAGATGTACTTAGCCGCGCAGCGTTTCGAGCTGTGCCATGACCTTGTCAACAGCCTCGTCACCTGCGATGCCGCGAACGGTATCGACAACGTTGACGGTGGAATCAACAAACGCCTGATGCTCATCGGCGGTCGGGGTGTAGACGGTCACGCCGTTGTCTTCCATGTTCTTGATGTCGCGGGTATCATACTCTTCCGAGAGCTGACGCTCACGAACCACGAAGTCGGCAATACACTCGTTAAAGACGGTCTTGAGGTCGTCCGGCAGCTTGTTCAGCGCGGTCTCGTTCATGAACACGCCGAGGAAGTCGTACACATGGTAGTCAAGCGTCAGGTACGGGGTAACCTCATACAGACCCTGCGTGAAGATCAAGGACGGCGGGTTTTCCTGCGCGTCAACAGTGCCCTGCTGCAGTGCGGTGTACAGCTCGGAGAAGGCAATTGCCTGCGGGTTGCCGCCCATGGCGGTGACCATTTCCATGGTGACCGGGTTCTGCTGGGTGCGGATGCGCATGCCGGTCAGATCTGCCGGGGACTTGATCTGCTTTTTGGTGGAGGAGAAGCAGCGCAGGCCGTTCTCGGCCCAACCAAGCACACGGACGCCGGTCTTGTTGTAGACGCAGTCGGAAAGGTAGCTTGCGCAGTCGCTGTCAAAGAAGTCCCATGCTTCGTGACGGTCACGGAACAGGAACGGGATGGTGGTTGCAGCCAGATCCGGAACAAAGTTGCTCATGGAGCCGCAGGACAGGGTGCCGATGTCGATGGTGCCCATCTGGATGCCCTCGAAGATTTCGTCCTCGCTGCCAAGCTCGGAAGCCGGGTAGTACTGGATTTCGATGCGGCCGTTGGATTTCTCGGTCAGCGCATCAATGGTTTCCAGAATTGCGTCGCCCTGCTTGTCGCCCTTTTCGGGGGAAACGTGCGCCCACTTGAAGGTGTATACGGTATCATCCGTGCCGGCGTCGGCAGCGGGGGCTGTGGTGGTCGCGTCGGAGGAAGTGCTTGCGGGGGGTGTGGTGGTTGTGGTGGAGCCGCCGCAGCCGGCGCAGATGCTCAGAACGAGGGCTACCAGACAAAGAATCGAAATTGCTTTTTTCATGTTTTTCTTCCTTTCTCAATACAAAAAATGCGATTGTGACAGGATGCTGCTTTGCTGCCGAAAAATCGCGGAACCACGATCGGTCTGTACAAAACTGCTGAGCCGATAGTTGACGCTGCATCCATTGCTGCATCGGTTCCGTTGGGCGCAGAAAACAATTGAGCATGAGGGAGTGTATTGCGGACGCCAACGACCACAATACATGCTCTTTTGCGGTGCGCCCATTACAGCGCCATGAGTATCGACCTCCTTCCATCTGGAATTGCTGGTTCACTTACTCTTAAATTACAAGACTAGTATACATCACTTGTTTTATTTTTGCAACAAGAATATGGCAATGATGCAATTATGCAACATTTACAAATCGTAAGACGATTGTGAGCAATATTGTACAAAACGTGTATATTTCGCAGTGACATCCTGCGACGAATGGTATAAAACATACAAATACAATTGACGCCTTATAGCAAAATTGCCGGACGCGATCAACAATGTATTGCGAGCGGTTCATTTCTAACACAATCTGATGCGAATTTTTTTTATGCGTTGCAAAAAAAATACAAATATGATAAATTTAAGGACGGAGGCGGAAGGAACACATAATTATGGAAGGGTATGGGTAACTTCTTCATGGAAACAACAACCGATTATGCAACAAAGCGTCTGGGACTGTACCAGACGTTTGCGGAGCATTCCTATGAGGGGATGCTGATTACGGATGCTGCAGGGGTCATCCTGCAGGTTAATCAAAAATACGAGGCGATTTCGGGTCTTTCAAAACAGGAGCTGATTGGAAAAAACATTCAGCAGCTGGTCGATGACGGCATTTTGTCCGCCAGCGCCACGGCAGAGGCAATCCGCATCGGTAAGCCCGTGTCCATGGCGCAGGTGTTTAGCTCCAATGTGGAAGCCTATGCCAACAGCACGCCCATCTTTGACGATAACGAGCAGCTGCTGGGCGTGGTCACCTGTATCATGGATATGCGGGATCTCAACGGCATGCTTGATAATCTCAAAGGCGTCGAACACCGCAACAGCCGGCACTATAAGGAACTCACCAAGCTGAAAACCGCCATTTTTTCGGACAACGAAATTGTGGCCGTGGACAGCAAGACCATCAGTATCTATCATGCGGCGCAGCGCGTAGCCGCGACCGATGAGCTGGTGTTTTTGCATGGCCCTCGGGGCATTGGCAAGGAAAATGTGGCGCGGTATATTCACCGGCATTCTGCGCGGGCGGAAAAACCGTTTTTGCACATCTATTCGAGCATGCTGCTTTCCCCGGACGCCGAACGCAAACTGTTCGGCTATACCGATGAAGCGGAGCACTACCATCCCGGGATTCTGGAGGAGAACAACGGCGGCACAGCCTATATCGGCGAGCTGCAGGATGTGTCCATCGCGCTGCAGGTCAAGCTGCTGGAGCTGATTCACACCGGCGCGCTGGTGACGGCGTGCGGCAGGCGCAAGCATGTCAATGTCCGCTTTGTGATTGGCAGCGTGCTGACCGAGGCGGAGCTGGACAAATGCCCCAACATCGCGCGGGAGTGGTATTTTGTGCTGAGCGCCTTTTCCATCAATCTCCCGCCGCTCAAGGAGAAGCGGAACGACATTGTTCCGCTGCTCAATTACTTTCTCAACGACTATAATCAGCGCTACCATTTGGAAAAGCGCTTTGAAAAAAGCGCCTATACTCGCCTGATGATGTACGACTGGCCGGGCAATATTCGGGAGATGAAGATCATGGTGCACCGCGCGGTCATCATGAGCGACAATCAGTATATCAAGCTGCAGGACTTGTTTATGGACAGCTCCATGCAGCAGACGGCGGACGCGCTCAATGAGCTGCCGGATCATTTTGATTTGAAGATGGAGCTGGAAAAGATCGAGGCGGACTATATTGTCCAGTCCTACGCCAAGTATAAAAATGTCCGCACGGCGGCCAAGAGCCTGGAAATGGACAGCTCCACGTTTGTGCGGAAACGGCAGGTCTATCAGCGAAAGGGCTATATCAAGCCCCCCGAACAGGAAGAAGCGGAATAAAAAATGCCCCCTGATTTCAGTTGAAATCAGGGGGCATTCCACATGTCTGCTGTTTTCGCAGAACCGCTGGAGCGCTGGACACGCCGTCCGCAACCGCGATGGCTGTAAGCTGCAACTCATTAAAATTTTTCAGCGGGGTTGGGCGGCTCATGCTTGGAAATTTGCTCCATTAATGTGCGGTAGAGCAGTGCCGGTTCAATGGGCTTTGCCAGATGCGCGTTCATGCCAGCCGCCCGGGACTTTTGAATATCGTCCTCAAAGGCGTTGGCGGTCATGGCGATGATGGGAACGGTTTTGGCGTCGTCCTTACGCCAGTGACGAATGTTGTAGGCGGCCTGCAGGCCGTCCATCTGGGGCATGCGAATATCCATCAGGATGGCGTCATAATAGCCGACGGGAGAACCGGCAAACAGCTCCATGGCACGCAGGCCGTTTTCGGCTTGATCCACCTGAAAGCCCTTGTAGGCAAGCAGGCGGGTCGCCACCTCCACATTGAGGGGATGATCCTCGGCCAGCAGCACGCGCCGTCCGGTGAAGTCGAATTCCTCCAGCGTCGGTTCGTTTGCAGTTTCCTTGTCGTAAAACACCTTTTCAAAGGCGGAAATCAGCGAGGACTTGAACATAGGCTTGCTCATCAGCAGATTGACGCCGGCGAGCTTGGCTTCATGCTCAATGGACGACCAGTCGTAGGCGGTCATGATGATGATGGTCACGTCCGGGCCGACAATTTTGCGAATTTGCCGGGCGGTTTCAATGCCGTCCATGTCCGGCATTTTCCAGTCCACCAGAATCAGGTCGTAAAATTCCTTGTTGGCCCATTTTTGCCGTACCTGCAACACGGCCTTGGCGCCGCTGTCCACCCATTCCGCCTTCAGGCCGATTTCCTTGAGCGTGATCATGGCGTGCTCGCAGACGATGACGTCGTCGTCCACCACCAGCGCGCGCAGCTCGGAGAAGTTGTGGTGTTCCTTTTGCGCGTTGCGCAGTCTGGTTTCCTCGGTGATGCCGAGCTTCACCTCCACGGTGAACTCAGAGCCGACGCCTGCAATGCTGCGCACGTTGATTTTGCCGTCCATCATCGCCACCAGATTTTTGCAGATGGCAAGACCCAGCCCCGTGCCGCCGTACATGGTGGTCGCGCCGGTATGCTCCTGCGAAAACGGCTCGAACAGATGCGGCAGAAATTCGTCGGAGATGCCGCAGCCGGTATCGTTGACCACGAAGCGGATCACCGCATCGTTTTTGCCCTTTTTGTGCTGCAGTACGCTCAGCGCAACCTTGCCGTTTTCGGGGGTGAACTTGACGGCGTTGGACAAAATGTTGATCAGGATTTGCTGCAGCTTCATGGCGTCGCCGATGTAGCTTGCCTCCACATTGTTGTCCACCACGCACTCATAGTCGATGTTTTTGGTCTGCGCCTGGGTATAGCAGATGGCGTTGATGCCGTTGATGAACTCCTCGAAGGGAATCAGCTCGCTTTTGAGCAGCGCCTTGCCGCTTTCGATGCGGCTCATGTCCAGTATATCGTTGATGAGCGAGAGTAAGAACCGGGAGGAGATGCCGATTTTTGAGATGCAGTCGGCGATTTGCTCATCGTCGCCGATGGATTGCGCGGCGATGGCGGACATGCCGATAATGGCGTTCATCGGCGTGCGAATCTCATGGCTCATGCGGGAGAGAAAATCGCTTTTGGCGGCGTTGGCCTGCTCGGCGGCCAAAAGCGCATCCTCCAGTGCCTGCTGGTGCACCTTTTGCGCGGTGAGCAGATCTGTGACGTTGCTGCGGGTATAGAACAGGGTGCTTTTGCTCTCGTCAAGATAGGAAAAGGTCCATTTCCGATATTCTATGCCGCCCGGTTCACCGCGGACGGAGAAGGTGCACGAATAGGTGCTGCGCGATTCCAGCGCCTGCAGCACCGTGTCTATGCACATCTTTTGCAGGCAGTCCTCCAGCTCTTCCGGCACAATCAGCTGCCGGGCAAGCTGCGCATAGCGGTCGGAATAAATCTCATTTTCGCGAAGGTGGTTGGGAATCTGCTCGGCGCTGGTTGCGCACAGCGTGACGCGATGGGTTTTGACGTCCACCACCGCAATCAGCTCGTGCTCCAAATCGACCAGCTTGTTGATGATGGTCTGCATGTTCTTGGATTTGGTGATGTCATAGGAGTAAAGGAAGATGATGACGTCCTTGGATTCCGGCGCCTGATAGACCTTCAAGGTGGTGTTCACCCAGATGATGGAGCCGTCGTTCATCCTGCGCTGATAATCCATCGAGCGCTCGGTTTCGCCGGCGACAAAGGCGGCAAGCATCCGACTGCGGTCAAGCATTTCATGCAGCTGCTCGCGCTGCGCGTCGGTGTAGGCGGACTGGACAATCAGCGCAGCGCCCTGCTCATGGGTGAATTTTCCGTCCGGAATTTTCGCGTTTGCTCTGGCGTGATAGAATTCCACCACGTTTTGCGAAACATTGGAGCGCATCTTGGCCAGAAGGTTGGCGCTTCCCTCTGCGTTTTGCAGCACAACCTCCTCCTGATACTTTTGTTCCAGAGATTTTTCGATAGACACGTCCAGAAAACTGCCGATGGCATGATGGGGATTGCCGTCCTTGTCAAAAACCGTGGTGAAACAAATCCGCTCCCACCAGTAGTTGTCGCTGGCAGAGCTGCGCCAGCGCACCGTGTCGGACACGGAGCGGACGCCGCTGCGCAGGCGGCGGCACAGGATGCGCAGCTTTTCCGCGTCGTCCGGATGCACCAAGCCGCGCGCAATCAGGCTCTCCGGGACATTTTCCACCACCGCGACCGGGCCAAACAGGCTGGGCGTGCTCCCTTTCCGCCGCAAAAGCCGATCCTTCATGTCATAGATCCAGACGGAAACGCCGGCTTGCGAAGCGGCAGTGACAAACTGCGCTTCCATTTCCTTGTATTCGTCGGCCGAGGACGCCGTGGCAATCGCGCGCACAGGCGCGCCATCGGCGTCACGCAAGATGGAATAGTGGATTTTGGCCCAGGCAAACGCGTCCTCACCGGATTGGGCGCGCAGCTTGATTTCCTGCACCAGATCCGAAGCGCCGTTTTTGAGGTCGCGGTGCAATTGCCGGTAAGCCTCCTCGCTGTCCGGATGCACTGCGCCGGTTTTCAAAAAGCTCTCCGGGAAATCGGTCATCACGGCGGGCAGATGGTAAAGTCCCTGAGAAAAATCGCTGATGTAGGCAGTATCCGTGTGCATGTCATATTCCCAATACTGCACCTTGGCCTGCTGGATTGCCAAGGCCAGCTTATTTTGCTGTTCCTCCAGCGCGGCCTTCATGCGCATCTCCTGATCCACATCCTGAAACACCGCATAGACCAGCAATTGCGACGCGTTCTTGCGCAGCACGCTGGATGTGACCTTCAGCCATTTGTAAGCGCCATTCTTGTGCAGATACCGATGGATGTTGGACATGGGCGCTTTCGCGGTGGCAAACTGCGCGAGATACGCCTGCACGTCGCAAAGATCGTCCGGATGGATGCGTGCAAGTGGACTTTTAACACATTCCAGCAGATATTCCTTGCGTGGGTAACCGACCAGTTCGCACAGGGCGTCGTTGCAGTATACCATGCGCAGCGAATCGGTGCAGTCATAGACGGCGACGCCGCCGGGCAGATGGCTCAAAATCTTTTCATAGTCGCTTGACTCCGGCAGCAGGCTGCCTTGCGGGCTTGCCATGCCGGTGACGTCAGAAATCATGTATGCGCACAGACCGGAGCCGATCGGATAGCACCGAATAGCCAGACTTTTTTCCAGATCGGGCCGATACACAGTCAACGTGTGCATCGTGCCGTTGCGCGCTGTGTCCAGATAGAGAGGCAGGCGGTCATCGGCAGTGGGAAACAGCGCGGTAAAGCACTTTCCGGCGAGCGCGTCCATGCTTTCGCCCAACAAATCGGCGCAGGCGGCATTGGCGTATCGAAAGACGAGATCGGCAGGTACGCCGGCTGCGTCTGGCAGGATTTCAGCAATGGCAATGGCGATGGGACTGTTCGCAAAGCAATTCTTCATGTTTTCTGTGCTGATGGGCATAGGACGCCTCCTCAATTTTCTTGCAGCTTGGTACGATCCTGCACGGAGCAGAGAATGGTGGTGCGTGCCAAATCCAGATACCGATAGTTCGCGCGCATGCTGTGCAGACCGGCGGGGGTAATCGCCTGATAGTTGACGGTGTAGAGCTCCTGCTGCGCGAGCGCGCGCCGCACGGTGGAAAGGGAGAGCTTTTCCACCGTTTGCGCGGCGTCCTCCGGGCGGCAGCGCTGGTGAATATACTGGGCAAGTCCCGCAGAAATATCATGCAGCTGCTCCTGCGCGGCGACGACTGCGTGCAGCTTATGCCCGTGGAGAATCTCCGGCTTGCCGGTTTCGGCGTCCAGCAGGCAGATGGAGTCATATTCTGTTTGCAGCAGCCGATCGAGCACCTGCTGCAGCGCTTTTTCCGCGCCGATGTCCCAGAACGAGAAAAAGGCAATCAGTTCCTCGGTGTCGGGCTTGGGCATCAGCTTGACCTTCAAAGAAAACCAGGTCGGCTTCGTGCCGGGTACGCAGGCGGGGAATTCAAGGGACTTTTCCAGATGACCCTTGGCATAATCCTGCTTCAGTTGGGTGGCGCAGAATGCGGCGATGCAGCGTTCCCGCTCCGCCTCCAGCGGAATGAGATAGGTGCAGACGGCGCGGAACGACGCGTCGTTGAAGCAAACGGCCTTTGGATCGTCAATCATGTGAAAAAAGCTGTGCGCCTCTTCCACTGCGCCGGTGGTCACATTGACGCGGAAGGAGGAAACAAGACTTGACGAGAGCGCGTTGAGGTAGGCGGCTTCTTCGAGGAAGCGCTGCTCGGCGCGCTTTTGCTCGGTGATGTCCAGCGCAGTGCCGATGGCCTTGGCGGGCGCACCGGCGGCGTCCTTGCTGATGAGGGTATAGCGAATCCGCAGCCAGCGCGCTTCGCCGCTTTCCGGCGTGGTGACGGGCACATCCCTGGTCACGTGCGTTTGCCCATTTTGCAGCGCCTGCAGCATGGACGCCTGCTCCGGCAGCGGCTCCGGCAGGCGCGTGGCGGCAGGCGCGCGCCACGTCATGGAAATGCCGGGGATGGAAAAATCATAGACCCAGCTGCGCATGCCGCTGTGCTCCATGGCGGCGGCAAGCATATCGCGCTGCTCCTGCAGCTGCACGCGCACATGGTGCAGCTCGGTAATGTCGGTGTAGAGCGCATAAATGAGCAGCGTTCCATCCGGCTGCGCCTTGGCTGCGGCCTGCATGCGCAGCCAGATATACTGCTTTTTCGTCAGATGCATCACGCGGTAAATGCAGTCGATCGGCGCGTGCGTTTGCAGCAGCTTCTGCATGGACTCGCGCGCAATCTGCACATCATCGGGATGGACAAAATCCGCGGCGAGATTGTAGGAGTTTTGGTAGGCGGTATCTGTGCTTGCGCCGATAATCCGCGTCAGCTGGTCGCTGGTCTGCAAGGTCACAAGGCCGTGGCCGTCCCACTGGTACAGGCACAACGCGCCCGGCACCGTGTTGAGAATGCTTTTCAGCTGCAAATTCAGATTGGCGCGGACGGTGTTGTCCATAATATATTGAATGCGCGCCGGACGGCTGCCCCAGATGATGCGCTTTTCCTTGATGAGGTAGCTTCTGCCGGTTTCCTCGGAAAACACCTCATGCTCCGTGTATTCCAGCGGCAGACGATCAATGGGAACGCAGTGGGGGCAGGGACTGCTTCTGCCCCAAAGCGCCTCATAGCAGGGCTTGGACAGACACAGCGCCTTGTCCATGTTGGCCATGGAGCAGGCCACGGCATTGAGATAGTGCAGGCGATAGGATTCAGCATCGCAGACCAAAATGGCGTCGCTGGATTCGTCCAGCAGCCAGTCCATATTGCGATAGAGCACCTGATCGGGCAGATCCATCTCGCCGCCGTAAATCTGATAGCGGTTTTTACCCAGACGCTTAGCGGTCAAAAGGGACATGTCTGCGTTGTGGTACAGCGTCTGATAGTCCTTGCCGAACTGCGGCGCGATGCTCGCGCCGATGGAGCAGGTGATCTCCATTTCGCCCAGCTGAAAATGCAGGCTTTCGCGGATGCGCTCCAGGCGCTGGGCAATCTGACTTGTGGAGAGCTTGGCGCGCACGAAAACGGCAAATTCATCGCCGCCCATGCGGCAGACAAGATCATCCTCGCGGAACAGCGCCTGCAGCCGCTCGGCGACCGAGCGAATGGCGTCGTCGCCGTATTCGTGGCCATAGTGATCGTTGATGGATTTGAAGTTATCAATGTCCAGCATGTAAAATATGGCATTGAGATTTGGGTCATGGTTAAAGGACGCCTGCACCTGCCGCTCCAGCTCCATGCGGTTGTATAGACCGGTCAGCTGATCGAGCTTTGCCTCAAGCGCCAGCTGCTTCATCTTGCTGAGCATGCGCTTTTCCCGCTCCAGAATCTGCACGGTGCTGCGCGCAAGCACGTTCTGCACCCGATGAACCGCAATGTCGGGACTGAAGGGCTTGGGCAAAAAGTCGCTTGCGCCCAGCTCAAAGGCTTGCCGCTCGCTTGCTTCACCCGGCTGGGAGGACACGATGACCGGGATGGTGCTGAACAGCGGGTTGGCCTGCAGCTTTTTCAGCAGCGCAAACCCATCCATGACCGGCATGATCAGGTCGAGTAAAATCACGGCAATCTCATCGAAATGATCTTCAATATAACGGTAGGCGGCAAGACCGTCGGCGGCTTCCACAATGGTGAAATCGTCCTGAAAGCACTGGGTTAGGATGGCGCGGTTCAGCTCCATGTCGTCCACAATCAGCATGCACTTCTTGCCGGCGCGTTCACTCACATGGATCACTTCCGACTCCAGATGCAGCCGGTTCGCGCTCACAGGATCGGCAAGCGCGGCGTCCAGCAGCAGCGCGGTGAAGTCCGCAGCGCGCATCGGCTTGGCATAGTAATAGCCCTGCACATAGTTGCAGTCCATGTTGCGCAGCATGTCAATCTGCTCCTGCGTTTCAACGCCCTCGGCCACGACCAGCAGATCCATCCATTTGGCAAGGCTGATGATGAAGCTTGTGATATTGCGGCGGTTTTCCCGTTGGTTTTCTTTTTGGATGAAGCGCATATCCAGCTTGAGAATATCAATGGGCAGCTCCGAGAGCATGTTGAGGGAGGAATAGCCGCTGCCGAAATCATCCATTTCGATGGGGAAGCCCAGATTTTTCAGCGTGCGGACAACCTCAATCAGCTGCTCGGGGTTCTCGGTATAGGCAGTTTCCGTGATTTCAAGATGGAGCTGGCTCGGCTGCAGGCCGTGCTTGGCGACAATGCCGCTCAAAATCCCCGGCAGATTGGCCTGATAGATGTCCTTGCGGGACACATTGACGGATACCGGCACATATTTTTGCCCGAGATGAATCCAGCTTTCCATGATTTCACAGGTTTTGTCCCAAACGTAGCTGTCCAGCTCCGTGATAAATCCGTTCCGCTCAAACAGCGGGATAAACGCGCCGGGGTTCATATTGCCAAGCTTCGGATGCTCCCAGCGCACCAGCGCCTCGGCGCCGGCAATTCGGTCGCTGGACAGGTCGTACTTCGGCTGCAAATACACTTGAAATTGCCCCTCGGCCAGCGCCTGCGCCATGGAGTTTGTGATTTCCTGCTCCTGCAGCAGCTTTTGCCGCAACGAATCATCATAGAAGGCGCTGGCACACTTATACTGCCCTTTCAGCGTTTCCGCAGCCAGCATGGCGCGGTCGCACATCAAATCCACCGACACATCCCGGTTGGTGACGGGATAAATGCCGAATTTCAGCGAGATTTTCATATTGAGCGGATACAGCGCCAGATCCCGCTCCGCCTGCGTGATGAGGCAGCGCAGGCCGTCCTCGTCCAGCGCCGCCTTTGGAACCAGCGCGGCAAAGTGGTCGGCGTTGAGCCGCGCGCAGATGCCGCCTGCCTGCACAGCCGCTTCGGAAAGGCGGCTGCCGATAAAACGCAGCAGCTTGTCGCCCTCGGTGGTGCCGAACCGGTCGTTGACCAGCTTGAACCGCTCAATGTCCGTGATGACCAGATGATAGCAGCCGGACGGATCATCCTCCAGAATCTGCGTGGCGCGCCGGTAAAACGCGTCCCGCGTGAACAGTCCCGTGAGCGTGTCGCGCTCAATGCGGATGATACAGACGTTGGATTCATACAGCTCAATGAGGTTGGCAAGCCGCTTGCGCAGCACAACAGGATGATAGGGCTTGGGAATAAAATCGCGCGCGCCCAGCTCCAGCGCCCTTCCCTCGGTTTCGCTTTTGTCGGTCTGCGATGCGACAATGACCGGTATGGACGAAAGGTCGGGGCTTTTGCGCATGGCCTCGAGCACGCCGTAGCCATCCATCACCGGCATGATGAGATCCAGAAGAACGGCGGAAATCCGCGCGGACGGCTGCTTTAAAATAGCCAGCGCTTCTTTTCCGTTTTCTGCCTCCAGAATTTTGTATTGGTCGCAAAGAATCTTCTGCAGGATGCGGCGGTTGATTTGCTGATCGTCAACAATCAGGATGGTTTTAAGCATAATGAGGCCTCCACTTCATCAAGGGATGGCCGCGTACCGCGGCAAAAATGCAAACATGGACCGCGCTGCGCAGCAAAATTGGCGCAGCGTGCCAAGTCAAAATTTCTCATTATTTATTTTACCTTACGATGCCGGTAAAATCAACGCAACTTTGCAAAATTTGCCGAAGCAAATGAAGGCGGCGGCTGCCGTTGTGGCAGCCGCCGCCTAAAAATCGGATGGGACGTTATTGCGCGGTGAGCGCGCCGGTTTGTGTGTTCATGACAAAGCCGCGGATGACGACGTCGCGCGGCATCAGCGGATGGTTGCGCAGCAGCTCCACGGTTTCGGCCACCGAGCCCTCCACGGTTTCAAAACCGCGCAGCCACGCTTCAAAATCAATGCCGCAGTAACGCATCATGTCGATGTGCTCCTGGGAGATCCCTCTGGCCTTCAAATGCTGAATCATCATGCCCGCGTGGATGCTGGCCACGCCGCAGTCCGTGTGGCCGATCACCATAATCTCCTGCACGCCCAGCTCCACAACGCTGATGAGCAGGCTGCGCACGGTGCTGCCGAAGGGATTGCTGACCAGCGCGCCGGCGTTTTTGATCATTTTTACATCGCCGTTGGCAATGCCCAGCGCGGCCGGCAGCAGCTCCACCAGTCGGGTGTCCATGCAGGTCAAAATGGCAACTTTTTTGTTGGGATACTTGTCGGTGACGTAGGGCAAATAGCCCTTGTTTTCCACAAATGTCCGGTTATAGGACAGCATTTCATCAATCATAGTCCGACCCTCCGCGATTGTTTTTCACATTGACACAGGCCGTCCGGCAATTTGCTTTGCGGCGGTCTGTGGAAGCAATTATAATGCAGGCCGTGGCATTGCGCAACCAAAAAATCAGTTGTTACCATCGCGCAATCGAGTCCCGATTGTGAAGTAGGAAGAAAATGTCGGATTTTCGCCGCTTATGATTGACATATATTTACAAAAAGAGGCAAAATAAACAGAAAAAGTGGAAAAATTGCGCAGTATCATGTATAATAAAAACAAACGTGAGGGGCGCTGAACAGCGCTATCCGAAAGGGAAGCGCCTATGCCCACAACGAAAAAGAGACTGTGAGGAATCATGGCATGGAATATGAAATTGATTTACGAAAAATTTTGCAGATTTTGTACCGGCATCTGCTGCAGATTCTGGGGATTGTGGTGCTGTTTGGCGCGGCGGCCGGACTGATCACCCACTACTGCGTCACGCCCGTTTATCAGGCGACCGGCTCCATGTACGTGTTCAATTCGGAGGGGCGCAACCAAAGCACAACCATCACCTCCACCGATATTATGACCTCGCAAAAGCTGGTCGATACCTATATCGTTGTGCTGCGCAGCAATGCAACGCTGACCCGGGTTGCCGAGAACGTGAACCTGGGCTATTCTGCGCAGCAGATCGGCGAAATGTTTTCCGCAGCGCCTGTCAACGACACGGAGATTTTCTCCGTGTCCATCCAAAACAAAAACCCCGCGCATGCGCAGCGCATTTGCAATGCCTTTTTGGAGATTGCTCCGTCGGAGATCATGCGGGTCGTAGAGGCGGGCGCGGTCAAGGTGGTGGACAGTGCGACGCTGCCGACCGTCCCCATTACACCGAGTTTGACAAAGAATATTGCGTTGGCGGCGCTGCTGGGTCTGATTCTGGCGGCCATGCTGTTCGTTTTGCGCGAACTGCTTGACACAAGGGTCAAGTGCGAAGAGAATTTGTCAAAGCGCTTCAATATTCCGGTTTTTGGCAGCGTGCCACTGATCAAATCGGAGGATAAGTGATGTCATGAAAAAGAAATTAAACAAAAAATCGGCCGCGCTGCGGAATAATTTGATTCTGGACAAAGTGCCTTTTCACGTGTTGGAAAGCTACAAGGCCATCCGCACCAATCTGATGTTTACCTGCAATCAGGAAAAATGCCCAACCATCATTTTTTCCAGCGCGATGCCCGATGAGGGCAAAACCACAACCTG